>JBLHHN010000022.1:0-32617 GCA_047616785.1 Verrucomicrobiales bacterium
GAATTCAACTCGGCTCGACTCAATGGAGAATCTTAGTTCCGAAGAGGACGCTTTGTCCCATCGCAACCTGAGCCCATTCGCATCGTGCCTGACAATCTCAAGCCCAAGGCCAGCATTCGGCTCAGGCGCGGGCGGAGGCGGTGGCGGCGGTTCATCCGCAAACAATGAGATGGTGGTCGTGAGCCCAGCCGGCCACACGATTTGCAATAGCCCCGCAGTAAGTAACCGTTGAGAACGCTCAAGGCTGGTCGATAGCCGTTTCGCGCCTATCCGTTCTAAGGTATTGGTATCCCAGTATTCGAGTTGCGAAGCACCGCCAATGCGCAGAAGCGTTCCAAGAATCCGAGGCCACGTAACATAATCAAGCGCGCCGATCTCTAACGAAGCAATATAAGAGAGGTCGTTGGCATCAAAGATGTCCCCCTTTCCGACGATGACTTTGTCTCCAGAGTTGAAGACATGGACCTTCTCGGAGTAGTTAGGAAGGGTCTGCTCCGATAGCGTAGGTTCACCCTCAAACAACCCATCATCGCTGATGGAGAGACGTGCCAATTGCCGTGGCCGTGAGGAAATAGATCCGGGATTCGTTCGAAAGGGCCGTGAAACCAACGCCTCCTTCAGGATAGAATAGACTATCGAGAAACGTGCCTTGACTATCATAGACAAAGAAGCGGGGAAAGGCACCACCAGTCTCCACGAACAAATACTCTCCCAGACGCACGAGTGCCGTGACTTCACCATCGGCATCAATGTGATTGAGCTCGATAGGTTGGGTCGCCTTGGTTTCGATACGGGTGATCTTGGAAGCGGAGGCCACGTAGGTGTAGAGATCTCCGGGGCTCGTGGCGATATCGACAGGGGTTTCGCGCAATCGGATGGGATAGTTCGGCAATCCAGACACGGACCGAACCAAGAGATCATATTTCGGCGGCATGTGCATGATCACCGGATGGATGGCGAGCGCTTTGGTTGCACCCAATGTGAGTTCCGACTTGGGCAATGTCGTCCAATGAACAGCGGCGCCCTCCACGACGTCCTCAACCGTGAACTCTCTCACAAAGTAAGACTGATTCCAATCAGGATCCGCAGAGAAGACGAAGAGATGCACTTCGGATGCAGCCACATGGTTCCCGATACGATTCAAAGGAAAGGTCTCCTTTCTCTCCAGCGCTCGATCGTAAGAGAATAATTCCTCTCCTCGCAAAGCAACCAACCCACCACGATCCTTGAGAAACGTGATATCCTCCGTTTCCAACTCCAGATCTCCAATCGGCGCGAGGTTAACGCTGCTATAGATTCGACCGGAACGATCGATCACCCGGCTTCTATCTGGATCCACACGAAGAGGCCCCTCTTGCGCAAGCACCAGCGTAGGCCCTCGATGCATCAACACCACCTGCCCATTGTCGGTGAGTTGGTAAGCAAGCAAGCGGGGCTCATCAGGATGCAAGCCGTATACGCGCCAGCAGAATCACTCCCCACTGCCTCATAAAGTGGAAGGATCGTCTCAGAGTCTCCCGTCAAGTCTCGGCGACTGATCTCGCGACCGAATGAAAGGTCGTAAGTCACCAATTCCGTCTCTGAAACAATGACTAACACATCTTTGAACGTTGAGGGACCGATGATCGGACCAGAATTGGTTCGGACCTCAGCAACCTTTGCCAAGCTGATAATCGGAGAACTAGTTCGGAGAATGGTCGCCTCTTCGCGATCCGATCCCACGATCACAAGGGCATCGCCAAAAGCGCCGTAGGTTCCGAGAGAAGTCGCGGCAATCGCATCCGGAGCCGAAGATAGCTTGATCGGATTGATCCAATTCCTTTTCACCGTATCATAACGACGAATCCTATGAGGATTCGAGACAGCAAGGTGAACGATCCCATCCACTTCATCCGTCAGTCCAAGGTCGGTTCCTCTTCCTTCGACCTCATCGACTTGGGCATGCACGGACAAGAGGGAGACACAGCCCATGAGGCAGTATCCTAACGCGAGGGCGAATAGACGCTGATACATAAAAGAAGACAGGGTGATAGTCGCAGCTCAAAGGAACGATCATTATCCAAGGCTCCTTGATATTTCGGAATCCCGTTTCTCGTCCAGTCAGTCGCGCTCCCTCTAGGACTAACCCAAAGAGTTTCCAACGGCAAGGCCAACACATTTCGCCCCGCCCTTGCCTAACTCTTTCTTTTAGCCCCTCTACGGAATCACGTCGACGTCAATCACGTCCCCTCTCGTCGGTCTCGTCGGTCTCGGCACTCGAGGAGTGGCTTGCACGGTCCTCCCACTCGGAAATCGGAAGGAAGATCCGCTGAACTGCCAGCGAGAGCCTATCGTTTGAGCATCGCGTTCCATGAAGGCACGCTGACGCTCCGCGCCCGCCACGACGTATATAAAGGCGGCCAGGATGAAGAACATCGGCAGGCCCTTGGCGATCGCAATCACAGCGAAGATGCCGGCGATGAATCGACCCACTTTGGCGGCTTTGTCAGTGGCATCAGCATAGTCGTTCTTGCGAGCGAGCCAAGCGCGAAGCACCCGACCGCCATCCATGGGAAAAGCGGGAATGAGATTGAACAAAGCCAAGATCACATTGATCAACGCCAGCTCCGTCAGAAAGCCGCCCAGTGAAACGAACGCACCATCCCACTGACTCATGATGAAAAGGAAAAGCGCGATGACTGCAGCGATGACCACATTGACCGCCGGCCCCGCGAGCGCGACCGCGATCTCTTCGCGAGGCTTCTTCGGCATGGCATTGAGTGAAGCAACCCCGCCGATTGGGTAGAGTGTGACGTCTCTCGTCCCGATCCCGTAACGACGCGCCATCAGGACGTGCCCATATTCATGGGCCACAACGCACGCAAAGATCGCGGCAACAAACACAAGGTCCTCCATTCCCCCTCCAGCAAGCAAGATCCAGCCCAGGAGCAACACAAAGGTCCAGTGCACAAAGACACCGACCCCGAAGTAGGTCCCGACCTTCCATTTCTTATTCATGCATAGACGCTATACGGGTGCGAGGCCGAGGCGACTAGAACTTCCCGTTTCGATTGTAATCCAGGCCAGCGACTTCCCAACAAAGTCGCTAGCGTCCCGCCATTCGCCCGCTAACTGTGGTGCCATGCCAGAGGCCGCCGCCAGAGAATTGCAAGAAGCCTTGGTGGATTCTCTAAAACAGCAAGATTCCGAAGCCGTCCTGACATTGCTTTCGCCGCTGTCGATTGACGACCAACGCCGAGCGGTGGACCGTCTTTCGGCTGGCCAACGGGAAGCCTTGCTTGCCTTATTGCCTTCGATCGATGCGGCCGAGCTGGTTGAGCATCTAGCCGAGGCTCAGGCCGTCGAGGTCTTGGAAGACCTCCCTGCGGACAAAGCCGCCAGCATTCTTCACGAACTCTCAGAAGAACTTGGTGGCGACCTCTTGCGCGAGATGGATGCGGAGGATTCCGCCGCCATCCTAGCAGAGGTCGAGGACGCCGAAGAGCAGCTCCACCTTCAGGAGCGTCTCGCCTACGCTTGGGACACCGCCGGCGGCTTGATGAATTCCGATATCTTTTCGTTTCATCGAGGCCACACCATCCGCGATGTTGTCCATGGGCTCAGCGAGATCGCCGAGACGGAAGATGAGCCTGACATCCAGTATGTCTACGTGACGGACGAGACCGACAAACTGATCGGCGTTCTTCGTCTACGCGATCTGGTCTTACGCAAGTCCACACTGCCGATTGAAGAGGTGATGATTCCTGATCCCTTCAACGTCTCGGTCCATCGATCCTTGGAAGAACTCGACGATATCTTCGAAGCGAAACCGTATCTTGGCCTCCCCGTGGTCGATGAGGCTGGGACACTGCGCGGAGTCATTTCCCGCGAAGATGTGCAAGAGGCTCTAGCGGAACGCCAAAAAGATTCCTATCTGAAATCGCGAGGCATCGTTTCAGGGGAAGAATTGCGCAGCATGCCGCTGAGAGAACGTTGTGTGCGGCGCTTCTCTTGGCTGGCGCCTAACATCGTCTTGAATCTCATCGCCGCCAGCGTCATCGCCGCCTACGAGGACACACTGCAAGCCGTCGTCGCCCTTGCCATCTTCCTTCCCGTCGTCTCCGACATGAGCGGCTGTTCAGGAAACCAAGCCGTGGCCGTGAGCATTCGCGAGCTGACATTGGGCATCCTCAAGCCTCGTGACTATATGCGCGTGATCCTTAAAGAAGGCTTGTTAGGGTTTTTCAATGGAGTCACGTTAGGGATTGTCCTCGGAATCATCGTATTTCTCATGAAAGGGAATCTCTATCTGAGCCTAGTCATCGGGGGAGCACTCGCATTGAACACCATCGTTTCCGTGCTCATTGGCGGCCTTGTTCCTCTGGTCATGAAACGCTTTAAGGTCGACCCAGCCCTAGCCTCCGGGCCGATTCTCACCACCTGCACCGACATGTTCGGATTCTTCCTCGTGCTCAGCCTCGCCTCCATGATGCTCAGTCGGCTGACTTGATCTGTGAGAAGATCGATTCAAGAACCACTCCTACTCATCGTGAGAATGATTCTTTCTGGCGAAACGATTCCGCCGAATCCAGTTTCATTCTGCCCTGATCCGTGGATGCGGTAATCCTCATCCGTTAGGTTTTCCAGTGCCAAACGAAGAGGAGACTATCATTCACCCATCAACCATCAACCACTTCCCAGGTCCCCCACGGCATAGCCGGGCGTCCATCGGGTGGGACCTCGGAACCTTCGGAAGTCTACCATCAGATTCGCCTCTGGCCACCCAATGCTGATTCCGGATTTCGAAGTCCACAGTAGCATCGCCAGCGCGGCCGTCACCGACACTGCCGGGCATGAATCCCATCTGAAAGACTTTGTCGAAGCGGCCCGAGAAGGGACGCTTCCCGCCATCCCGGCCTCCTCACCACAGAATTCGTATAAAGATTTACGAATCGCCAGTCTGAGGTTAAGCTGAAGACCTCATGAAACGTCTTCCGTTGCTTCTGCTCGTACTCGGCGCATTCAGCTTGGGCATGTGGGTGGAGCGACAGCTAAAGCCTAACCAATCCGTGGCAGCACCGTCCCCCACCCTTTCGACACGCTCCATTCTGCCCATCTCAGAGCAAGCCGTCGCCAATGCTCAGCCGAATCAAGAGAAAGAAGATCAACACACGCGCCACACTGAGAAGCGCTCACTAGCACAACTGCTAGATCTCTCTGGGAAAAGAGAAGACATGCATCGAGCACTCGCTCCTTTCTCTTCCGATGAGATCCCTCATCTTCTGAACGAGTTGCGCAAGTTGGAGAACGATGACCCGCGCGCTCGCCCCCTCAAACAAGTGCTCTATGAACGATGGGCACGCGCCGATCCGGCAAAAGCCCTTGAGAGCGTGCTTCAAGAGAAGAATGCCCGTCTCCAGAGTCACGTCATCCACAACGCTTTCTCAAAACTTGCGGAACAAGATCTCGGTCTGGCCACGTCCGCATTCTCACAGTTACAAACAAGACGTCAACGAGAGGAAGCCGTCAGTGCCATGGCGCACAACGCCGACCTCTCCGAACTACCAGTTCTATCAGAGTTCTTAGCCACTCAAGGATCGTCTGCCTACGATCACCCACTCTATCACAACTGGGTCGAACGCGATCCGTTGTCTGCAGCCGCCTTCGCCCAAGGATCCTCGCAGAATGGAAATGTCATGCGCGCTATCGGTGAAAGCTGGTCACAGCAAGACCCCACCGCCGCCCTTGAATGGGCGCAGTCTCTAGATTCACAGAACCATGGAGCTCGAGCACTTGCAGGCGTCCTCAACGGTCTCGCCCATCATGACCCCGCCGCCGCCGCAAGCATCGTCTCACAGACTTCCCTAGGCACAGAATCCAACGAGTTTGTCCGCGAGATCGCCCATCAATGGGCCAGAGAAGACGTTGCCTCCGCCCTCGCTTGGACGGAGACATTGTCAGGCAGGGATCAAGTAAAAGCCATCGAGGCAGTGGCCCACACGTGGGCCCGCCAGGATCCGCAATCTGCGGCCGATTGGGTTCAAAGCATGTCACCAGATTCCGAGGCGAATCGCCATGCCATCGGGAGCGTCGCCTCCGAATGGGCAGAAGTGGATTCTCTCGCCGCCTCCGAATGGATTGGAAGCCTACCTGCAGGCGCGACACGTGACATGGCAGCCGAGCGCTTGGTCGATCGGATCACGACCAGCAATCCCGATGCGGCCTTTCAATGGGCCATGAGCGCGAGCGATGTCGAACACCAAACCAACATGATGCATCATGTGTTAGCGCAATGGAATGAGAGCGACCCGCAAGCAGCGCAAGCCACATTTGAGGCGGCCACCCTCACAGGCGAACAGCGCGAACGCCTCAATCAAGTTTTTCAACAACCCAATTAGTTAGGATGCTGTGGTGTCTCCACGGGGCCTTGGGCTCGTTCCGCGATTGGGACGGCTTGGTCGATGACGAAGCGCATGCGGTCGATCTTTGGCAGACCCCGCAAGCCGGTGACATGCATCATTGGGCCACCGAATGGACGGCGACTGTCGCCAAGATAGATCCCACGCCTATCTTGTTAGGCTACTCCATGGGCGGTCGACTCGCGCTTCACGCGCTCCTCGCCGCACCCACCCTTTGGAAGAAAGCCATCATCATCTCCGCGCACCCGGGACTCCATGACGAAAGTCAAAGGCGACGCCGTCAAGAATGCGACGCAACCTGGCTCACCCGTTTCCAGACGGAGCCATTCCAAGATGTCATGTGCGAATGGAATACCCAGCCGGTATTCGCAAACACTTCTGACAAAACGCCTTCCGCGTTCAAGCCCGGCATGGCCCGTGGATTTGAGGACTGGTCCCTTGGGCATCAGGAATCCCTCTGGGACCGGCTCGCCGAGATCAGGACACCCGTCCTATGGCTCTGTGGAGAGACCGACCCCAAGTTCGGCGCCCTCGGCAATGAAGCCGTCCGACGTCTCCCTCACGGAACTTATGTGGAAGCCCCTAACTGCGGCCATCGCGTCCCGTGGGAATGGAACGATTTTCCCACTTTCCTAACCGAAATTGTCTCATGAAACGTCTCACCATTCTGTTTCTCACGGCCTTCACCATGGCGCAGGCCGAACATTCCGAACTTTCGTGGCCGGAACTGGATACCACCCTTCCTCTCTGGACATCCGACGAAACACCGCCGCCCAACCAGAAATGGCCCGCCATTGTCTACTTTCATGGCACGAACGGGCGGCCCACGATCGGCCTCATCAAATCCGCCACGGAAGGAAAGCACTTGGTCCTCGTCGGCATGACCTTCGCCCAGCAAAGACGTTTCCAGCAAACAGAAGAGTCCATTTCCACAGAACTCTCACAACTAAACACATTGAAGGCAAGGTTAGTCAACGAACAGGCAGCCGATCCGGCGGGCATCTTTGTCGCTGGATTCAGCAAAGGAGGCTGGTTCACCTCACTTCTCTTGGAACGGGATTGCACACTCGCCGGAGGCCTTGTGTTAAGCGCAGGTGTCTTTCATGGCCGAAACGAACCTGACGTGAAACCCTTCACCACCAATAAAGCCCATCTACCTCGGCGTCGGCGTCGGTCGCAATGACGGAAACTACCCGCAGTCACTCCGCGCCCTGGTCCACTTCCGCAAACGTGACGCTGACGTGACCCTCGAAGCCTGGCCAGACACGGACGACGCCTATCCCAAGGCCCGCCCCACGGGCATCACCCAATGGCTCGTCATCCAAGCAAGGATCTCCCATGCAGATGCGAAACCATGGATTGCTCAACGTATGACCGAAATCCAAAGCATCAAAGATCCCGTGAACCAATGGTATGCGTGGAAAGATCTTCAGGAAGCGCCCTTCACCAAGGCCTTCGGAAATGATGTCAATCAATCCATCGAAACACAGATCACCAAACTGTTAGCAAACTCTGAAGTCGCCGCCGAGAAAGCCTGGAAAGACCAATCCCGCGACATCCTCCGTCGAGAGATCAAAGACCGATTCGTTCCAACGTTAGAAAGCGTCGCGAAACGCTACACAGAACTCGCCGAGAAAGCCAAAGGCTCGCCGCAGGCCGTATCGCCACAGACGAGGCCAAACGCACCGCGAGCATGTTGAAAGCCGCACGAGGCAACTAGCACATCACTGTATTTCGGCATTCGCCCAGGCTACTCTGCGCTTGAATGGTAGCATAGGCTTCCAGCCTGTGACCAATCGCGAAGCGCCGAAGCCTATAGCTTCTAACATAACACAGATGAGCAACTAGCCCCCCCCTAGCCGCCGTTCGACGCGCCATCCTCTTGGGGCAAGGCTTGCTTCAACTGGTTGGCCTGTTCCTGCAAGAGCGCCTGCTGTTGTTTCAGCGACACCATCTGTTCCGGAGGAATCTGATCGCGGTTGATCTCTTTGCCGATCTGCTGGAGTTGATCGGCCGTCATCTCTGCCAGATTCTCTAAGGTGCGTTCCATGGCTTCTGGGGGATAACTGTTATTGTTCGCCCAGGAAATGGCGGAGTCAGGATCCTCATTGAACCATTGTTGCGAAATCTCTTGTACAGTCTTATTCCGAATGCCATCATCCGTGATGCTCATGGCAGAATCCAACGCGGACGCGGGCGCCTGATCCATCAAACGTTCCGAGTAGGCCTTCACCCCTCGATCCGTGGTGGGTGAATCTGGCAAGCCATTCAGCCACTCACCCATCGCAAGCAGATCATTCTCAGCCCAACTCTGCGCCATCTTCTCAATCCCCTTCTGCTTCGCCTGCCCATCTGGCAGATTCTCAAACCATGCGGTGGCGGCATCGGAATCCGTGGCGACCCAACCGCGACCGAGATCTTCGATCGCCTCCCACGAATACTGTTTGTCCGCGTGGCCTTTGAGCCAACTCGCGAGTCCCTTCGGATCCACACTCACCCAGTCCTCAGCAAGCTCTTCAAACACCTGCTCTTTGAATTTCTTATCCTCGATGCCCTCGGCCCAGCTAGACGCTTCCGCAGGACTCTTCGAGAACATCTGCGCCGCGATTTGCCCGATCAGGTACTCACGTTCCTGGCCTGCTGGCTGTGTCTGCAGATACTCAGTGGCTTCGCTAGGATTGTTCGTGGCCCATCCTGACATGAGGCTCATTTTCAGATGATGCGTCTGCTGATCCTCTGGCAGATACTGAAACCATTCCAGTGCTTGCTTCGGATTCTCACTGGCCCACGAGGCTAACACAGGCTTTAACAGTTCTTCTTTTGAAAGGCTCATCTCACCACCGATGCCGCTGTCTGCCATCTCATCGACGAACTTGATGGCCCCCGCCCGATCAAACTTGGTCCAGGCAAAGAGAAGCATCTGATACTCATTGTGATACTCGCTCGTTGGAGGAATCTTCTTAAATGCTTCCAAGACTTGCGGTAGAGTCTCTGGGCTGAGATTCTCTAACAACCTCGCCAGGCTAGCATAGCGTTCAATCGGATTGGCATCTTTCCCCAGAGACCGCAGTGCCTGCTCGAACTCTTCTCGCTCGTCCTCGGTCTGTTCAGGACGAAAGGACAAGGGACGACCAGGAGCCTGACGCCAATTTCCTGGATCCGAGGTTCGCGGCGGACCGCCCAGACTAGGACCATGTCCTTCGACGGTCTCCTGCGTGACTTTTGTACTGCTGGAACCTGAAGTCCCAAGAACATACCCACCTATTCCTGCGAGCAGGAGCACCAAGCCAATCGCTACGCTGTCTTTCATAAACAGCCTAGCTTCCCCCCGGCGAGTGCCGGTGTCAACCTCGAGCAGGATCGGCCCTATAGACCTAAGAATTGGGCCATACGGGCGATGCTGACCGCCTTGTAGGTCACATCAAGCGCCTTCAAGGCGTCGCCACCATCGACGCCGACGCCCACGGCCGGTTTGGCCACGGGAACGCCAGCTTGGGAAGCGGATTGCGCGCTGGCGCAATTGGAGAAACAGAACACTACCGAACGACCAAGAATAAGAGGGAGGAACCTTTGCATACCCTCATCGACACCGAGCATAGCCAAATGGTCACTGATCTCGTGATTTCACCACAAAGGCGATCAAGAAGGCTGCCAACAACGTCAACAGAAACAGTGCCCGCCGACTCAGTCCCAAGGAGCGACTCGCAACGATCGGCGCAAGGTTAGGATCGATGACGACGGCAGACTCCCCCAACGCACCCCATTGTCTACCATCTGAAGCGCTGGTTATGACAGCGCTGGTCTTGAAAACGCGAGCCTTCAACGTCCCACTCTGAGTCACAATCGCATCACTGCCAGGAGACAGGACCACGGACGCCGCAGCGGGCACTCCGTTAGGGTCACGCGGATCAGAACCGTCCAACGTGTAGTAGATGATCTCCCCGTCGCTTCTTTGATTTGACATGGTTAGAGTCACTCCAACTCCCGAAGCCAAGGCCTCGCCGCCATAGTCAATCATTGGCGGAGGCATGAACTGCTGGTCCATCCAGTCCAAGCGTTCAAAAAGCCAGTTCTTCAGCCACGCCACTTCGTCGGCATGCGTCTTACGATCCCAGGCTCCCTCTGGATTCTGCCACTCGGGCTGACCAAGAATCGGCCATAGCTTGAAATTGCGCTCTTGAGCTTCACTTAACATCTTCGCAATGGAATCAATCTGCTCCATCAATTTGTCCGTGGCAAAGACCGATTGGCGAAGTTGATAGTATCGATCCCAATGCTGAAGCTCGAAGCGTGGGTCTTGGAAGAGGCGATCAAAGTAAGTGTAGTCTCGCCTATTGATCGTGTCGTGATACCAACCATCCGGGTACTCGCCGCCACGCATCGTCGCATTTCCCAACGAAAGATTGTAGTCCCACACCGGCCCCATCACGACCTTGCCCTCACGGTCTTTGTGATAATAGGTGCTCAAGCGAAAGCCATCAATGTTGCGGCAGATCTCCACATGAATATGCACATCGATGAAAGACGGCACATCAATGTACTTCGCATAACCATTCGCCTCACTAGCAAAGCCAGGCCCATAGAGCGCCCGTTCAAACGAATCCAAATAACCGCTCAAATAACTCATTTGCGCTTCGTGAGGTTCATCGGGCTCCACGAATCCAAACTGATGTCCATCGCGTGTATTAAAATGCACATCATTGTGCGTGCCTTTGTCTTTCTTAAAGATGTAGCCCCCAGAAACCTCAGGCTCAGCGATCATCGTCTCATCGAGCTTGGCAATCGGGACACGACCAGGATCGCGCTTGATCTTCTCCATCAGAACGTAGACACCCACATAGTCATCCATCGAGACGGCGTCCCCGTCCGCATTCTAGAAGAGTTCCACATACGTCGTCTGCACCGCGTAGTGCCCCATTTCACGGAACCACTGGTAGGCGAGGACATTCCGCATCAGCGTTTTGTCAGAGTAAGGCGCATGAAGCACCCAATCAGACTCTTCCGGCAAGCCTAACAAACCAGCATCATGATCGTCATCCTCCTCATCCCAGAGTTCCAAGGAATACTGCTTCTTGGGAAACATCGTCGAGGACTGCCCTCGCACACGCATGCCCGCACGTCCGGAAAAGTTAGGCGGCGCCATCATCTCAGCCCCCTGCTCTCCGAAAACCGCCCACACCGGGCGCTTCTCCGAACGTGAGTCTGACTGAGAATCACGATTGATATCGATGCCAAACGAATCCACCACCACTACAGGAAGATTCGATTCAAAGCGAACCACCTCTGGCTCGACTAAGAGATACGCTACTCCGTATCGACTGACAATGCCCTCACCCACAATCGCGATGCAACGGATCACCGTCGTTTCTTCGATTCGAATCGCGCCGCCTTCCCAGACCGCACTTTCCACCGTAGGCATGGAACCATCTTGAGTGAAACGTAAGACACTCTCCGCAGCATCACACATCACGATGAGATCGAACGGCTCCGCCACCAGGCCTCCAGCATGAGAAACCGTCCACACTGGGTCCGTTACGACTACCTTCTCCTCCACAACTTCTTGAGCATTACAGCATAACAACAGCCCCAACCCCATGCAGACTACCAAGCGTCTTCTCATTGGGCCATAAGCTACAAAGCCTTCACCCTCGTGGCAAGAAGGTAGCCGCCAGAAGCCGAACTACGCCTAGTCAGTCAAAGCCTAGAATCTCCAAACAGACAACTTCCAGTCATCTCCTACGGCGATGATCTCGTTCTCAGGAGTCGCAACCAAGGCGTGTAAGGGCCGGCTCAGCTCGGGAGATTGCTAAGCGATCACCGCTACCAGTGACTATTCGCGCTGAAGACCATCGCCAAACGCGAGTCTGCCTTCTTTCTAAACCAGAGAGTTCCGACATCCCACTTCTCGTGGTGCGCTTGCCATTGGTGGTAGGCCTCGGGAGCATCCTTTCGCGAAAGATACACCGTGACTGACCAATCGCTCACGGCCATCAATCCATCGCCGGACCGTTGCACGACGATCTGGCCATTGTTCTCCAAGATGAACGGCAAGGCTTCTGAGCGGAATGCTTCCGTTCCTGTCATCGACACCATCACGCGACGGTCAAAACTGGTGGTGGTGATCTTGGACGCTGCGGGATCATCCGCATTCCGTGCCGAGCGTTCCATACCGCGCATCGATTGAGCATGCGTGGAAACTTGCTACACCTTCAGATAACTCACCGGCACTGCCGCCGTCAGCCAAACGCCGTTTGCCGAAGGATAGAACACATGGCCTTCCTTGGCCATCGCCATGGCATCAATCTCCAAGATAACAAGCTTACCATGGTGAACCCCGCCCTTGGCCACGGTTTCTCGATCGCCTGACAAATGAACATGCTGCCGTGACTGACATGTGAGGCCTTCTCTCAGAATACTTTCAAGAAAGCGCGTCGTGGTGCCATGCCATAGGATGTCTGGAGGCTCGACCGGTTCCAATTTCAGATCCACTTCCACCGAGTGCCCTTGGCCGAGGCCCCATTGGAGCAGTCGAATCTAAAAAAACGCTTCAAAGATCCAGGATCAGAAGAAGCTCTTGCGTCTTCTCCTTCGCATCTCCCTGAATTGTTATTTCAGGACCGTGGCGCCACGATTGAAGCCCCCTGAGCAAGCCATTAATTATCGCAATTATTTCATTTGTGATAATTAAGATTTGAGGATAGTAATCCCAGTTGTGGTTCATGGGGATTCAAAGACACTTTTTTATCGCTGCCCATGCTGTCAGGGCAGATTTTCCGGTGCACTCTTCGCCGAGAGGGCCGTGGTGCCTTGCCCTCATTGCGAGGGCCCGCTGAAGCTGCCTTCTTCCCAGCTTTCTCAGCCTCATGGTGAGGATGTTTCGATCGGACCGCCTTCGCTGAATTCTTCCCAACCATTTGCGCCGATTGTTCGGATTCCGATCGAGCCCTGCCATGATGCGCCCGTCATCGCTTCACGCACGGATCATTCGCGAAACATCGCAGAAAGGTTGATGATGGAATTCAAAGGGCTCCCAGCTTCGGACAAAGCCAAGCTGTTGGATTCCACCATTCCTGAGAAGAAGGAGGAAGAGAAGAAGCTATTCCGCTTGGACCGAAACGGACCATTGCTGAAGCAAGAGGCAGATTCCGTCACCTTCTTTGGAGACAAAGACTGGGCGC
Organism: Verrucomicrobiales bacterium; assembly: GCA_047616785.1. GTDB lineage: Bacteria > Verrucomicrobiota > Verrucomicrobiia > Verrucomicrobiales > DEV007 > JAACDM01. The sequence continues at coordinate 13,577 of JBLHHN010000022.1, forward strand.
GCTTCGCAAAGGCGCGCTTTCTATCATTACGAGAGTACTCGATGCGAAATCTGCTTCAGGCGGGAGGTGTCGTGGGTTTGTTAACCTTGGGTTTCCTTCTCATGCATCGCTTGGATCAGACCGTTCAAGCAGCCACGCTGGCCGAGTATGGGACACCGTCCAAGAGCATGAATGAACCGAAGATAGAGGAACACCCTGACATTAAAACAGAGAGTGTCACCGGTGCTTTCATCAAGTTTCTCCAAGCTCCCTCTGCCGAGCTCAAGTCTGGCTTCGTCCGCCAATCTGATCGCGTGCTTCCGCTGATGAAGCGCTACTACGCAGGCGAGCCGCTCACACCTTTCTGGGCGGTTTCCGGCGAGGATCTGAAAGGGCACATCCATGTCGATAAGCGCATCATTGAGGAACTTGAAGTCTATGAATTGCATCTGAAGCCTCGTCCAAACATCACGCTGATGGCTCCATTCGTACGCCAGGGTGAACGGATACTCTTAGATTGGGAAGCACTCACCGGGCATGGAGATTTGCCTCTGAAGACATTCTTTGATCGCCAATCTTCATCGTCAACACTTCTCCGCGTGATCGCATCTTTCGAGAAGCAATCCGACACTCCCAGCCATGTCCGCGCCATGCAGTTATACTCGTTGGACGGGCCTGTGGGAGTCGCTTATTTGCCCGATGAGCGCTTGCGATTCTCTGAGATTCTCGATTTGGAAAAGGATGCGCATCGGATGGATGCAGTCACAGGCGAATCAAGCCAGCCCAAGCACGCGCTTCGTCTCACCATTCAGGCCCGATTCACCGAACTCTTAGGATTCGACAAGCCCGTGGCATTGATTGAGAGCATCGTTAGGCCTAACTGGCTTGCTCCATAGACTCGCCATCGGATATGACCGGGGGCATTCTCTAAATGGTCATCGACGCAAACCCGCCATCAACAATGAGTTCCGTGCCCGTGATGAAGCCGCTGGCCTCATTCGAAGCCAGCAACAAGGTCGCTCCCACAAGCTCCTGGGCATCACCAAAGCGCTTCATTGGAGTGTGTCCCATGATTTGCGCCACGCGGTCCTCCGTCAGGACCTTGCGATTCTGCTCTGCTGGGAAGAACCCAGGAACCAGTAGATTCACGCGAATCCGATTGGGTGCCCATTCGCGAGCCAGGTTCTTGCTCAAATTGTGCACGGCGGCTTTCGTCAGTGAGTAGGTGAAGACGCGGGACAATGGGGTCACTGCCGACATCGATCCCACATTGATGACGGAGGCCTCGATCTTCTTCTCGATAAAATAAGCGCCGAACACTTGGCACGCGACGAACACAGCTTTCGTATTGGTCTGCCAGATCCGGTCGAACTCTTCTTCGGTAATATCTAAAAACGGCGTTGGCGAGTTCACTCCTGCGCCATTGACCAGGATATCCACTCGGCCAGAACGCGCCACCACCGCCTCTAGCAAACCTTTCACGCTAGCTCTATCATTCACATCTGCGCTTAGGAAATACGCCTTCCCTCCTGCTGACTCGATCTTGGCCAAACGCGCCGCTGCTTTCTCCTCACTCCGACCGACGAGCACGACCTCTGCGCCAGCACTGGCAAGACCTTCGGACATGGCTCCACACAGTTCTCCAGTGCCGCCAATGACCACCGCCGTCTTACCTGACAAATCAAACATTGTGTTACTCATAGCTCTATCAATTGGTTTAAAATGTTATCGAACCACTCTAGCGCTTCCTCCGCCCATGAGTTTCTCCACCTCGCCTAGATTCGCCATCGACGTATCGCCCGGCGTCGTCATGGCCAACGCACCGTGCGCCGCTCCATAGTTCACCGCTTTGCCAGGATCATTGGTCGTTAGAAAACCATAGATGAGCCCGGAAGCAAAGCTATCGCCGCCGCCTACACGATCCATGATCTCAAGATTCTCTCGGTGGATCGCTTCGTGAAACTCGCCGTCGTGCCAACAGATCGCGCCCCAGTCATTGACCGTGGCCGTCTTCACCCCGCGTAAGGTGGTGGCAGTCGCCTTAAAGTTAGGAAATGTTTTCACCGCCTCCGAGATCATCTTCTGAAATTTCTCCACTTCGATTTCGGAAATGTTGTCGTCCATCCCTTCCACCTCGAAGCCCAAGCACGCGGTGAAGTCTTCTTCATTCCCGATCATCACATCGACATATTTCGCGATGGACCGATTCACTGCCTGCGCCTTGGCATGACCACCGATTGCTTTCCACAGGGACGGGCGGTAATTCAGATCATAGCTCACAACCGTCCCATGCTTGTTCGCCGCTTGCACCGCTTCCAGGGTCAGGTCCGCAGCCGACTCTGACAGAGCGGCAAAGATCCCGCCGGTGTGAAACCAACGCACACCGAGTTCGCCGAAAAGATGATCCCAATCAATGTCCCCTGGCTTCATCTGAGACGCGGCCGTGATCCCGCGATCAGGCACGCCTAATGCACCGCGCACGCCGAACCCACGCTCTGTGAAATTGAGCCCATTCCTCACCCCGCGACCCACACCATCGTAATCGACCCACTTGACGTGAGAGACATCGACACCGCCCTGCAAGATGAAGTCCTCGATCAGCCGGCCCACATCATTGTCCGCAAATGCCGTCACCACCCCCGTCCGCATGCCAAAGCAACGCCGCAGCCCGCGGGCCACATTGTATTCTCCACCGCCCTCCCAGGCCTGAAATGAGCGCGCCGTCCGCACCCGCCCCTCACCGGGATCCAGGCGGAGCATCACTTCGCCCAACGAAATCAAATCATACTGGCAGTCCTTGGCGTCGCGAATCTTCAACATGGTTCACCTGATAACGAAGAATCTCCCAAAGCAAGCCCGGCGCGTCGAGTTCGAAGAATTGGCCTGAGACGACGACCGTCGGACAGAATCGGCGAACGACATTGGATCGAGAGGGGCGCTGAAGAGATGGATCTGCTCTTCGGCTTCGTGGGCATAGCGACAGCCTTCAAGGTCGGCAGCGGTGGGACAGAAGAAGAGTAGAATTGTGTTCTCCATGAGGGCGGGATGACCGGCACGTGAGGTGAGCCTTAATTTCGCGAGCAAGTTGACGAGATCGCGACATCTCCGTTGACGCTCTCGGCTCCTCCGCGTAAGAACGCTTTTCCAACTTTCCCCTTCTATTTCCCTGGATGAGCACCGCTAACCTACCTACCGGCAAGACGAGCTTGGAACCGCTCGGCCCTAGCCGGAAAGGGGTCAAGGACCAGGTCATTGAACGGTTTGAGCAGAAGTACATCATTCATCCCAAGATCGTCCCGGAGATTCGAGAGTTCATCAAACCGTTCTGTGTGCCCGACCCGAATGGGAAAGGGGCCGTACCTGAGTACACCGTGACCACCTTGCAGCTGGACACGCCCACGATGGATTTGGCCTTGGCCAAAGAGCGCAAGTCCTTCGCCAGGTTTAAATTACGCATCCGCACCTACGGGACCAAGCCTGAGCATCCAGTCTTCTTCGAACTGAAGCGGAAGGTGAACAATGTCATCATCAAGAGCCGCGCCAAGATGACCCTCGGCGAGTACTACAGCGGCCCGCATCACGGCTACATCGTCACGCATCCCGACCAGGCGCCGATGCTGAAGACGCCGAAGGACAACAACAACTTCCTCGAATACTGCCGTCTCGTGCATCGGCTTCAAGCCCGGCCCAAGATTCTCATCCGCTACATCCGGGAATCCTATTTCGGGGCCAATGATGACTACGCCCGTGTGACCTTCGATCGGCGTATTTCCTACCGTCCGACCCGGGAATGGACGATCCCTGTGGCAGACGATGGGCAGCTCTGGCGGCCCATGGACACCCAGACGGGGCTGAATCGACCCTTTGCTGGTTACATCTTTGAATTGAAGGCGATGTCAGACACGCCAAAGTGGATGCTGGAACTTGTAGAACGCTTTAACTTGACGACGACCGGCTTCTGCAAATATGCCACGGCATACCGACTGGAAACGATCCAGCGCGGCTGCATGTATTCCGATCAATCGGAGAACACGACTTACTAATAAACTTTCGAACTGAAACCCCTTTGCGTAATCGACTAACCTAAGCCGATGGAACCCTTTCTCACCTCACTAGGCCCCACCACGGGTCTTGATCCTCTCGAGATCTTCTTCTCGCTCTGCATGAGCTTTGTTCTCGGGATGACCATCGCCACGGTCTACCGCTACACCCACCAGGGCTTCACTTACGCCCGTTCCTTCCTGCAGACCATGGTCTTGGGAACGATCGTCATCACGATCATGATCGTCGCCATCGGAAATAACCTTGCTCGCGGTTTGGGCATCATGGGAGCCATGGCTTTCGTCCGTTTCCGGACACCGATTCGTGACCCACGTGACATCATCTTCCTCTTCTGCTGTCTGGCCGTCGGGATCGCCTGTGGATCTCAGGTCTTTGACGTCGCCGTGATTGGCACCGCCTTCTTCAGTTTCGCAGCCTTCTTCCTCATGTGGTCGCCCTTCGCGTCCCGCCGAGAATTCGAGGGATTGCTGCGTTTCCTCTTACCGCCCGACTCTGAAAGTCAGAACTTGGTCGACAATGTCTTCCAGCGCTACACCACCCAAGTCGAACTAGTGGCGATGCGAGAGGCCATCCAGGGCGAGGTGCTGGAATACTCTTACAGTGTCCGACTCATTGATCCCAGTTACAAGTCCGACTTGGTCGATGCGTTAGGCAAACTTCCGGACATCTCCGAAGTGAGCTTGGTCATGCAACGCACCACGGTGGAAATATAATCCGAAGACGAGACGCAACCATGAGTGCAGAGAAATCTTCAAATCCCAATCACAAGCTTCAAAAGAAGCTGATGCGCCGGCGTGCCATCCGCGAAAGTTGGCCCTTGCTCGTTTGGTTAGGCATCGCTGCCTTGGCAGCCTGGGCGTATAAAACGGGCGGCGAATTCCATCAGATGCGCGGAGTCGTTTCGAAGCCTGTCGAGACCGTCAGCGCGCAGATTGAAGGGCCATTGGTCCTCATCATCTCGGACGAAACCACTCTTCAGGTGCCGAGAGACGAGTCTGGGAAAATGAAGGTGCTTGAGCAGGGTGTCTTTGTCAGTCCAGGTGATGTGATCGCCAAGGTAGATGACACGCTTCTGCACTTAGAAATTGCGAAAGAGAAACAGAACGCCTCCTTTGAGAGAGCCAAGCTCTTGCAAGGGTTCAATCAGGACGTGCGTGAGTTTGGACTTCTGATTCCTGACATTGAAATTAATCAGCAGCGTCTAAGCAAACTGATCACGGCTGCGGAGAAAGTGAAGGAAGGCTTCAAGCGCGATGTCAGAAACGGCCAGGCACTGCAATCAGCAGTGGATGAAGCCCAGGAAAACATCGACAAGCTGACTGCGGAGTTGGAGTCATACACGCAAAGGCTCGAGCAAGCTGAGAAACTTGTTGCGGCCTCTGTCGCGAATATCGAGAAGCTATTGTCTGAGGTCAACATGGACGAGGGTGATAATGCGACGATCAATTTGCTCAAAGAGAAGATCCGTCGGTCTGCGGTGTCGGTGACGAATGCTGGCTTCGTAGATAAAATCTACGCACGTCCTGGCGATGTGCTGAAGGTCGGCGATCGCATCATGGACATCGTGAAACAGGCTCCGAAGACCATTGAGGCCCTCATTCCTGAAGCGGATGCTCTCACACTCAAACAAGGAGACGTGGTTTACATCGCCATCCCTAAGAACCAGAAAGTTTATGTGGAAGCTACGATCCTCTCCATGCAACAATCTCTCTCTCAGATCGCCGACAACTCCACCACGATCCGTGGCCACATGATCCGTGGGCGCATGGTCACATTCGGTAATCTCGGAGGCAACGGCGAAGAAAGCGCCATGCCGCTGCTGCCAGGCTCTGAAGTGATGATCACGTTAGATCCTCCAGGAAAGATCCCGTTTATTTCCTGGTTCACACGCTAGTGTAGAAAAGGCTTCTAGCCTGTGTCCCTCGCGAAGCGCCGATGCTGGCCGGACTATGTTTAGAGTCCTTCCAGCTCGGCTGGCGTTCCAACGACGACCGTATTCGTCCGCAGATGATAGGACAATCCGCGTAATCCAAGGCGTCTGCCAGTGAGACGTCGTGAAGCTCTAAACTGATCTTCGCTGGGCGGTTCTCCAGGTGATCAAGCCTCTGTGTGAGTTCACGTTCGCGTAGGATTTCGAGCCCACGCAACTGGCGTTCGTAGTCGCGTTTGTGGCGATCATATTCGGCACGTTTACGACTGAAATCCATCAAGTCGTCGTTCTTGGACTCGAGCATCTCTGCAGCTAGAACCATCTCTTGGTTGGCCATTGCAAGCTCTGTAGAAAGCGACCTTCGAGCGGCATGAACGTTCTCGCTGAGTACCTTCTCCATCTCGGCCAAGCGCTGTTTCGCTTTTATCACGTGAGGTGAGTCATCTCGGTATGTTGCTTCCAATCGACGCATCTGAGCAAGTTCCTCACGATGGGCATTGACCGCCGTTTCGAAAAATGGATCACCAGTCAGTTTCGACCCAGCAATCCTTAAGAAGTCGCCGGTATTCAGCTCTGACAGATTCTGAACGAATATCTTCGCCGCTATGATTCGAGTCTCCGCTTCCAAAACGGCCTTGGTCGCATGAGCGGCTTTAGACGGCATAGATGATTCGCTGGTTTCCGTGATGCGATAGCGTTCCATGATTTCGAGCATCTTTAGTCGCGCCCACTCTGTCACATGAACTTGAAGATCGATCATCATCCTTTGCTCCTCGTGGTGCCGATCGATCGACCTGGCACTCTGACCTCCAGACAGGATGACCACGTTCACATTGAGCTCCGTACTCTTTGATAAACTCTAAGACTTTGTCGGTCGATTCCCCATCAAACGTCACCGTCTCCAACATGGTGGCGTCGAGCTTCACCTTCAGATCCGGATCAGACACTTCATGCGCTTGGGTTTCCGTGCGCCATCCCAGGCTAGCGAGGACAACGGTGACCGTGGCGACTATCAGAACGATGCCAGCCTGGTTGCGATTGTTCGTGGTGCGTTTCATGTCGGTGTTTAGGATGTGTGTGAGTCGTTGCTTGAGCTGCGAAGGAAGTTTCGGCAGCATGGCGAGAGCGAGCGGTTGGAAGAGTGTGGCGCTAGGCGCGCGCTTGGCCGTTTGCAGAAGAAAATCGGCGTAGGTGGTGGCGTTCTCTGGTTGAGATATGACGATGCTATCATCACAACTTTGCTCTTGAGCGAGCCGGAGTCGGCGTAAGCCCCACCAAGCTAATGGGTTCAGCCAGTGCAGGCAGAGGGTGGCATGGGCGAGGGTGATCCAGAAAGCATCGTGGCGGCGGATGTGCAGGCACTCATGCTCGAGCACAAAGCGACGTTCTTCAGCGGTGAGTGACTGGTCATGAGTCGGGAGAAGAATGATAGGACGGAACCAGCCCCATGTCATCGGCACTTGGACTCGAGATGACTGAGCAAGTCGGGGCGAGCGGCGTAACCCGAGTGCCTCCACTGTCTCTGACAGAGGCGCGAGCCATCCGCCATCGACCTCCTCCGAAGAACGGCGCAAGCGCCAAAGCATGGCTTGGCTAAAGAGAAGGCGCAGGCAGAGAAGGACCGCGCCGATGGACCAAACAAGCACGAACCAAGAAGCGAAACTCCGTGCAGGCTTCACGATTGGCAATGGCACAATCTCGATCGCGGTGAACTCTGGCATTGGCTCCGCGACGGCCACGGGGACTGCCATCGAAGGGAGTGGATCCAACGTCTCGGCACGCGCAGGAATGACCCATTCCCATTTCGGCACCAACGGACTGAGGAAATGCGTCACGGCCAATGCTAGCCAAACGCCGCACCAGAGGAGACGGAGCTCTGCTTTGGGTCGATGGCGGAGAAGATGGGTGAGAAGGCCAGCGAGCAGAAGAATGACAAATCCCCCAAGCAAGTGTGGTTGGGGTGAATGTCATGAATTCTTCCTCCGATTGCGCTTCGCGGCATCGACCATCGCGCTGAGTTCTTCCAATTCGGCATCGCTGAGTTTCTTATCTCCCATTTGCAGCAAGCTGCTGACTGTCTGTGTGATGGAACCTTCGTAGAAGACCTTCACCAGTCGATTCATGGCCGTGCGTGCCTGCTGGTGGCGAGGACGCGTGGGACGGTAGACAAAGCGGCGGCCATCCATACGATGCTTAACCGCGCCTTTGCTTTCCAAGATGCGGAGCATGGTGCGGATGGTCGCATTGGCGAGAGGAGCTTTGAGGGCGTCCTGAATCTCACGAGCTGTGCCTTCGCCCCTGATGAGCAGCGCGTCCATGATCTCGCGTTCGCGAGGACTGAGTGGGTCTGGAGTCATGTGTGTTAAGATATTAACACAGACAATCCCAGAAGCAAGCCGTGAGTGTTAAGATATTAACACAGGCCTGCGTAGCTCGACTTTCCAAAGTCGAAACCGGGGTTGTGCGTCGACTCGACTTTGGAAAGTCAAGCTACGGGAGATTCATCCTTAAGCCTATGCCTGACAAAGCTCCTGAAACTTCACTAACAATGCAGGCAACGCTTTCCATGGATCTTCCTTGGCCTCGTACTCGAGCACGACGAAGCCTTGGTAATTGGCCTCCCTGAGAATGGCCATAAGTCGCGGGAGATCGGCGGGGCCTTTCTCGGCACCGCGTTTCTGAATCTCGACTTTCACTTGCACATTGACAGCGTAGGCCGCGCATTTGGCGAGATCGCCATAAGGATCTTCGGTCCGGAAATTGCCAGTATCCAGATTGACGCCTAACCAAGGGCTCTTGACCGCCTGCACAATCTCTAACAAAGCGTCCGCTTCGGCAACGATGCCCCCGTGGTTCTCCAGACCAAGAAAGATGCCCTTGGATCCCGCGTAGTCACAGCAGTCTTCTAGCGAAGCAATGCATTGCTTGATCGCGGCGTCGTGCTCGATGCCTTTGGGCGCTCCAGCGAAGACACGAATGTGAGGAGCCCCCATGATGTGCGCACGATCGATCCAATGCTTGGTATCGGCCACTTGTTGGATGAGAGCGTCACCAGGTGGCAGGGCGAAATTGTTCCCAATGGCCGTGCCACTGATCGTGATCCCACGGAGAAAGGCGTGCTGCTTGATGCGCAGCAGGTAGGCCTGATCCACAAGCTCAGGAAAGAAGTAACTCGTGAGCTCCGCGCCTTTCAGACCGTGATCCGCGCAGTAGTCAATGAACCCGAACATGTCCAATTTACTCGGCTCCTTGAAAGACTCACGAAACGAGTAGGCGGCGAGGCTGGGCCGCAGGCTGGGTTTCCCGGCTCTCCCGATCGGAGGTCGTGCTTGAGCCTGCAGGGAGACGCCACTGAGGGCGAGACTGGCGCTGGCGGTCTTGAGGAAATGTCGGCGAGAGAATGGTTGCATCGGTCGAGCCTAGCGACTCATTCCATGATTGGTCAATCTCCGGCCTTTTCCATCTTGCGTGAGATGGTGAAATCTCTAAATTTTTAGCACCATGGTTCGTTATGCTACTATCTTTGTGAGTTTGGCAACGCTCGGCCTCGTTCTGCTTCCGCTGTCGGCTTCTGCGGATACGCGCCCCTCATCTAGCGGCAAGAAATCGGCTCCGGTCACGCCGAAACCGACAAAGCCGAAGGTCTACACACCTTCATCGTCCTATGGGCAACGAAGCCTTCCGAAATACTTTCCGTGGCGACGCGGGATCACAGCGACAATCTTCTGGGTGGGCGAATCGCCGAGTCCGAAGAATCCCACGCCGAATCACGCCAGTTCTTGGGATACTCGTTGGGAAGCGTCCTATGGCGGCCTCGATGATCCGAACCCGGCGCGTCGCACGCTGAATTATCGGCCAGCGGCATTCACTCCGAAGATGAATCCATTCTATGTTGCGCTGCCTTACAATGACATTGATCGCAGTGGCACGAAGGTGGAGGCGCGGCGTGTGGTGCCTTGGTTCAAGCAACGCTACCGGGCCGATGGCAGGACGGTGCTGAAGGGGCAATGGTTGGCCATCAAGTATAAGAATCGGATGTGCTTCGCTCAATGGGAGGATTGCGGGCCCTTTGTCACCGATGATTGGTCCTACGTGTTCGGGCGCGCACAGCCCAAGAACAAATCTAACAATAGCGCAGGCATCGATTTGTCGCCCGCCATCCGGGACTATCTCAAGCTCAAGAGCGGCGCCAAGGTGGATTGGAAGTTCGTGTCCGCTTCGGACGTGAGAAATGGGCCTTGGAAACACTACAACACGAGCAGCAATCGTGTGGCGAGCAGTAGAGGAGGGCCCACTCCGCCCCCGCCAAAGCGCAAGTTGACCATTGAAGAGCTCTACGAACAGCGCGAGCGAGCCACCAAAGGTGTGCGCTGAGTCCGGTCTGACGGCGCCTCCGCCAATCCTCCACTTGGGTCCATCTTTCCGAATGAAATGGGACAATGGCAGTCATCACGGCACTCGCCTAAAGAAAGTCGCAGCAATGCGACATAAAGCTTCTGGAAATTACGAAAAGCATTAGGGCTAACGCACATATTTCAACACGCCAAATAAGGCTAAAAAGAAGCTGTTCTTCGTTGCGATTTCTCTGGTTTTAGGGGGTAGAACGCCTAACTTCCAAATCTAGTACCGCCCTTGTTTTTAAGGGCTGCGAAGCGCATCCATCCATGAGCGAAGATACCCAGCACGACATGCCAAACGAGGAGGTTTACGACTCCACGAAGATCGATAAACTTGAAGGTCTAGAGGCCGTCCGCAAGCGCCCCGGAATGTATATCGGGGACCCCGCGACGGAGCGTGGTTTGCACCACAGCATTTCCGAAGTCCTCGACAATTCCATTGATGAGCACCTCGCTGGTCATTGCGATCTGATCAACATCTTCATCCATGCGGATGGCTCGATCACGATCAATGACAATGGCCGCGGTATCCCGGTTGATGTGCATGAGAAATGGGGCATCCCTGCGATCGAATTGGTACTGACGAATCTCCACGCGGGTGGTAAGTTCGGTCAGGGTGCCTACAAGTATTCCGGTGGTCTTCACGGGGTGGGTGCCAAGTGTGTGAACGCCCTTTCTGAATGGTTCCGTGCGGAGGTTTCTCGTGATGGAAAGCTCTACATGATCGCTTTCGAAAAAGGAAAGACGACGCAGAAACTCACTGTCATGGGGGATCTGGATGATCCCAAGCACACGGGCACGAGCATCACGTTTTTACCAGACCCAACGATCTTCACCACGTCGGTCGAGTTCAATTTCGACCTCATTGCCAAGCGTCTCCGTGAGATCGGTTTTCTCAATCCTGGGCTGACCTTGAACCTCACAGACGAGCGCGGAGACAAGCCTCGCAAGTCCACATTCCTTTACAAGAAAGGGATCGTTGAGTTTGTCGATCAGTTAGGGGAGAATAAGAGCCTCGTGCATCCGGACCCGATTGTTTTAGGGGGCAAACGTGAGATCGAATACGAGTCAGAAGGCGTCATGATCAAGGACGATGCTATCCTCGATCTCGTCTTACAATACAACGATTCGTTCGACTCCATGATCCTGGCATACGCGAACATGGTGCCTAACCCAGATGGTGGCACCCATGTGACGGGATTCCGAGGAGCTCTGACGCGTGCGATCAATCAGTACGCCAAATTGAACGGACTGGTGAAAGACAAGGACCCCGCACTCACGGGTGACGATGTCCGCGAGGGGCTTGTGGCGGTTGTGAGTGTGAAGCACCCGAACCCGCGCTTCAGTTCGCAGACGAAGGAGAAGTTCATCAATGATGAAATGGAAGGTGTCGTCAGCTCGATTGCTTACGACGGCATCATGAATTTTTTCGAAGAGACCCCCACGTTGGCCAAGCGGATCATTGAGAAATGTCTCAATGCCGCCCGTGCTCGTGAAGCTGCTCGCAAAGCTCGTGAAACGGTTCGGAAATCTGCCCTTACGGGTGGTGGTTTGCCAGGGAAACTCGCCGACTGTTCGGTGCGTGATCCTTCGAAGACTGAACTCTATATTGTTGAGGGAGATTCTGCTGGAGGCTCGGCCAAACAAGGTCGTGACCGCCGCACCCAAGCCATCCTACCTCTTCGTGGTAAGTTGATCAATGTAGAGAAGGCTCGCTTGCACCGCGCTCTTCAAAACAGGGAGATTCAGACCATGATCACTGCTATCGGAACCGGTATCGGCGATGGTGATCAGGAAGGATCCTTTGATATCACCAAGGCGCGCTATCACAAAGTCATCATCATGACGGATGCTGATGTGGACGGCTCTCACATTCGGACGCTTCTCCTGACATTCTTCTGCCGGCAGATGGCGGAATTGGTAAGGCGCGGCTATCTTTACATCGCTCAACCGCCGCTGTATTTGGTCAAGCGGAAGAAGCGCCAAGAGTATGTCCAGGATGACGAAGCGCTCAACGATATTCTGATTGAGTTAGGGTCTGAGGACGTGGCTCTGAAAACGCCTGATGGGAAGACAGAGCATTCCAACGAGAACTTGCAGAAGACGCTCGTGATCCTCACCAAGATGACGCGCTACAGCGACGTCGTCGTCCGCACGGGGGGCACGTTTGAAGAATACCTGCGTCGGCGGAATAAGGAGACGGGCGATCTACCCGCTTATATCGTGAAGGTCCGCGAGGGAAATGATGAACATGTAGAGTACTTCATTGATGAAGATGCGCTCCGCGAATTCTCCGAAGCGAATCGCGATCTGCATCTCTTTGGTGTGGCTGAGGTAGAGGATGTCGAAGCCGAGACGGTCGAGGGCGAAGAAACGGCCGTTGCTCCTGTGGAAGAAGCGGCCGAAGCCCCAGCAGCGGTAGCAGCCCCTGCGAAGAAGGCGCCCGAGATCAGCCGACGCGCCACCTTGCATGAGATTCACGAAGCGCATTCCATGGTGAAGCTTTTCAAGCAGCTGAGTGACCTTGGTTTCCCTCCTGAACAGTACATCCGGAGTGAGGAACCCATCCTCGAACTCATTGAGGGCGATAAGGACGGCACCAAGCACGGCATTCACTGCGTCACCGAGATCCTCGAAGCCATCATGTTGATCGGCAAACGCGGTGTCGAAGTGAAACGATTTAAGGGACTGGGTGAAATGAACGCTAAGGAGCTGTTCAGCACCACCATGGACCCGAACACGCGCAAGCTACTGCGCGTGCAATTGAACGAAGACAATCTTGTCGAAGCGGACCGCATGTTCACCATCCTCATGGGTGACATCGTGGAACCTCGCCGACGCTTCATCGAAGACAACGCGCTCAACGTGCGCAATCTCGATGTCTAACATCCTTTTTAATTCCCTAACGAATCTGGTTTTCCTGTGAGCGATCCTACTGACGACAACATTGCCTCGATCAATGTCGCCGACGAAATGTCGAAGTCCTTCTTGGACTATTCGATGTCCGTCATCATTTCCCGTGCCCTGCCCGATGCCCGTGATGGCTTGAAGCCTTCCCAGCGGCGTTTGCTGTATGCGATGTACAATGACTTGAGCCTTGGGCCTAACAAAGCCCATCTCAAATGTGCGCGTATTGTTGGTGATACCATGGGTAAGTATCACCCCCATGGTGATGGTGCTATCTATCCGACTTTGGTCAACATGGCCCAGCCATGGTCCATGCGAGAAATCCTCGTTGAAGGTCAGGGTAACTTCGGTTCGGTCGAGGGTGATCCGCCCGCTGCCATGCGTTACACGGAGGCCCGCCTCACGCATCTTGGCGTGGCCCTGATGAACGACATGGACAAGGACACCGTGGACTTCGTGCCGAACTACGACGGCACAAGAACGGAGCCCAGCGTCCTCCCCGCAGCCTTCCCTAACTTATTGATCAATGGAGGCACCGGCATCGCAGTCGGCATGGCCACGAACATTCCGCCGCACAACCTGTGTGAGGTGATCGATGCGCTTTGCGCACAGATTGAGAATCCGGCCATCACCATTGATGAGATCGCGACGCACATCAAAGGCCCTGATTTCCCCACGGGTTGTACCATCCGCGGCTACGCGGGCATCCGCAATTACATGCGAACGGGACGCGGCAGCATCAGGGCTCGCGGTCGCGCTAGCATTGAGACATTGCCGAGCAATCGCGATCAGATCATCATCACCGAGATTCCCTACAACGTGAACCGCGCGACCTTGGTCGAGCGCATCGCCGAGTTGGTGAATCAGAAGGTCTTGCCCGAGATCAGCGCCGTGCGCGATGAGTCGGACGAGAACACCCGCGTCGTCATCGATCTCAAGCGCGACTCGCGTTCCCAGGTCGTCCTCAACAATCTCTACAAGCACACGCAGTTGGAGACCTCGTTCTCCGCCAACATGCTGGCGATTGATAATCGCCGACCCAAGCTGCTCAACGTCAAGGACGCGCTCACCTGCTTCCTAGAGCACCGTCGCGAGGTCATCATTCGTCGTACGCGTTACTTGTTAGGCAAGGCCGAAGACCGCGCCGAAGTCCTCGAAGCGTATCTGTTAGCCATCGCCAATCTCGATGACTTCATCAAGATCATCCGGAGTTCCGCCAACCGTGACGAAGCACGTGAGCGGATCAAAGCATACAAGTTCACCACCGAAGCCGCGCAAGCCCTCGGCATTCTCATTCGTGGCCAGGCAAGTGTGGTCGGAGATTCCTATCTCTTCACGGATCGCCAGGTCAACTCGATCCTCGAGCTTCGCCTCTATCAACTCACCGCTCTCGAGCGTGACAAGATCAAGGACGAGTATGACAAGGTCTTGGAAGAAATTAAGGACCTGCTAGACATCCTCTCCAAAGAATCCCGCGTGCTCACGATCATCAAGGACGAACTCCTTGAGGTGAAAGAAAAGTACGGCACGCCTCGCAAGACAGACATCGTTCCCGATGAAGGCGAGATCAACATTGAGGATCTCATTGCCAATGACTCTACCATCATCACCATCAGTCACCGTGGCTTCATCAAGCGCACGCCTGCCATCGACTACCGCACCCAAGGACGCGGTGGCAAGGGCCTCAAAGGCATGGAAACGCGTGATGCCCAGACCGATGAAGAAGAATCCGACTTTGTTCAGCACCTCTTCTCCGGCACCGCGCATGACTATCTCTTGTTCTTCACGAACACGGGTCGCCTCTTTGTGGAACGCGTTTACGTGATCCCCGAAATGGCCCGCACGGCCAAAGGACGTTCGATCAAGAACCTCCTCGACCTCCGTGAAAACGAGAAGATCGCCTCGGTGCTCCGCCTCGAAGCGGTCCTCGAAGAAGACGGCGACAAGACCTGGGAACAGGAAGGCTTCGTTCTCTTCGCCACCCGCGATGGCACGGTCAAGAAGACGACTCTAACGGATTATAAAAACTACCGCAAAGGTGGCCTGAATGCGATCACCATTGAAGAGGGCAATGAACTCATCGGCGTTCGCCTCACCACGGGAGAAGACGACATCTGTCTCGTCACTCGAGATGGTCTCTGTGTCAGAACGAGTGAGAGCACCATCCGCTCCATGGGTCGCACCGCCAAAGGCGTTGCCGGCATCCGCCCACGTGGAGAAGACTACGTCGTTTCTCTAACGATCGTCGACAAATCCGCCCAGTTCCTCGTTGCTTCCGAGAAAGGGCTCGGCAAACGCACACCGTTTGACGACTACCCCACCAAAGGACGCGGCGGCAAAGGTCTCATCACCATGAAGACGACCGACCGCACCGGCAAAGTCGCCGGCGCCATCGCTGTCGGTGAAGAAGACGACGTCATGCTCATGACCACCGGCGGCAAGACCGTCCGGATCAAAGCCAGCGGCATCAGCTCCATCGGAAGAAACGCCCAAGGCGTCAAACTCATCACCCTCACCAAAGGCGAGACCATCAAGGACATCGTCAGAGTCGTCGGAGAAGAGCTCGACGATGAGGATCAAGAGGAGAACGCCGAAGGCACCGCCCCCCCCGAAGCTGCCGAAGGCGAAGCCCCCGCAACGGAAGAAGCAGCGCCCGAATCAGAAGCTACAGACACGCATCCCGAAGAATCCTAGAGTAGCGCGGGCTTCTAGCCTGCGTGTCACTGAAAGCCCACGCCATGCGCCTGACCCAAGTCACCATAGAGAACTTCCGGTGCTTCGAGCACATGGAGATGGACTTGGATCCGCATCTTAACGTGATCGTCGGGAACAACGGTTCGGGAAAGACGTCGGTGCTCGATGCCATCGTGATCGGATTGTTTGCGGAGGGCGCGGGGAATAGTCGGATCGAGTTTGCCAATGTAGACGACCTAAGAGTCGATGCCCAAGGGCCCACCAATGTGGC
Source organism: Verrucomicrobiales bacterium (assembly GCA_047616785.1). Lineage (GTDB taxonomy): Bacteria > Verrucomicrobiota > Verrucomicrobiia > Verrucomicrobiales > DEV007 > JAACDM01. The sequence continues at coordinate 29,817 of JBLHHN010000022.1, forward strand.
TATCGATGCAGATGACTTTGTGAACAGCGTTGAACTCCTCCAATTGGATGGCGAAAAAGGATGGGGACTTTGGGGTAGGAGGCTGTCCACAAACCAGTTCGGCGAATTGGTTCGAGCGTACTATCGGGCGAGTAGGAGTCGTCGCGACCTGGTTAAGCAACCGAGTCAACCGATGGAATCCGCAGGATGGTTTGATGCGAGTTCCGGGTATCAAGAATCTGAACGGTGGTTCTATGATAGAGAAGTAGAAGAGCTCCGCCTTAAGAATGAGCTGGAAGATCTCTCTATCACACTTGCCCCTCTAGACGCCGTTCGAAAAGCAATTTCAAGACACGTAGTCCCGCAAGCCAAATCGATTCGCTTTACTTCGCGGCCACCACATGTACTCAAGGTAAATTGGCGTGAGAATGGAGACAGTCAAAGTCTCGCGGTTAGTCAGTTGTCGGATGGCTACAAGAACATGCTCGCCCTCGTCATGGACTTCGCCCGCCGCCTCGCCGAAGCCAACCCCCATCTTGACAATCCCCTCGATGCCGAGGCCATTCTCCTCATCGACGAAATCGAGCTCCACCTCCACCCCAAATGGCAACAAACCGTTCTCGGCGATCTCCGTAAGACCTTCCCAAACACCCAGATCATCGTCAGCACCCACAGCCCGCAGGTGCTGACTACTGTTGAAAGCAAGCACATCCGCATCCTCAAAGATGGCAAGGTCTTCGCAGCTCCACCGGCCACGTATGGGGCTGAAGCTTCTCGTCTCCTCGAAACAGTGCTAGGCGTTCCCGTTCGTCCTCCTAACAATGAGAACGCGGACAATATTGCCAAGGTGCACAACTTGATCATCGAGGGAAAGATCGAAGAGGCAGAGCGTTTGTTAGAAAAACTAAGAGAGTGGAGCCAAGGCGAAGAGCCTGCAGTCGTAGAGGCAGAGATGGCGATTGAAAACAAGAAGTGGGAAGCTGAGATAGACGGATGAAACACGTCCGCAAGTCCTCTGCGCCGCCGCCCGGCCTGGAGCGCTTTCGAGCAGAGAATCCCAGCGCTCCTTGGGTATCCTTTCAAAGCAATGCGCCTTCGTCCTACGACGAGGTCTATGATCAGCTCTTTCAAGATCAAGGAGGGATCTGCGCCTACGGTGAATGCCGCATCGCTCGTTCTCAGAATCATGCGATCGAGCACTTTCACCCCAAAAGGGACGGCACTGATTGGACCTTTGATTGGCGCAACCTCTGGCTTTGTTGCAAGGGAGGCAACACTCACACAGAGCTTTCCTCGCACCCTCTCCCGGAGAATCAGACCTGTGACAGTAAGAAGGGCGGCAAGGTTCTTGATGACATCATTCTATCTCCTGCGGAGGTGCCCGATTCGCCGCGTCTTTTCCGTTTCCGCCATGATGTGAGAGGAGGTATCGAGATTTGTCCTGACGAAGATCTCTGCAAACAGGCCAGCGTCCCAATTGAGAAAGTTGCGCAGACCATTGTCGATCTGGGGCTCAACTGCCCTCGCTTGCAAAATTATCGGGCTGCCGTTTATCGAGGCATGCAGAAGATCCGAGCGACCGCGCGGATGAAGCGACACCGCGCCCAGATTCGGCAACAGACGATCAACTACCTAATCAAACATTTCTTGGCAAAAGACAGCTCCAATCTCTGTTCGCCATACTTCAGCTTGGCTCGATGGGATCTCGGCAAGCATGCCGAAGCCTACCTTTCCAATGAGTCGTAGGGTCCGCCCTTCTACTCGAACTTGTAGGATGACGTGATGACTTCCAGTTGCTCTGCTAGAGAGTTGTTCTCTGGATGAGCAGCAACACCTTTCTCTAGTGTGGAAAGGGCATTGCTAGGGTCGCCATTCTTGAGATAGAGTTTGGAGAAATCGAGGTAGGTCCGGGAGTAGCCGGGGCCAGTATCGCCAGCGCCCTCTTGGAGTTCAACGATCTTTTCATACTCGCGGATGGCATCGGGTGTCTTGTTGGTGAAGTCAGGGTATTGGCTGTAGCTGAAGGCGATGTTCCTCTGCGCACTCCAATTCGTGGCGTCGGCTTCCAAGACTTCTTTCCACATGGTTTCGGCTTTGCTTGCCCACAGTCGTTGTTCAGGGCTACCACCCGCCCCGCCCCACACTTTAGCGACAAAGGCCTGGGCAAGAATGAGCCGATTCTCGACGTCTTCGGGGGCGTTCTCGATGGTCGTGCTCAACTCCCCAATGAGAGCATCAAGCTCCTTGCTCGTTCGGACTGATTGCCAGAACTCCAAGCGTTCTTCTTCCGTGGCTTCGTTTGTACCGTCATCCATGACACGGAGCATCTTGTTACGGAAGGACTCGGTGGGTTCATCTTGGCGCGGCGAAGTGGCGGCCACGGCGCTTGCCTGAGGTGGAGAGGGATTCGTCGAGAGCTCTCTTGGAACGGACAGAACACTTGGGACACTAGCGGATTGCGATTCCCCTGCCTGCGAACGCACCTGGGACTCCAGGTCTCGGATTTTTTTACCATTGCAGTCCGATTGGAATCATTGCGAGCGCGGCAAAAGCGGTGATGGTGATAGTTTTCGAATAGGTCATGATCGTTAGGGTAATGGTGAGTAGGTTAAAGCTGCCGGCTTGGGAGGCTGTGGAGAGCGCGGACTGACAGAGTCCTTGCATGAGAGAGGAGGGCGCTGCTTGGGTGAACTGAGTACCTGAGCCCGACGCTAACGCTGTGACGGAAATGGTGGTTCCGTGGGAGCTGAGAAGCCCTTGGAGTTTGCCGAGTGCGCGTTCCAACCTCTTTCGACAAGTAGATTCGGTCGCTCCAAGGCGGT
>JBLHHN010000023.1:0-32290 GCA_047616785.1 Verrucomicrobiales bacterium
GTGAATCGACTGACCATCTAGCAACTTGAGAAAGCCCTTGCTCTCCGAGTCCGAGCGCTCGATCCTCACGCCATGGATATCACAATCTGCGAATCTGCAGATGAACTCGGCCTCCGAGCGGCCTCGGAAGGTGCGGCGCAAATCCGAACCGCGTTGGCTGAGCAGAACCGTGCCGTCATCGCCCTGGCCGCGGGAAGTTCGCAGATCGGCATGCTTGCGCACTTGGTACAGGCACCTGACATTGATTGGGGTAATATTATTGTGTTTCCGTTAGATGAATACGTTGGCCTTTCTTCCAAACACCCCGCTTCCTTTCGTCGATATTTGTTAGAACGATTTGTAAACCTGCTTCCCACACCACTTGGAGCCTTTCATCATCTCAAAGGTGACGCTGAAGATCCGATGACGGAAGCGGTACGCGTGGGTCGCTTGATCATGAAGGAAACACTCGACGTGGCCTTTCTTGGGATCGGCGAGAATGGACATCTCGCCTTCAATGACCCACCAGCAGATTTAGATACCGAGGAACCCTTTCTCGTGGTGGATCTTGAAGAACGTTGTCGCCAACAACAGATCCACGAAGGATGGTTCACTCAGTTAGACGACGTGCCTACCGAAGCGATCTCAATTTCCGTGCATCGCATTCTCACCAGCGCTCAGATCATTTGCACTGTCCCAGAGAAACGGAAAGCCGACGCGGTGAAAGCCGCCGTCGAAGGCGATGTCAGCGCTCAAGTTCCCGCCTCCATCTTACAACGCCACGAACACTGTCATTTATACCTTGATCGTGACGCTGCTTCGATGCTAAAGGATCCTGATGATTAAAGAGTTGTCTGGGACTCGCAGGACGTTATTGGTAGAGCATGAGTTTGATATCTGATCGCCTCCTTGATGATCTTAAAACTGCTATGAGAGCCAAGGACACGCTGACCTTGAGCGTTGTCCGCGGGTTGAAATCCGCCTTCAAATATGCCGCCATTGAAGAAGGTGGTGCTGACGCACAACTGGATGACGCCGGCTGCATCGTGGTCATCCGCCGCGAATTGAAGAAGCGCGAAGACTCCGTGGAGAGCTTTGAAAAAGGTGGGAGACCTGAATTGGCCGAGAAAGAGCGAGCCGAAGCCGAGGTGTTGAAGTCCTATCTGCCAGCCAATTTGCCAGACGACAAAGTGATTGAGATCATCGATGCCGTGATCGCCGAACAGGGGGCAAGCACGCGGAAAGACATGGGCCCCGTGATGAAGGCGGTGCAGGAGAAGACAGCAGGTGCGGTGGACAACAAGAAATTGTCCGCCCTCGTCATGTCCAAGTTGACCTAACATGCCAACCGCCGCGATCATCGTTGCCGCTGGGCAAAGTCGCCGCATGGGGTTCGATAAGCTCTTTGTTAGCCTTGGTTCCTATCCAGTCTTACTACATTCGTTACACACCTTCCAACGCTCAACCTGCATTGATGAGATCATCGTGGTCACCGCTGCGGAGAACGAATCCGTGATCAAGGAATGGGCAGCCCGCGATGGTCTAACTAAACTTTCAAAAGTTGTCCCTGGAGGACGTTTGAGACATCATTCTGTCGAGGCTGGACTTCAAGGAATCGCACAGGATACTAACTTTGTGGCCGTGCATGATGGGGCTCGCCCCCTCATTGCCGACGAAGATCTGGAGCGTTGCTGGCGTTTGGCTCAAGAGCACGGTGCCGCTGCTTGTTCTCGGCGCATCACAGACACGGTGAAGCGAGTCGATGGGAATCATCGTGTCACCGGGAGTGTCGATCGCACTAATCTATGGGCGATGGAAACACCGCAAGTCTTTGACTACGAATTGCTTCGACGCGCCTATAAATACGTGACCTGCAAGAATCAGCTCGTCACCGATGAGGTCTCCGCGCTGCAGTTGTTAGGCGAACCCGTTCTTCTTAGCGAGAACATGAAACCGAATATCAAGATCACGTTTCCACAAGATCTTGAGTTGGCAGCGCATCTCCTCGGCCAAAGGACCGCCTAACCAAACACATGGTCACTTACGAAGACGAAACTTTAGACAACGGACTGCGTGTTGTTACCGCTCACTTGCCTACATGGCGCAGCCTCGCGCTCGGCGTGTTTGCTGGAGCGGGTTCTCGTCATGACCCTCCGAGGCAACATGGCTTGGCCCATTTCACCGAACACATGCTCTTCAAAGGCACCAAACGTCGGACGCCTAAACGTATCGTGATCCAAGCGGAATCCGTCGGCGGCTCACTCAACGCCTACACTTCGGAAGAACACACTTGTTATCATGTGCGGAGCCCAGCCAAACATTTGAAGCGTATGATCGATTTGTTAGCCGACATGTACGCGGATTCTACTTTCCCAGAAACCGAGATAGGTCAAGAACGCCAAGTCATTGAAGATGAAATCCTTACCTATCGGGATGAACCATCGTCCCATGTCGATGATCTCCTCTCCGAGATCACTTGGCCAGGCCATGCATTAGGACGCCCTATCCTTGGAAGTCCGACAACTTTGGCGCGTATTGAGCGCGCAACCTTTCTGTCTCACCTCGAGCGTTCCTATGGAGCGCGTAACAGTGTCATTGCTCTGGCAGGCCCACAATCACATCGAGAAATGGTCGATGCAGTGGCAGCAGAATTCTCTCGATTGCCTCCTGGTAAACGGCGCATCACGTCTCCATTCAAGCGCAGACCGGGAAAACTTGAGGATCATCTCTTAATCGAAGAACGGCCCATCGAGCAGATTCATCTCAGGTTGGCATTTCATGCGGAAGGTCGCAAACACGCTCAGATGGTCCCAAGCAGATTGCTCAGCGTCTTGTTAGGGGAGACCATGAGTTCACGTCTCTCACAAGAACTCCGAGAGAAACGCGGCTACTGCTACAGTGTGGGTTCGTCCCGAGATGCCTTCATCGAAACAGGGCTTTTCTCCATCTATGTCAGCTTTGAACCGCGCTTTCTAGTCCCTCTGCTGAAACAGATCTTCCGCCAACTCCAGCTTCTGTGCGAACGTCCACCGAGCGCCCGAGAGTTGAAAGAGTCCTACCAATACGTAGCCGGCAGTCATGACATGGGTCTTGAGGAAACGACGACCCAGATGTTCTGGCTCGGAGATGCAGCCATCAATCGAGATGACGACCTCGATCCCAATCGGTATATTCGAGACCTTGCTCAAGTTAGGCCCGCCGACATCCAGCAGGCCGCACAAGACATTTTCACCGAAGAGAATTTACGCGTGGCTCTGCTAGGACCTAATTTGGAAAAGCATCGGCCAACCCTTCTCGCGCTTTGTGAGGATCTTATTTAACCCAACCTTTCTATCACATGTCAGTCATCACCAAACGCGGCGATTCAGGGGAAACAGACCTCATGTATGGGCGACGCGTTCCCAAGACCCATCCACGAGTGATCGCCAATGGAGCTATTGACGAGCTCAACGCCATCCTTGGCATCGTGCGTTGGCATGCTCGCCAAGAGGCAGCTGACCTAGATGCACGACTCGGTGAACTGCAGAGTGATCTTATCCTTCTCATGGGCCAGGTGGCTACCGACTTGGAAGATTGTCACCGCTACGAGAAGGACGGTTTCAGAACGATCACCTCAGAAGCCATTCAGAAACTCACGTCAGATGCGCAGACCCTTGAAACGGATTTGAGCACTCGATTCAAAGATTGGGCCATTCCAGGCTCTACTGGACCTTTGACCGCCACCCACCTAGACCACGCTCGCACTGTCTGCAGACGCGCCGAACGTCATCTTATTGAAATCACTGATGCTGGAGAAACCCTCTTGAACGCAACGATCTTCCTCAATCGCCTCTCAGACTACTTGTGGCTGCTTGCTCGAGCCATAGAACGCCGTTAGCGCCGAGGACGTCCGAAAACCAGATGAGCCCGGCGACGCAATGCCAGGACGATCGAAGCCAAGAGGATACCCGTCACCGCAAAGCTCTCATTCTTTAAATAGTCTTGAGGCAACATGTTGAGATCAAACTGATCTGCGGAAACCGCCAACAAGTCTGGGCTAGGAATGAATTCCGCAGCCGAGGCGACCAACTGAGAAGGGACATCACCATCTCCTCGAACGATCGCAAACGTCCAGAAGACAGCCAAAAGAAGGGAGGGAATGAGAAATTTGCGCACGACTAGATCTAAAGACCTCTCATAAAGACCTCCGTTCAAAAAATCAAACATATAACGAATAGTTTCTTATTTATCAGACTTATAATATAATCAAGAATATATTCCCCGTGAGACTCAAGGGCTTGGTCACGAGGCATAAACATTTCACTGGATTTCCTCTCTCCCTGTGGCCTTCTAGTAACATCCTAAGAGATGGTGGTCGTAGCTCAATGGTAGAGTCCCAGATTGTGATTCTGGTTGTTGCGGGTTCGAGTCCCGTCGATCACCCGTCCTTGGACGATTGAGATTCCAAACCCCACCATGGATTCCATCGAACAGAAGATCGGATACAAGTTCCGAAACTCCCTACTGCTAGCCGAAGCACTCACCCACCCGAGCCTTGCCTACGAGACTCAACGACCTCATTTTGACAATCAGCGGTTGGAATACTTGGGCGATGCTGTGCTGCAGCTCATCCTCACAGAACACCTCTACACTCTCTTTCCGCAGTTTACTGAAGGTCAGCTGACCAAGCTACGCTCCCGTCTCGTCTCGAAACCTGCTTTGGAAGCCTTTGCCACGCGCATCGGACTTGGAGAATTTCTCCTCATGGGAAAGGGCGAAGAAGCCTCTGGAGGACGCAACCGTGCTTCAACACTGGCCGATGCCTTCGAATCTATCGTGGGTGCTGTCTACTTAGATGGCAATCTTGAGGCAGCCAAAGATATCATTCTACGCCACTGCCGAATCGAGATCGATCAGATCCATGAAGCTCCCAATGAAGTGAATCCGAAAGGACAGCTTCAGGAAATTCTTCAATCCATTGCTCCAACGAGTCCTCTCTATGAAGTCATTTCTGAGAAAGGTCCCGATCATTGCAAAGAATTCTCATCCCGTGTTGTTTGGGAAGACATCGAGCTAGGCATCGGCTCAGGCAACAGCAAGAAGGAAGCCGAGATTGAAGCAGCACGAAAAGCCTTGGAATCGCAACTGTGGGAACAGTTCACGACCTCTCAAGAAGATGTGAATACAAGTGAATAGATGTGAACAAATTGGCACTTTCTCACCGATGAGTTTCAATCGTTCACAACGATCGCAAATTTGTGAACACCCTCCTATCGTCCTAAGACTGAAGGCGCATCAATCACTTATGGGACTTGTTGGTCTTATTCGCACCATTAAGAGAAAGAAAGGAACCGAGAATCAATCATGATAATTCTTCTACATTGGGAACAAGTCCCATGGAGCGTTCATGTTGACTCTTTGAGAGGTCGTTAGATTCTTTGCTTGTGTTCCAAGGATCCACTCCGTGGTATGGGCACAGCATGAGAAGCATGACAGGAATTGGAATAGGTGAAGCCAATCGCCTCCCTTGGCGATGTGGTGTTGAGATCCAATCGGTCAATCGCAAGCAGCTTGATGTTGTTGTTAGCCTTCCCAAGAATCTGGGGCAACTGGAACGTTTGCTTCGGCAGTTGGTGCAAGAGCGTGTCTCCCGAGGACGCATCAGCATGAAAGTCATCTTCGAAACCGATGAAGATGCGGACTATGAATCGGCTCAGTTGAAAGTTTGTCAGAGCTTGGCCCGTGAATATGCCCGCCATTATCAAGAATTGAAAGAGAAGTTAGGCGTTCCTCTTTCGCCGATCGATCTCCTACGTGCACCTGGAGTATTCGAGCTACAAGAGCAGGAGATTGAGGCATCTCAAGTATGGCCCGTGATCGAATCTGCAGCGACTCAAGCGTTGGATAACTTGATCACGTCGAGGGAAGAAGAAGGCAAGCATCTCGCGAAGGTCCTCACCGAGGGCCGTGAGCGCGTTATGAAGATCGTTGCTGAGATGAGAGCCCATGCGCCGACGGTCGTGCAGCGTCACCGAGAGAACCTCCACGCGCGTTTGGCGGAAGCTGGCTTACCCCTGCCTCTTGATGATGAACGGTTACTGCGAGAAATCGGTCTCTTCGCGGAGCGTTCGGATATCACTGAGGAATTGGATCGCCTGGTGAGTCACGACAAACAACTGGTCCAGTATTTGCAAAGTGATGAACCTGTGGGCCGTCCGTTAGACTTTCTATCGCAAGAACTGAATCGTGAATTCAACACCGTGGGTTCCAAGGCCAATGATGCGGCCCTCACGCAATTGGTTGTCCAGGGTAAAACAGAAGTAGAGAAGATCCGCGAACAGGTGCAGAACATCGAGTGACATGGCATTCACCCGTACAGGAATTCTTTGCATCGTCTCTGGCCCTTCTGGCTGTGGCAAGACGACTCTCTGCCGTGCTCAGGCTAAGCGTTCTGGCTATGTCTATTCCACCTCCTGTACCACGCGGCCTCCGCGTCAAGGCGAGGTCAATGGGCAGGACTATCATTTCCTCTACGAAGAAGAATTTCTCGATAGGGTGAAGCGAAAGCAGTTCCTGGAATATGCCAAGGTCCACAACAACTACTATGGCACGCTCAAAAGCACGGTCATGGGACACCTTCAAGAAGGCACAGATGTCTTGATGGATCTCGATGTCCAAGGGGCGAAGAAGATCAGAGAATGTCGGGAACGTCTGATCAAGGATGCTTCCGTAGATATCTTCATCATGCCTCCAAGCTTGAAAGAACTCCATCGGCGACTCAGTGGGCGGGGCACCGAAGATGAGGCCGCTGTGATTTTGCGCCTGGACAATGCGCAGGAAGAAATCAAGCATTGGCGGGACTATCAATATGCCATTACCAGTGGCAGCCCTCGAGAAGATCGAACTTATTTCGATGCCATCCTCGAATCAGAACGTCGCCGCACTTCTCGTCTCCATTTCCCTGGCGAAAGCCGGAAATGAGTGGTCACCCTTTGAAAAAGAATTGTGCGACAAGTGGCAATGACAGAGCCAACCAACTCAGCGTGTGAAGGGTGTCCGGACTGATGCGTTTCCGCATGGAGTAGAGGCCTAGAGAAATCAGCGTGACTACGGCCATCACCGCGTAGTAAGCCATCATGGCGTTTCCAGGCTGTTTCGATTCCACTCTGGCCAACCAAAGCACCGTTCCGAAAAGAAGAAATAGCCAAACACCCAAGCGCGAATCGATCGCCTCCCATTCTTCGTGGTGCTCGGCTTCTTCAGGCCGATCAATGTGTTCACGGCAGGTCGATCCCAGAAAGATCAGACTCACTAACAATGTTTGTGAAATCATCAATTGCAGCGCCGCTGGTGGTACACTGGCCATGGCGTAGGTTGGCAACAGGACGCCAGCCGAGAATAGCGCGCCGCGCACAATCTCACGTGGCAAGGCAGCTCGCGGACCGATGTCCAACCGAGCAAAGAAGAGGTAGAAGAGGATCGGAACACCCAAGAAGATACCCAGCGTCAGGATCACTTGAGGTAGGTACCAGAAAAGGAGCCTGTAACAGACGATCAACGCCACCCCCAAAAGGATGGCCATGGGCAATCGATAGCGGCCCGCGAACCAATGCCTCCAGGTGGCGCGGCGTCTCGCGTCCAACAATCGATCAGCTAAAGCGATGACCCATACGACCAATGCGAGCGCTTGGTGAGCCGCCGTGGGCAAACGAGCGTTCGTCACATCCGTAAACAGACTCTGCCAACTCCAAGCCGCCAATGGTGCCAAGCCACAAAGAACCGTTGGCCAGAGCCACCAAGGCATCTGACTTAAGCGCCTCTCTGCTACTACAGCCATGCAGGTGCTTTACTGCGAGTTATCTCTGATGACAACCGCCAACCATGTGTCTTGGCCTTGCGTATCCGATCACCTCCGGTTCCAGTGGCGCATGCAGACCCGAACCCAGGCCGTTTTCTTCGATCTCGATGGCACTCTTCTCGATTCCCTTGGCGACCTGGCGGAATCCATGAATGCCGTTCTCCGGGAAAATGACCTGCCCACACATGACTTGGATGCTTTCCGATTCTTCATCGGCGATGGCATCCTCGCTCTGGTGAAACGTTCCCTTCCTGAGCATCTTCATGACGACACCTCTCTCCAAATTTTCCTCGATCTCTACCGCGCGAGTTATGCCGAACGGTGGCATCTTTCCAAGCCATTTCCTGGCATCGCCGATCTTCTCGACGCCCTTTTGGAACGTAACATTGCGCTAGGCGTCGTTTCCAACAAGCCCGATGCCTTCACCCAGAAATGCGTGACCGAACTCTTTCCCCAATGGACCTGGGACGCCGTGGTCGGTCAGTTAGACCATGTCCCGAGCAAACCAGATCCCAGCGGAGCCCTCAACATGGCAAAGCAATTGGGGATTTCGCCAGAGTCCTGTTGGTTCGTCGGCGATAGCGATGTGGACATGCAGACGGGCGTTAATGCAGGGATGCATGTCGTCGGTGTCGCCTGGGGATTCCGTCCCGAAAGCGAGCTCCTTGAAGGCGGCGCCCAGCACATTCTCCAGTCTCCCAGCGATCTCCTCCCTCTACTTTAGACTCGCATGAACACACTTGCCATTGAGACCAGCTGCGACGAAACTGCCGTGGCCCTCTTGAATGGAAAGGGTGAGGTCCTTGCCAGTGAGATCGCGTCCCAGATAGATATTCACCGCGTCTACGGCGGGGTCGTACCGGAAGTGGCCTCACGGAATCACCTTTTAAAAATGCGGCCTGTTCTCCTCAAAGCGTTAGAACAAGCGCAGCTCGCCCTTGCCGACATCGACGTTTTCGCAGCCACTGCAGGTCCAGGGCTGGCCGGTGCTCTTCTTATCGGAAATACCACAGCCAAGACCCTCGCGTTGGCCCACGGGAAACCCTTTGTTTCGGTCAATCACCTCGAAGGACATCTCCTTTCACCCTTCATGGGACAGGCCCAAGGCATTCAACCTTGTGTCGCTCTTGTCGTTAGTGGAGGCCATACCATGCTCATTCATTTAAAGGATTTCAGCGACTATCAATTGTGCGGTAAGACCAGAGACGATGCCGCTGGTGAAGCTTTTGACAAGGTTGCGAAGATGATCGGTCTTCCCTACCCAGGTGGTCCTGAAGTGGATCGCTGTGCCAAGCAAGGCAACCGCAAAGCCTACGATTTCCCGCGGAGCATGCTCATCACCAAGGACCATGACTTCAGCTTCAGTGGGCTCAAAACCTCCGTTCTTTATATGTTAGACAAGCTTGATCGTCCGTTAGACGATTGCCGCGCCGATCTTTGCGCATCCTTTCAAGAAGCCGTCATGGATATCCTAATAGGCAAGACGATTCGCTTAGCCCAGCAGTTAGGCGAAAAGCTCATCACGGTCAGCGGCGGGGTCAGTGGAAACAGCCGACTCCGAGAAGCCTTCCAAAAGCGTCTCCAAGAAGCAGGGCTTCAACTGCTCATAGCACCGGCCGCGCTGACCACCGACAACGCCGCTATGATTGCCTACGTCGCTTGGCAGAAGGCACAACGTGGGGACTACTCGCCTCTGGAAGAAGACGTGAATCCGAATCTAAGGCTTGCAGAAAGAAACTAGGACGTTTTTTTAAATAAATGCCTTGCCCCTGGTATAAAGGTAGGTAAACCTTCTCATGTAGCCGATGTGAGTGGTTACACCGAGACAGCCCGATTGGTATTTTTGATTTGTAGGTTTATGGGGGTTTTCCTACAGAATCATCAATCGGGCTGTCTTATTTTTTACCCAGGGGTTGTTGATGTTGAGCGTGAAACTTGCGCTGGTAACAGGTTTACCCTAGGTCTCACACACCTTCCATGCCCCCCACTTTTCTATTCAGTTTCGATTTCGACGGCACCCTGGTCGATGAAGGGCCTCACCCTGCAGTGAATCCTGGGTTGAATGCGTTTTTGGAGTCGGTCCAGTCGCAAGGCGGCGTGTGGGCGGTGAATACAGGACGGACACTATTTCAAACCTTGGATGGTTTGGCACAGCATCAGATCCGGCCCTTACCAAACTTTATCATGGCGAAGGAACGTGAACTCTATTCGCCGGGTCCCTTCAATCGCTGGGTGGATTTGGGTGATTGGAATAAGCGTTGTGTGAAGGAGCACAAACGATTCCTCAAAACGCATCGGAAAGTTTTCAAACGAGTGCGTCAGTTTTTAGAAAACGAAACGAATGCGCAGTATATCGAGGGTGTGGAAGAGACTCCGGGTGTGATTGCGACGTCGAACGAGGAGATGGAGAGGGTCGTTCAGTTCATCGCAGAGGAGACCGATAGTGATCCGGTGCTTTCATATCAGCGGAATTCGATCTACCTCCGCTTTTCTCACGCCGCTTATACCAAAGGCACGGTCTTACAGGAACTGGCGCGTCATCTTGGTGTGCCTCGTGAGTTGATTTGCACCGCGGGAGACAATCATAATGACCTGTCCATGCTCTGTCCAACGGTGGCAGGGTATCGGGTCTGCCCAGAGAATGCGATTCCTGAAGTAAAGGAAGCCGTGCAAGAATCAGCAGGCGGTTTGATCGGAAATGGAAGGGCTAGCTTTGGGGTGATGGATGCCATTCAGCGGCTGTTAAGCGCAGAATCGACTGATAGTTAACGTGTAAGGAGATCTGTTAGGCATGCCTCAACGTCTAACAAAAGTTCAGTGCCGTGCCATGGCAGACCAGTTTCCGGGTCGGTGGAATCGGGACTACTGTTATTGGAAACTCCGAACGGATCCTTTGTATCCAGCGGTCACGGAGGCACTTCTGTTAGCGGATGAACAAGGCAGGCATGCCGTTCTAGACATTGGTTGCGGGTTGGGGCTCTTTGCGCGCTATCTGAAAGAGGCGGGATTCCAAGGTTCGGTCGTGGGAATGGACTATGACAAGCGCAAGATCCGAGGAGCGCAGGGGATGGCGAAAGAGGTTCCCTGTCTGACATTCACTCAAGGAGATGTCCGGGAAGCATTGCCTGAGTTTCGTGGTCACATCACGATCTTGGATGTGCTGCAATACTTGGATGAGGCGCAGCAGGAAGAACTGCTCACTCAGGTGGTGGCGTCGCTTGCACCGGGAGCGTGTTTGATCATCCGCAGCGGATTGGCGGAACCCACATGGCGATTCCGGGTGACTCGCATCGCGGATTGGCTTGCCCATGGCTGCTTCTGGATGAAAGGCCGACCAGTGGCTTATCCAGTGAAGGAGCGATTGGAGAGCCACCTGCAAGAGGCCCATTTGAAAGGGGAATTCACCCCACTTTGGGGTGGAACGCCATTCAACAACTACTTTGGCGTCTTCAGGTTACCACAACCATGTGTGGATACGGATTAAAACGGGATGTCGTCTTCCTCTTCGGCGAGTGGGCCTGATCCCGTGGAGGGAGGAGGCGACGATCCTGCAGGAGGCGCGCTGCTTTGTTGTTGAGCAGGGGCAGAATAGGATTGGCCACCACCGTCTTCTTCGTTCATCGGACCACTGGCTCCGCCACCGCGACCGCCACCGAGGAATTGAAAATTTTCTCCGACGACACTGAGCTTGGACCGTTTTTTTCCAGTCTCTTTGTCGTCCCAGGACTCCAATCGTAGTCGACCTTCACAGTAGAGAGGGCTTCCTTTTTCAAGATACTTGGAGATGGTCTCGGCCTGGGCACCCCAGAAAGTGATCTCCACGTAGGTGACCTCTTCGCGCATCTCGTTATCGACCCGGTACTTGCGATTACAAGCTAGGCTGACTTCCGTCACAGCGGTCCCTTTCGGGGTGTATCTGAGCTCGGGAGTCCTCGTGAGGTTCCCGATTAAAATGACCTTATTGACCGAGGCCATGGCCTTAGGCGACTTGGTAGTGCTGCACGTGGACGTCGCTGTTCAGCTTCAAAGAAGCACGGATCTTCTCAAGGGCTGATGGCTCAGCTTCGAAGAAGTAGTTCACGTAGAACCCCGCTTGAATCTTGTTTGAGGGGTAGGCGAATTCCTTGCGACCGATGCGATCGATCTGCTGGAGCTGGGCACCCTCGGCTTCGATGGAGGCTCCGACATTATTGATCATCTTATCAATAGTTTCGTCTTTACCGATGGTATTGAGAATGATGACGCCTTCGTATTTCCGTTTCATGATTTGGCTTTGGGGAAAGTCGGCTATCGTAGGCACGCATAGAGACGCTGTAAAGAAGCAAACCTCTTCCAATCAAATTCGGCATTCCCCAGGACGATCTCCCGTGCTACACCAACAGTCATGAAGCGTTCAGTCATTCTATTCTTCTCTCTTCTGCTCAGCAATGCCGTGGTCTTGGGTGCAGAAACCTTGGTTTTCGAAGGCAAGGAGGGCCCTGGCAAGGGGAAACGGATCGTTCTCGTGTCTGGCGATGAGGAGTATCGGTCGGAGGAATCGATGCCCATGCTTGGAAAAATACTCAGCCAGCACCACGGGTTTCATTGCACCGTGGTCTTTTCCTGGGACAAGGAAGGGAAATTCATCGACTCGAACAACCAACAAGGTCTGTACGGGCTCAAAGCATTGAATGAGGCGGATCTGATGATCATCGCAACACGCTTTCGCCAACCGAATGCCGAAGAGGCGCCCCACGTGACCGCCTTTCTGAATGCGGGCAAGCCAGTCATGGGTCTGCGCACTGCCACCCATGCATTCAACGGCAAGGGGTCATTTGGTGATACCTTGTCTTTTGGCAAGTTTGGTAGGGAGATCTTGGGAGAGGAATGGGTCAGTCATCACGGAGGGCATAAGAGTGAGGGTGCCTTGGGGGTCGTCGAGAAGGCACAGGCCGAGCACGCCATCCTACGCGGAGTGAAGGACGTGTTTGGGCCTTCGGATATTTATGGAGTCGTCCATCTCACGGATGCCGATACCATTCTCATGCGGGGTGCCGTAACTGAGACGCTGGATCCTAAATCAAAGCCAGTGGCAGGAAAGAAGAACGAGCCGAAGCAACCTCTTGCATGGCTGCACCCGTTCACGGCACCTAACGGAACCACTAAGGGCATTTCTTTCTGCACCACCATGGGCGCTTCTGTCGATCTTGTGAATGAAGGACTGCGACGCCTCATCGTCAATGCTGCCTACCACTTGACCAAACTGGAGGTCCCTGCTTCTGCGAAGGTGGATTACGTGGATCCTTTCTATCCTAGCTTCTACGGGTTCATCAATGAGCCCAACTACTGGAAGGATGCGGATCTCCAAGCTGAAGATTTCGGGATGGGCAAGACACCGTCGATGCCAGATCCCAAAGGGAGCCCTGAGTGGCTTTTCCGTCCGACCAAGTGAAGAATGAATCCGTCACGGTATCGTCACCTCTGATGCCAGGCACCTGAGGGGGATCAAGAGTATGATCGTCGTATACTAAAACGACGAAATATGACAACAAGATCCATCATGCCGTGCGGTTCACGGCTATTGCAACCACTCCGTGAGGTTGGGTTGTATGAAAAGACACAAAGCTGGGATGTCGAAGACATTCAGGCCGCCATTCGCGAAGCCTACTTGCAGGGGATCGCAGTTGAGTCTCTCTACGGGACTGGAAATGTAGACCCAGAAAGAGGACGTTTAGTCACCCCGATCCCGGCACCAAGGCCGAGCATGTCGGGCTCTGAAAACTAGGCCACGATTCATTTTGCAGGTCTGGGCCGTACTTTCCACAGTCGACAATCGGCTGGGGACCGTAATGGTCCTGTATGTCCGAAGATGACGACTTCACCGTTGCCAGTCCTGAAGAACCACGACGGAACTTTCTTCCCTACCCAGCTTCCACGCAGAGTCCGTGCATTGTTCCCACAGATCTGACGTCGTTCAAATCGCGTGGGGCGAGCAAGGTGCAGAAGGCGCTGCATCAACAGATGACAGAGCTGCAAGAACAGTACACGCGCGTTATTGATGAGTTCAATTGGAGCAAGCTTGTCTATGAAAGTGAGTTTCGTTTCGAGCCGATCATTGGAGAGACCTATCATCTTTACCACGTGAAAGATATCTTTCGGCTTTCGATGATCGGCCCAGGGGAGTGGTCGCAACCGTATGTCGGAAGCTTTCGCTTGGACTCGGATGGTCGCTGGCATACGATTGAGGTCGCTGAGGGTTTTGATCTTCAAGAGTATCTCGAAGCGATCGAAACACCATGAGACCCACCTCTTCTATTGTTCTATTCCTATTAGTCTGTGTGAACAACGTTTGGAGCCAAGACATCGTTGCCCATCGCGGTGCTTCCTTTGATGCCCCTGAGAACACGCTTGCGGCGTTTCGTCTGGCATGGAAGCAGGGCGCGGACGCTATCGAAGGCGACTTTCAATTAACCAAAGATCAACACATTGTCTGCCTGCACGATGTGGACTTGCAGCGCACCTCTAACGATCCCCGCAAGATTGCGGACATGACCCTGGCAGAAGTGCGTCAAGTGGATGTAGGCACGTGGAAACATCCTCGATTCAAAGGAGAGCGCATTCCCACCCTCACCGAAATCTTAGCCTTGGTGCCTCGTGGAAAGCGGCTCTTTCTAGAGATCAAATGCGGAACCGAGATCATCGAACCATTGCGCAAAATTGGCCTGTTTCCTGACAAAGTCGTGATCATCTGCTTTGACAGAGAAGTGATCCGGCAATGCCGGAAACAGTTGCCGCAGTTGAAGGCGCACTGGTTGACCAGCTACAAACAGAATGTGGTGGGCCAATGGAAACCAAGTGAGAAAGAGCTGGCAAAGACTCTGCGAGAACTCGATGCCTCGGGGCTTGATACCAAGGCAGATCCTGAACGCGTCACGCCCACGCTGGTTGCCAAACTCCGCGAAGCCAATCTGGAGTTCCACTGCTGGACCGTGGACGATGTGGTGCTTGCCAAGCAGTTTCAGAAACTAGGCGTGGATTCTATCACGACGAATCGCCCGGCCTGGCTCCGTGCTGAAATGAAGAAGAAGTAGCGAAGTAGCGAAGATTGCGGCTCCGATCACAAACTTGACTCAGATTTCGTGAGCCTGAGTGAGCATTCTTGATCGGGAGTAGGCGGCTACTCTTCTTCTTCACCGTCTGGTGCTTCTTCTTCTTTAGGAACATCCTCTTCTTCAGGAACATCCTCTTCTTCAGGAACATCCTCTTCTTCAGGAACATCCTCTTCTTCAGGAACATCCTCTTCTTCAGGAACATCCTCTTCTTCAGGAGCAGGCTCGTCGTTGGATTCTTCCTCAGCATCAGGGGATGCTTCCCCTTCGTCTGAGGATGGCTCGTCTTCACTTTCAGCCGGGGCTTCCTCAGCTTCAGTTGCGGCTTCTTCAACTTCAGATGGTTCACTGGCAGCTTCTTCTGCTGGTTTCTCTTCTTCCGCCGTGGGCAATTTCACCTGCCGCAATTCATCAGCGTTAGGCAATTCATCCACTGTGCGAATCCCAAAGTGATCGAGAAAGAGATCCGTGGTCCCGTAGAGCAGCGGACGTCCAGGAGCCTCCGAGCGCCCACTGATCTGGATGAGGCTCCGGTCTAATAACATTTTAATCACGCCATCCACACTCACTCCACGCACGGCTTCGATGTCACCCTTGGTCAGAGGTTGGCGGTAGGCGATGATTGCAAGTGTCTCCAATGCGGGCGGCCGCAGGCGCTGAGGTTTCTGATCGGGGAACAACCCACGAACCCAGAGGCCGAAACGTGGCCTTGTGAAGATCTTGTATCCAGAAGCTCGCTCTGCGATGGCGAATGCGCGCCCTTCTCTTTCATAGGACTCGTTGAGCACGTCGATAGCGGCAAGAATGGCCCCATCGTCGAGCTGGCTAACCCACGAGAGATCGGGACCGGTGTAAGGCTCGCCTTCTTTCTCAGCTTCCTTTGCCATGGTGGCATGGTCGGCCTCCACTTTTCTCAAAGTGGCGAGCATGGCCCCTGAGGACATTGGCGACTCTGAAGCCATGATCAGGCTTTCCACAATGCCTTGGAGATAAAGAAAGGTTTCGTCATCGAGGTCGTGCGCTGGCCCCGCTTCTTCACCTTCAGGAGCTTCTTCACCTTCAGGAGCTTCTTCACCTTCAGGAGCTTCTTCACCTTCAGGAGCTTCTTCACCTTCAGGAGCTTCTTCACCTTCAGGAGCTTCTTCACCTTCAGAGGCTTCTTCACCTTCCTCTTCTAAAATATCAGTATCCACTTCACCTGAACCAAACGTCAGATGCCGACTGAGCATCTTGTCGTCGTCAAAGGTGAAATAACCCTCAAAAGTGTCGCCAGCGAGGACCTGAGGGAGCCAGAACTGATCGTCCTCCCACATCTCATGGAAGGGGATCTCGTCCGTCTTCACCCACATCGGAAGGGCTTCATCCGTCTCAGTCAACGTCCCTTCAAAGAGTTCGCTCACGAAGACCGTGCAATGAATGCTCAGGCCATCGGCAAACTGGAAATAGAGTTCTCCGTGATTCTTGAGACGTTTCGGGGTCAGCCCGACTTCTTCCTGAGTCTCACGAACAGCCGCTTTCTTGAGGGTTTCGCCTTTGTCGACTTTGCCCCCAGGACCATTGATCTTGCCTGCACCCAGTCCACGTTTCTTGCGGATTAGAAGAACTTCATCCTCACGCTTTATAAATACCAGCATGGTCCGCATTTGAGCGGTCCAATTGTCCCAATCGACGTCGATTGCTGGCTTTTCAGGCATGTTGAGGCTCTACGTACGATTCTATAGGATCGCAAGTACAAACCAGATTCCTATCCCCGTAGACATTGTCGATCCTCCCCACCACCGGCCAGAACTTCTGTCCACGCAACCATGGCGCGGGGAAACCTGCCTGCTCACGCGAGTAGGGCCGGTCCCATTGATCTGCGGTCAAGACTTCGGCCGTGTGAGGCGCGCGTTTCAAGACATTGTCCTCTCGATCAGCCTCACCATTGGCGACGGCACGGATCTCTCCATAAATCGCGATCATGGCATCACAGAATCGGTCCAACTCGGCCTTGGATTCGCTTTCGGTAGGTTCGATCATCAAAGTGCCTGGCACTGGCCATGACATCGTTGGCGCATGGAAACCGTAATCGATGAGCCGTTTGGCGACGTCTTCTACCTCGATACCCGCGTTGTCCCGACACGGCCTGAGATCGATGATGCACTCGTGAGCGACCAAGCCATTCTCGCCTCGGTAAAGCACCGGGAAGAAATCCTCCAGCCGCCGCGCCATGTAATTTGCATTGAGGATGGCCAACTTGGTCGCTCTCGTCAGCCCGCGCGGGCCCATCATGGCAATGTACATCCAAGAAATCGTCAGGATGCTGGCACTTCCATAGGGCGCGGCGCAAACGACGCCTTGAGCTGCCTCGTCATCGTCACCGAGCTCCCGATGCCCAGGGAGGAAGGCGGACAAATGGTGCGCCACACCGATGGGCCCGACTCCAGGTCCCCCGCCGCCGTGCGGGATGCAGAAAGTCTTGTGCAGATTCAGATGGCAGACATCTGCTCCGATTTTGCCGGGCCGACAGAGCCCGACTTGCGCATTCATGTTCGCGCCATCCATGTAAACTTGACCGCCTGCGCGATGCACGGCCTCACAGATATCCTGAATGGACGTCTCGAACACGCCATGAGTCGATGGGTAAGTTACCATCAACGCGCCCAATCGATCGCCGTGCTCCAGCACCTTCTGTTTCAGATCGATGACATCGATGTTTCCATCTTCATCACAACCCACCGGCACCACTTTGAAACCCACCATCACCGCACTTGCAGGGTTCGTCCCGTGAGCCGACATTGGAATGATACAGATATTTCGATCACCTTCTCCTCGGCTGGCGTGATAACGTCGGATGGCTAACAAACCCGCAAACTCGCCCTGCGACCCTGCATTCGGTTGCAAGGAAACGGCATCGAACCCCGTGATCTCGGCCAACCAATCCTCCAACTGCGTGATCATCTCGGCATAGCCACGCCATTGATCGGCTGGCGCAAACGGATGGACCTGCATCACTTCCGGCCAACTCAGTGCGAGCATCTCAGATGTCGCGTTAAGCTTCATTGTGCAGGAGCCTAACGGAATCATCGATTCATTCAGAGCGAGGTCCCGTTTCTCTAACCGATGCAAATAACGGAGCATCTCGGTCTCTGTATGGTAGGAGTTGAAGACCGCTTGCAGTAGATAAAGGGTTGATCGGCGTGCGTAGTCCGGGAAGTCCGGTTCTTCATCGTCCACCACGCCAGAGAACGCATTCAAATCGCCGCCAAAGATCTCAAACAAGACGGCGAGGTCTTCGACCGTCGTCGTTTCATCGAGGGCAATCCCCACCGTGGAGTCATCCAACGCACGCAGATTCATCTTCCGACGCCGGGCTTTCACCAGCATATCCGCGCTTCCGCCTTCGCGCAGGGACACCCGCAAAGTGTCAAAGAACAGCGGCGAATCCACCTCACAATCCGGCAACTCATCCAACGCTTTGGCCAAATGCAATGTCAGGGCATGAATGCGGCGAGCGATTCCCCGCAATCCTTCAGGACCATGATAGACTGCATAACTCGACGCCATGATCGCCAACAAGACCTGAGCGGTGCAAATGTTACTCGTCGCTTTGTCCCGCCGAATGTGCTGTTCTCGTGTTTGCAGCGCCAGGCGATAGGCCCGATTTCCCTGCGCATCATGCGACACGCCGACAAGTCTGCCCGGTAACTTTCTCTTCAAGGCATCCGTGCAAGCGATGAAGGCCGCGTGTGGTCCGCCAAAGCCCATCGGCACGCCGAAGCGTTGCGCGCTGCCGACGGTGATATCCGCGCCGAACTCGCCTGGAGGTCGCAGCAGCGTGAGACTCAAAAGGTCCGCAGCTACAATCGACACGGCGCGCTTGGCTTTCACGCGACTGACAAAGCCCCCATAGTCTAACACCGCCCCATCGGTCGTAGGATACTGCAGAAGAACGCCGAACAAACCGTCCGCTTCCTCCACGGCAAATGTTTCATGATCTCCTACCACCACCCGAACGCCTAACGGCTCTGCTCGCGTGCGAATCACATCGATCGTCTGCTCATGGCACCGTTCTGAAACGAAGAACGTGCGGCCTTGCTTCCCATTCATCGCCATGGCCATGGCTTCCGCCGCCGCTGTCCCTTCATCTAAGAGAGATGCATTGGAGACATCCAATCCCGTCAACTCAGTGACCAACGTTTGGAAATTCAGCAGAGCCTCCAACCGCCCTTGCGCGATCTCGGCCTGGTAAGGTGTGTATGCGGTGTACCAACCGGGATTCTCCAAGATATTCCGCTGAATCACGGGAGGCGTCAGGCAATCGTGGTAACCTGCGCCGATGAATGAGCGAAACGTTTCATTCTGCCGCATCATCTTTCGCAGAGTCTCAGTGGCTTCGGATTCCGTCAGAGCAGCCGGCAAGTTCAAGGTCTCCTCGTCGCGGATTCCTGCAGGGACTACAGCATCGATCAAACTTCCGAGGTCTTCGAAATCAAGAGACTCTGTCATGACTTGAATGTCCTCAGTGGAGGCTCCAAGATGCCGGCGAGCAAAGGTGTCTAACGGTTTCATAATGGAGTGGATGGGAGGCGTTTCGGAACGTTTTCCATAGCCGTCAACGGTATTGAACCTCAAGAAGATGCACGAGCAACGACTTTCGTTCAGTCAATTATGGTTTCTACAATGCCCATAGAAATCGGGTGGTTGTTCACAATTCGGCAATTGACGGCACGAGTTGTGATTGTTATAAAGAAATGTTATGAAGCGAATCGCTCTCTTCCTCTTCTTCACTAGCATTCCATTCGCCGCGACGAGCCAGGCAGCGATCGCCGTGTTCGATATCCTGGGAGCCGAGAGCGCTCCCTTTGATGGGTCTGGCGTGGGTGGTACGTTGACGTCTGACATTGGGGTGGTCCTGACAACCACAGCGTTAGCACCGAGTGGCACTATCAGCATCAATCTCTCGGGAATGGGGATCAATGAGGCGGCCAGTGGCGATGCCGCCAGCGCGTTTGATGACAACAACGGCACAGAGAGTTGGTCGTTCTCGTTTGATACGGAAATTGTGTCGCTCACGATCGACCTGAACGCCCTGACGGCGGCCGAGAGCTTCGAAGTCAGTTCTCCTGCATTCACAACGATCACTTTGAATGATGATGGGAATGACATCTTCACGATCACTCAATCCGTGCCAAGCGGCACGTCGGTCACACTCACCGTCGTGGCCGCCGGAACAGAAGCCGCCCTTGTGGCGTTCAGTGTGAATACCATTCCCGAGCCTAGCAGTGCGTTTCTTGCGCTGGTAGGCGTGAGTTTGATGGGTCTCAGACGTCGGCGTTCATAATTTTTCGGATCGAGGGGACTAGGGCAGGGTCGTGTAGCACCGATTCCTGAAAACTGGGATAGGTGGGTGACCAACCGGTTGCCTGGAGCTTTGCATTGGAAACGCGTTTGTGGGTCCAACCACGTTTGCGTTCGTAGTCCGGCGGCGCGGTAGGCGGTAGCTCTCCCTGGAAATGATCGGCGAGCCATTGGTAGATCTCCAATTGGGTCTGTGACGTGGAGTCGACGATGTTGAAGACGCCTGCCTCATCACGCTCCATGAGATGCACAAGGGCGCTGACGATGTCCTGACCATGCGCTTGATTGAGATAGCGACCGCCATCGCCTTCGATGACGGCAGTGTGATTGAGATATTTGAGGAGAGTGAAAGAACGGCCAGGCCCGTAGATGCCAGCGAGGCGAGCGACGATGCCCCCAGAAGCGAGCGCGATCTCCTCTGTTTCGCGAAGGATGCGGCCGGTTTCGCGATCAGGTTCTGTCGCTGAAGATTCATCGACCACCGAGCCGTCTACTTGTCCGTAGACGCTGGTGCTGCTCGTATAGAGGAGGCGTGCTTGGGGGCAGAGACGTTGAAGATTGGCCAACCCATCACGGTAAACGCTACGGTATTTGTCAGGGCCACCACGTCCAGAGCTGGCGCAATGAATGACCCAATCGATGGCGTTGGCTTCGTCTGCATGGAGTGCCTGTTTCAAAGAATCGCCCTGTGACACGTCGGCTTGGCGGATGTCAGCGGAACTCGTTTCGGATAAGCGTGTGAAGGAGGATTCACTGTGGGTGAGACCGATGACGTGGTGACCTGCACCCGTCAGGGTTTCCGCTAGAGGCTCCCCAATGAAGCCCACGCCTACGATTAAGATGTTCATGGTTTCGGCTGGTAATAGGCGAGGAGTCCTTGCACGACACCTTCCACATACTCGTGATAGAGGCTCGGGCGTTCTTGTCCATGAACGAGGCGCTTGCCTTCATAGTGCCCCGCCTGGACACGCGCGTAGACCTCTTCGCTATTCATGACGTAGGGCTCAAAGTAGATCACGGGGCATTCGAAAAGCCGATTCGCGAGCAGGTTGCGGGCGTAAACATAGGGATTCTTGCTCGGGCGTTTGACGTTGTTTGTCGTGTATTGATAGGCTGGCAACTGCGTGTGCCGTGCCATGTGTTGGGCCATCATTTCACTGAGCGGGCGTTCTTCCCCGTGCATGCGTTGAAGAAGGCGCATGAGCATCTGATAGCGTTCGTCGTGATTTCCGAGTTCGGAGATGTTGTAAGCCCCATTGATCAGGAAATGCAGGTGATTCCGAGGCACGAACTCGGGTTCGGAGGGATCACCCCAATGTTCCGCATTGAAATGGAGGCAGAGCGCCAGATCGGGTTTGAGCCGTTTGTTCACCAGATCAGCGCGTGCACGGATCTCGCTGAGACGGTAGAAATACTTTTCGCTGTGCCATTGAAGCGTCCTGCTGCGTTCTTTGGGCGGTGCTCCATCCGGATAGGTCAACACAGGATTCTGGATCCCCATGCGAAGTAAGTCTGCCCTGGCGAGATATTCGAAGTCCTTCGGACGTTTGCTAGTGATGGGGGCTGTGCTAGAACGCGCGTGCATGACTTTGGCCCCGAGAGCTTTCAGCTGCTTTGCAAGCATTTGAGAGACAAGAAGCGTCATGTCGCCCTCGGTCACAGGCTTGCCTCCCACAGGCAAGGTGTACCAGCGCTCCTCCATCTTCGCCCAACGTCCACCCAGATGCCCGGGATCCAACGCAATGCGTAGTCCAGAAAGCGGTTTGTTAGGCGATTTCTGTGCGGCGGCGAGGATCTCGGCACGTGATCGCCAGTATCGTTTGATCGTGGGCTGAGGTTGATTGCTCTGACGAAAGAGCAAGGCCATCCAAGTCCCCGGCGCTGTCTTGATACGCACATGATCAAGTTGGACATCCATCGTGAGCTTGTAGGATTCGCCGATGGAATAGACTTGGGTCAGTTCCTCAAGAAACGCTTCACGAGTGATCGTGTTCTGATAG
Source organism: Verrucomicrobiales bacterium (assembly GCA_047616785.1). Lineage (GTDB taxonomy): Bacteria > Verrucomicrobiota > Verrucomicrobiia > Verrucomicrobiales > DEV007 > JAACDM01. Next base: position 22,245 of record JBLHHN010000023.1, read on the forward strand.
GGATCCAACGTCTGCCAATTCGGTGGACTTCCTAAGGAGCTGAGTTCGTCCGCGCACATGCATGCTGGCTTGAGCAAGATGGCGGCAGCAGCGACAAAGAGCAGCTGGAAGCTATTCCTAAAAAACATGCCAGACGCTAACGACCTCCAGCACAGGTGCAAGGCCGTTACGGCTTCGCCACGAACCGATAGAAGCCACTTCGACCTTGTTTGGCAGTTTGGAAGGTTTCCCCCAGGGGTGCTGCCACATTCTCCCAGGCCTCTAAATCACTCGAATGCTGTAATGTGAGGATCGATGAAGGATCCTCACTTACAGCGAAGGAAACTTGCTCAGCATCGACCCTGACAATTCGCAACGGCGTGAATTCTCCTGAGGTGGGAGTAAACTCGTGGTCTGGTGTTTCGATCGTCGTCTGAGGGACGTCTTGCAGACGTAGATCCAACTTGCTGTTAAGATTGGGCGTCATTGTGACGGCTAGCACCTGATGGACTCCTGTGCTCGTGAAGGTCACTTCCAAGGAACCGGAGTAGTTTGCCAAGGGCAGCGCGTACCCTCCAGAATCTGACGTCACCGCATGGTAGCCGCCTTGGCTCGGAGTGATCGTCATTCCAGAAACACCTTCACTAAGATCGTACCGGCCATCTCCGTTGGCATCATCATACACCACGCCTTGGATAAATGAGCCAGCATCCTCCGTCGACGGAGATGCGCCACTAAGGGCGAATTTCTGAGTGATCACCATGACATCGCGCTTAGCTCCTTTCACTGCGCTTCGTCCGGTGACGATGCCCAAGCCGATTTCACGAAAAGCAGGTTCGAGCTGCCAACCTCGGTGCTCATCGCTCTGGAAAAGAAGATCCTGAATCCGATGCACCGTTTCCAGTTCGGAAAGACCCGTCAATTCAAAGAGACCGAGATTCTCAGCCCAGCCTTCATAGCCACCGCCAAACGGATAGCCAGCCGCTGTCATCCGCTGCTGTGCGTTTGTATTTCCTGAACCCTGGTGAGAGAAGGTTCCGCTGCTGATGATATAATCTGAATGGTCGGTAGCAGCATTCAGGAGCTCGGTTTGAAAGACCAACGGCTGGCGAGCCGATGTGTCACTGAGCGACACTCCTAGCCGCTCACCGACGGGAGCGGGGTTTGCTCGGGTCTCATTGATCCTTTCCAAGAGGACCTGCTCAAGTTCCGATGGATCTCCATGATCATACAGCTCAGTTCCCAACGCGGGAACGAGAGCCACGAAGCTGAGAATGAGGGTTCGTAATGAGAGTCGAATGGATGGGAATGACGACATTTGGGCGCTCCAGCCTATGGTGATTATCATAATAATCAACACCCCTTTCGGCTCGCGACATCCGTAATGAAAAATGCGGTGCAATTCTCACCATCGGAGTGAGGGCTACCCATGCATACATAGGGCGTCGCCGTTCTTTTGTTACATGAGGAGCCGAAATTTGACGGGTTTCTGAACGAAACTTGGCGGGCCTGCAGAAGAGATTCTTCAAAAGAAACTTGCGGCGACTGAGCGATATGATTATGGGATCGCTCTTCGGAAGCTTCCTGCTCGGGTGGCGAAATTGGTAGACGCGTGCGCTTGAGGGGCGTATGGAGTAATCCATGGGGGTTCGAGTCCCCCTCCGAGCACTTTCTTTCCCTTTCGGAGACCCAATTTGCTTTACGGCTTGGTTCCTCAGGAGATCATGGTAGGCCCTCGCGCAACCTACTTCCATGGCATCTCTTGGCACTCCTCTCTCAAACACTGCAACGAAGGTCCTTCTCTGCGGCTCCGGCGAACTCGGCAAGGAAGTTGTGATCGAGCTGCAACGGCTTGGCGCTGAAGTCATCGCGGTCGATGCCTACGCGGACGCGCCCGCCATGCAAGTGGCGCATCGTTCTCATGTGCTGTCGATGTTAGACGGTGAAGCCCTGCGAGCGGTGATTGAGTTAGAGAAACCACACTTCGTCGTGCCAGAAGTGGAAGCCATTGCCACAGACGTGCTCGCAGACCTCGAGAAAGATGGCGTGACCACGATCATCCCAACGGCGCGCGCCACTCAACTGACGATGAACCGCGAGGGCATCCGCACCCTCGCCGCAGAAACGTTGGGCATCCGCACCTCATCCTATCGCTTTGCCGGCACGGAAGAGGCTTATCGTGTGGCGATCGAGGAGATTGGATTTCCCTGCCTGATCAAACCCATCATGAGTTCTTCCGGCAAGGGCCAGAGTACCGTCCGAGGTCCCGAAGACATCGGCCCAGCCTGGACCTATGCGCAGGAAGGCGGGCGCGCGGGGAAAGGGAAGGTCATCGTCGAAGGCTTTGTTGATTTCGATTACGAGATCACGCTCTTAACCATTCGTCACATAGGTGGCACGTCATTCTGCGCACCCATCGGTCATCGTCAGGAAGGTGGGGATTACCGTGAGTCCTGGCAACCGCAACCTATGAGCGACGCGGCTCTAGCAGAATCCGAGCGCATCGCGGCAGCCATCACGGATGGCCTCGGTGGCAGCGGGCTGTTTGGGGTCGAACTTTTCATCAAAGGGGACATGGTGCACTTCAGCGAAGTCTCTCCGCGTCCGCACGATACCGGGCTCGTGACCTTAATGTCCCAAGATCTCTCTGAGTTCGCACTGCATGCCCGCGCCATCCTCGGGCTGCCTATTCCTAACATTCACCTGCACGGTCCTTCTGCCTCCTGCGTCATTCTCGTCGAGGGACACTCCGAAGCCGTTCAGTTTGGGAATCTCGGTCAAGCGCTTAGCGAACCAGACACGCAACTACGCCTTTTTGGTAAACCCCAGGTCGCAGGCCGCCGCCGCATGGGCGTGGCCATTGCGCGGGGAGCGACCCTAGAAGAAGCTCGGCGCAAAGCTTGTGCGGCGTCATCTGCCGTGGAGATCACGCTCTAGCAGTAGCCAATTTTCAGGAATCGGTGTATTTCCGAAACCAACTATCGGCCACCAGTTCGATCAACTCTAACTGATCGTCCACCTTGGCATTCTCTGGATAGCGCACCTTCACGATGACGCCTTTGGAAGGAAAAATCTGCAAGGTCGAGAAGAGAGATTGCGCATCAGGATGGTCCTTCTTTATGTAAATGAAGATCGGTTGATTGACACCTAAGTAGGTTCCTTTGAAGGCATAGTACAGATCGTCTGTGAAACCGAAGTTGAAGAAATTCGCGCTTTCCACGGTCAACCGCAGCTCCACAGGCTCCGTCGGTTTCTGTATCATCAAGTCATTGAATGAAATCTCTTGGTAACCCGAAGACGTTTCCCAATCGATCTTGTAGCTCTTATCTTCCATCAGCTCCACCGCCATCACAAAGTAACGACCGAGATCGCCCACGGACAAACCCACCTGCAGGAAATTGCGATTCCCTTCCTCGATGGGCTGGTCCATGGCGAAGGTGATCTTTTCGATGGTCACATCCTCAGGATGCTTCGTGTACCATTTGGCCATGAGAGGCCGCACCTTTTCTGGATTATTGACGTAGGCTAACTTCTCTTCCCAAGTCTTTGTGCGGTGGAACGCGATGATGATCTTTGCCGCAGCATCCGGATCGTGCACAATGGTGGTCAGATCGTTCAAGCCCACGATCACCCCAGCATCATCTTCAGCTGCCGTGGGATTCTCGCTCTCTTGATTCATGTAGCGCATGGCCATGCCGAGGACAACGAATGCCACAAGAATGCCCATGACGGTGCCATAGTCGATATCGCCGTGCTCATTGCGGAATAGCCAACGCGTGGCTGGGAGTTCCATCAGCTTGGCTCTCAAGGGGCCAACCTTGACTCGGCGCTCGGTTTCTTTTTCCGTCACCTGTTCCCAATTTCCCTGGAACTTCTCCTTCGCATCCTCTGGGAGATCGCGAAGCTGAGCGTCGGTGTCGTGGTAGTCGCCCTCATTGAGATCACTCTGAAATTCTGACGAGTAGGCCTTTTCCCAACGGCGCAGCTTGAGCGGTTCGATCCTCAGTTGCTTGGCGACCTCCTCGTGCGTCTTTCCCTCACGCATCAAACGAGCCGCCTCTAAAATCGTTTCCTCTTCGTGCTTCGGCAGGCTGCGAGGCTGAATAAAGGCCCGCTCAGGATCGCGCTCGTCACTCTTTTTAGCCGGGCTCGCTTCGTTCAATTGCTCAAATGGGTCGCCGTGTTCGTCCTGCCGCTCAGGCAGATCACGGGGCTCGACGCCCACTTTCTTGCGGCCTGGACCGGATGAAGACTGATCACTCATGATGATTTGATGGGGTGTGCGATTATCAAGATGGCTCCTAGCGCTATCAAGTAGAGATTCCTAGAAGCGATGTCGAGTTTATTTGGGTTGTTTTTCCAACTCATCAATGCAAGGCCATGAGCACCGCGCCTGAGACGGCCAAGATCACGCCGACCACTTTGTGTCCCGTCAGCCGCTCTCTTAAAAAGAGGACCGCCAGGATGATGATGAAGACCGTGGACATCTGATTAAAAATCGCCGCGCGTCCGGCCGTGGTGAATTTGAATCCTGCGACCCAACAAATGGTCGCCAGGAATGGGCCGAAGAACGCCATTGGAAGCATCGTTTTCCACACATCTCGGCGTTGGAATGCTAGGAAAAGATGATGGCGATGTCCGCCGAACCAAGCGTAGATTCCCAAGAGGATCGTAGCGGTCAGAAAGCGGAATCCCGATACCCAAACCACTGAGACCTCCCGATAGATATCGCGGACCATGAGAATGCCCACGGCCATGATCACATGCGCCCCTGCCGCGAGTCCCACTCCCATGATGAGATCGCTTTTGTTCTTCACTTCGGGTGTGAGGCGAAGACCGACCACCACTCCAGAGATCACTAGCATGCCACCCAAGATCTCCCAGAACCCCAACGTTTCTCCGAACATGAGGAATCCCACGCACGCGATGGCAGGAGCATAGACGCAATCAGCGAGAGCCTGCAGACTTGCGCCAAGGCGATTCAAGGCCGCCGCAAACATCGTGTCCGCCACGGAAATACCCAACCATCCACTCAGCACCAATCGGAGATAGTCACTCCCTGACAGCGCGGGCACGAGGGGTTCGCGTAAGATTTGTGAAAGGGCGACAAAGCAAAAGATTGCCACGGTGCTTTTGAAAAGCGTCAGAGGCACAGGCGGAATCGAGAACCCCGACACCCGCATCAAGATCACCGAGACCGACCAGAACAGAGCAGATATCAACGCGAAGAAGTCTCCCTTTGGCATGATGATGAAACGCGAGCTTAGCCCTGCTCCGAGCCACGTCCAGCTCTCTGCGCATGCGCCACGACCGTTTCTTGTGCATCCTGGAGCCTTGTGGTGTGTTGCCGCATGAGTTCCCCCAGCCCAAGCATCGAGACCCGAGAAGAAGTCATGTTTTTCGACACCGATATCGGCGGAGTCGTGCACAACATCGCTTATCTCCGATTCATCGAAACAGCGCGCACCCGCTTAGCTGGTCAGTTAGGCATGTCACTCAAAGAAATGGCGGCCACTCAGCTCTTTCCCGTGGTGGTGCGAACCGAGATCGATTACCGCAAGCCCGCGACCTTGGGCGATCACCTTGTCATCCGAGGGCACATGGACACCTTCAACCGGACCCGCTTCTGGTGCGCCTTTGAGATTCGGCTAGTAGATGATCCCGAGCGCTTGCTCATCACCTGCCGCCAGTGCCTAGCCATGGTGCAAATGCCCCAAGGAAAGCCCACAGCTCTACCGAAATCTTGGCTAACGGACTTCGCCGACCACTACCAGCCGAAGCGATAGGTTAGGTTAGGTTCGATGCGGCGAAGACTTTGCCAAGACCGCCGTTTGGATCAGTAAAGTAAGCGAAGAGAAACCAATTTGTGGAGCAAATTTGGTTTCAAGGTTGATTTAGGCCAAATTCTGGACCAAATTTGGTTCTGCATGGCTCAGCATGAAATTTCCGAAAAGGCCGCCGAACTATGAAAACCTGATCCTGGAGGCGCGTAAGTCTGGGCGACTCGCTGACGTCTTGACCACTCCAGTCACAGATTCCTACGAGCACTGGAGTAAAGTACGCTACCGTGAGCCGCCGACTGGACTTTCCAGGGAGGAGCACTGGTTGGCGCTGAAGTGTCAACGACTTCAGCATCTGACAACGCTGCCTTTGTTCGACGCACGGAAGTGTCCTCATGCCGTTGCGGTGATGCCGCTTCTCCAAGAACTCTTGCATCACATTGACTTGAGTTGCGGAAGCAGAGTTGGCCTTCCTGCGCCGTTGACGGATGAGGCGACCAAGACTCGCTATGTGCTAGGATCTCTCATGGACGAGGGTATCCACTCGTCATTGCTCGAAGGAGCCGCGACGACCCGAGCTAAGGCGAAGGCGCTTATTCAATCGGGTAGGAAACCTCGGAACGTGGCGGACTGGATGGTGGTCAATAACTTCAGTGTCATGCGCCGAATCGTCAGATCGTGGAAAGACCAACCGCTGACTCCTGAGCTCATCTTGCAGATGCATCGGGAGATGACGACGAACACGTTAGAGGTCCCAGAGCAATGCGGGCGATTACGGGTCACGGAAGATGGACCGATCACGGTTCAAGATTCCATCACCGGTGATGTCTATCACACTCCGCCTCCACCGGATGAATTGGAGGAGCGGATGCAGAAACTGTGTGACTATGCGAATGGCGACCAAGACCAATCGTTTACGCATCCGGTCGTGAGAGCCATCATCTTACACTATTGGCTGGCCTTTGATCATCCTTTCGTCGACGGAAATGGTCGCACTGCTAGAGCTCTTTTCTATTGGTTCATGCTTCGGTATGACTACAAGCTTTTCGAATACATCTCCATCTCCACCGTCATCCTTGAGGCACCCGCGAAGTACTACACGGCCTTTCTCCACACGCAAACGGATGACAATGATCTGACCTACTTCATCTTGCAGCAGGCCCGTGTGATTGAAAAGGCCATGACCGCTCTTCACCACGATGCGGAATCGAAGGCGCAAGAGTTGGTGAGTTCTCAACAGCTCTTGAAAGACTGGTCGCTCAATCATCGGCAGCGCGATCTCATCTCCTATGCCCTCAAGCATCCTGGGATGGTCTACTCCAGTCGGGCCCACGCAGATTCCCATAACATTACCATGGAAACCGCTCGGACGGATCTCAAACAGCTGGTCGGCTTTGAACTCTTGTTGACCACGCGAGGACAAGGCCGCCAGATGATCCTCGAAGTGCCAGCGGATCTCGTAGAACGCATCATGAAGGGTCCAAACGACTCGTCATTGAGCCAAGTGGAACCACCGTAGGCCTCAGCAGTGTGTCTCGTGCTGACCGAAATCGATCTAAAAAGCAGCAAGTTGCTAGGAATTTGCTTTTTGCGTGGGGCGCTTGAGGGCGCCGTTGAGGGGATCGGAGATGGGGAGAAAGGGGGTTTCACTGTGGGAGTAACGCCCAATTCTCCTCGACAATTCTGGCAGCCTTTTTACTTAGAACATCTAGCCGATTATTGGACTTAGAATCGGAAATGTTTTCACCCGTATTATATATATCGACAATTATTTGCCTCCGTATTTCGTCCAGAGCCTTTTCCTTCCCGACTTTCTCAACCCTATTTGCTATTAGATCTTCATAACTTATCAAAATCTCTAAAACGCTGCATGCATTGGACAACTCTGTTTCCGCTGTCCCCTTCCAAGACAAATAAAGATAGAAGCTAACAATGACAGTCAAAAGCAAAGCAGCAGATGTATTGCGCAATTTTAAATAATTCATATCTCACTGAGAACAAGGAAAAGCTTTCCATGTAATTCCTGATTTTAGTCCGCCATTAGGCTTAAAAATATCACCAGGTAGTCCGCTTGCAACCGAGTCTATAGCATCGTTATAATCTTCGCCAACCTGAGTCGACGCAGTCGGCTTTACGCCACTCGCAATTGCCATGAGTATGGAGTTGCTAGGAATTTGCTTTTTGCGTGGGGCGCTTGAGGGCGCCGTTGAAGGGATCCGAGATGGGGAGAAAGGGGGGTGATAGGTGTTAGCTCACCTGTCCCGTCTTCTTGATTGAATGAAATTTACTTTTTAATTTGGAAGTCCGCAAGAAAAAAAGTTCCCACTTTTGAAATCTTTACTTTTATAGTTCCAGAATCCGTGGAACATTGCGTCGTCGAATGACCATTCTTTCGCGAGACAAGATAAACAAATTCCTCCGTAAGCATGTCAATGCACGGTCGTCTTTGATGTCTTGGCTTCTGATCGCAGAAGAAGCGACGTGGACTTGCCCTCAGGATATCCGCGACCGTTTTAACTCTGCTGATTTCCTCTCAGGGAACAAAATCGTCTTCAACATCGGAGGGAATAATTATCGTTTGGTAGTCCTCGCACACTACCAAAACGGCATCCTTCTAATTCAAAGAATTGGGACTCACGCGGAATACGACCGCTGGAATCTCGATTAGTCATCTCCACCTTCCCGCTACCCATGAAAATCATCAAAACAAAGAACGATCACGCCTTCGCCCTTAAGGAGGTTGAAGCATTGATGCTGCGTGGTGACAACCTAAGCCAAAGAGAAATAAACGAGTTGGAAGTGCTCAGCTTCCTCATTGAGGACTACGAAAAGAAGTCCATCAAACTTCCGGAGGTCACTCCCGCCGAGGTCCTCCGCTTCATTATCGAGCAACAAGACCTCAATCAGAAGGATCTGGTGCCCTTTATTGGATCAAAAAGCCGTGTCTCCGAGGTTCTTTCTGGGAAGCGTGAGCTAACATTAAAAATGGTTCGAGCCCTCCACTCTGGTCTGGATATTCCTCTCAATGCCCTGATCCAGGAAGAAAAAGCTGAACTACCCGAGCGTATCGCAGTCAGCGATTACCCTGCAAGTGAGATGTGTAAGCTTGGTTACTTCACATCCGCCCTCGATAAAACGTGGATAAAAGTCCGTGACCGGGGAGAGGAGCTCCTTCATGAGTTCTTTCGAGGACGCCAGAATGACCCCATGGCGGCTTTCAATAAGCAAACAACGTCGAAAAAATCCAAAGTAAGCCACCTTGCGGTGCACGCTTGGCGTTGTCACGTCCTGGACCAGTCAGAAAAGCAGAAGCTAGGAAGATACTCTTCAGACAATTTAAATGAGGCACTCTTTACTCAACTCAGAGGATTCAGCACTCTTCCCAATGGACCAAACCTCGTTTGCGAACGGCTCAATGCGGCTGGAATCGCGGTCGTCATCGCTAAACAACTTACCGGAACCCATTTGGACGGTGCCGCTCTTTGGCACTCCAAGGAATACCCCATTATTGGAATGACCCTCCGCCACAACCGCCTCGACAACTTCTGGTTCGTCTTGTTCCACGAGCTGGGGCACATCAAACATCATTTGGAGTCTCATAAGGAAGGATTTATGGATGCCGATATCGATTCAACATCTGAACTAGTGATTGAGCGACAGGCCGATAAATTCGCCTTGGATTCTGTCATTTCACCTAAAGAGTGGAAGCATCTTGAACACCTCAAAACTGCCGATGAGATTCGTAAAGCAGCAAGTAAATTGGCGATTCATGAGTCAATCATTGCTGGTCGCCTGAGACGCGCCGCAAAAGACTACCGCAAGCACCGAACCCTCATTGGGCAGGGTAAGGTTAAGCCTCTTTTCTGCCTCGAATAGACTTTACACCTTAAATAAATAAGAAGATTGTTCAAATGATTGCTAGGGATTTACTTTTTGCGTGGTGGGCCGCATATGATCCAGATGGAGCCCTGGAACGGGCGCTAGAATTCGATCGTCATCCGTTGCTTGAAGACGTTTCCCGTGGAAACGGTAACATGAGGACAGATACTATTTATTGTGAGAACATTGCTATCTGCGTGAGTTCGTGAGGATGAGCTGGCTGTGTGCCGTTCTCGGAGTGCGCTATTCCACGCCGCCTCGTAGATCCACCAAGCCACGCCACGCTTCCAGCCCGGGCGTCTTCAGCTCTCGCGCCCCGCGTTCGCGTTTCACGCGCTGCCGGTCACGGTTCCTTTCGAAGACCTCTTCCACCCACGCCTGGCTTCCCAGAGCCACGCTGTCTGTGAA
>JBLHHN010000024.1:0-31682 GCA_047616785.1 Verrucomicrobiales bacterium
CTCACTGTCACTCACTGTCACTCACTGTCACTCACTGTCACTCACTGTCACTCACTGTCACTCACTGTCACTCACTGTCACTCACTGTCACTCACTGTCACTTGATAGGGCACCGAAGTCACACGATGATCATCTTGGTCATCGACCAATACAGTCACTGTATAAGAGCCCCCAGCCGGCCAAGAGTATGAAAGCTGAGGCACGCTCGTGACAAATGAGCCCCCATTGGAAAGCGTCCATTCATAGACTAGCACGTCTTTCAGATCTCTATCTGTCGCCGTCACGATGTAGACCGCAGACGCACGCGCAGAAAGTGCCGTTGGCCCAGCCATTCCTGAGATCACCGGAGGCGCATTATCTTCAGGGCGTGTTGCCGCGTTCAACACCACTGCCAGCTGGCAGATCGCGAAGAGAGGGAGTAACATTCGAAAGGACACAGAGAGATTAAACCATCATTAAGGCCTATTTTCCATGCTTTTAATAAATATCGCCATATTTTCACCAATCACCCTTACATGTTTAGCCCTGATCATGATAATCATCTCACCCATGGTAGCCAATGCTGAGACACCCCCGGTTGACGCCCCACTACAACTCGAAGTGAAGCAACTGGACGGCACCCAACATGCCCTAGGAGATATCCGATTTGATACCGCAGCTCGCACCATCCATTTCCCTGCCATCGTAAATATGACAGAAGGCGCAATCGAATTCGCCCTCGTCGGCACCCAAGGCAAAACTCACGAATCCGTCTTCGCCACGAACATACGCCCCTTGCATCTTCGCACTGTTCTCAGCTTGTTAGACTTCGAGCCTACGTCTGCCTTCACAGAAACAGAATCGAAAGCCAAAGAAACCCCGCAAACGCCATCGCTCGTCGAGATCGCCGTCACGTGGACTGAAGAACCTAAAGGCACTGCTAAGAAGCGAATCTCATTACGCGAGAGCATCGTCGTCATGGAATTCGAAGAGATCTCCGAGTTCGATGAGAAGGTCCATTTAAATCCACTCCCCAAAGGTCCCTGGGACTACACCGGATCACGCGTGGACAAAGCTGGCTTCGAAGCCGAGCGCGAACTCGACTTCATCGCCGTCCAGCGTCGCCCTAGCGCGCTCTTCAATCTCCCCCACCACAAAACGGATCGCGACGATCTATGGCAAGCCAACCCCAAGGCACTGCCACCAATGAACACGGCGGTGACGATCGAGATCACCTTGCCCAAGACCGAGTAAGAAAGCGACCAGACAGTGATTCGCGCTTTTAATCGATCAATCCCACAAGCCTGCGAATTTCTTCATACAATGGCCCGAAAACTGCTTGCGCCCTAGGTAAGCGAGGCGACCTTGACCGCATACCATGTCCAACGTTGGCCTCCAGCAATCACAGAATCTCTCGCTGCAGACGACGATCACGCCGCAGATGCAGCAGAGTCTGCAGATATTGCAGGTTCCCGCCATGGAACTCCAGCAGTTGATCGAGAAAGAGATGCTGGATAATCCCACGCTGGAAGATGAGGTTCAAGAGACAAGCCCTGATGACGATTCTTCCGACGAGCGTGACGAAGCCAAGGAACGCGAACAGGAGAAAGAAGATCGCGAGTTCGAGCAGGAGTTCGAAGAACTCTCGCGACTGGATGACGACTGGCGCGAACATCAGATCCAGACCAACCGCGCTTCACCAGGTTCATCCGATCAGGACGAGAAACAAGCCTACCTGATGGAATCCCTCACCGCACCTGAGACGCTGCAAGAGCATCTCATGTGTCAGTTAGGCTTGTCCTCCACCACTGATGAAGTCCACCGCGCCACCGAGTTACTCATCGGCATGGTCGATGACCGTGGATTTCTCACCAGCACCATTGAGGAGATCTCCATGGTCGAGCGGCTCCCCATCGAGCCGTTAGAAATTGGTCGCGATCTCTTACACTCGTTCGATCCCGTCGGCGTGGGCGCTCTGGACTTGCGTGAGTGCCTTCTCTTACAACTGGAACGGTTAGGAAAAGTCCCTTCTTTGGAGTCACGCGTCGTGCAACAGCATCTCGATGACTTGGCCAAGAAACGTTACCCCATGATCATCAAGAAGCTCGGGGTCACCATGGAACAATTGGTCAAAGCCGCCGAGTTCATTTCCACGCTGAACCCATGGCCAGGAAACGTCTTCCGCCCAGATCATAACACAACCATTGATCCCGACATCACGGTGATCCGCGATCAAGGCACGTGGAGTGTCTCGATGAACAATACCTACGTTCCCCAGCTGCGCATCTCCAACACTTACAAAGACATCATGTCCGATGGTAAGAACAACACCGAGACTCGCCGTTACATCCGTGAGAAGATTCGCAGTGGCAAGTTTCTCATACGCAGCATCCATCAACGCCAGGAAACCATCGAGAAGATCGCCCGCCAGATCGTCTCCCATCAGGAAGATTTCCTAGCCGAAGGTCCCGCCCATTTGCGCCCGCTCAACATGGCCACCGTTGCCGATATCATCGGCGTCCATGAAACAACCGTCTCCCGCGCCGTGAACGGCAAGTACATGGCCACGCCACAGGGCGTCTTCGAACTCAAATACTTCTTCACCACCGGCTACAAGACGGAGGACGGCGAAGATCTCAGCAACACGAGTGTGAAGAATGCGCTCACGCAATTGGTCAAAAACGAGCCAACAGGCAAGGCCCTAAGCGATCTCGAGCTCGTCGAGAAGCTCCAAGAGCAAGGCATCCCTATCGCCCGCCGTACCGTGGCCAAGTACAGGAAAGAGCTTAACATCTTGCCAAGTAACATGCGGCGGAAATATTAGAGGTGAAATAGCCTTCTATGGAAACCCAACTGAACGACACAGAAGTCCGCGTGCTCGGTGTACTTATCGAGAAAGAGATGACCACGCCACTCTCTTACCCACTCACACTCAACTCAGTCACCACCGCTTGCAATCAGAAGAGCAATCGGTATCCCGTCGTGGACTATGTAGACACCACTGTCATGAAGGCCATCGATAGCCTCCGTGACAAGCACCTCGCCTCCACCGTCTTCCCAGGGAGTTCGCGAACCGCCAAGTACAAGCATGACTTCGCTTACCAATTCGGACTCAACGGCAAATTGCAGGCCTTGTTAGGCGTAATCATGCTCCGCGGCCCCCAGACCGCAGGCGAACTCCGCACTCGCACCGAACGCATGGTCAGCTTCGAAAGCCTCCCAGCCGTCATCGAGAACCTCGAAGAACTCATCACACGCGAAGAAGGCGCACTCGTGACCTTACTCCCCCCAGGTCCCGGCCAGAAAGAACGCCGCTACGCCCATCTGCTAGCCGGCGAGCCGACATTGCCTACCCTCGCCAGCGGCTACCCCCAAGAAAGCGCCGCCGCCAGCATCGCCCCTTCCATCACCGAAGAACGCATCGCCGCCCTCGAAGCATCCGTCACACAACTCCGTGAGGAACTCGCAGCCCTGCGCCAAGAACTCGGCTAGAAAGGTTGCCTGCCTGTCGCTCCGAGAGTTTAATGACAAGGTGATGTGGACTTGTTGGTGGGCTGGATGCCTTTCTCTCTTTGCGGCAACCGTTGTGCTTGGCGCGCCTGGTGACATTGATGAAACCTTTCCTAAAGTGCAGGTGCATCGTGCAAGCTCACTCATTCAGGACACTGACGGAACCCTCTGGGTGGGCGGTTTCTTAGAGTTGTGCCATCTCTCTGCCGAAGGCGTGGAGCTTCATCGATTCTCGCACAGTGGCGATTGGAGCCGCCTCACGCCCCACCCTCAGGGCGGCGTGGCCTTGGCGATTACTGGGTCAGAGCTCCATACAGAGACAACCGTGGTGAAAAGCACCAGCGGTTCGTTCTGGATCCAGGCAGACGGGAAGATTGCGAAGGCATTCCAGACGCCGGAAGATCTGACACAACAAATCCATTATAGGCGGTATTTCCAGGCGGCTGACAAGGTTTGGTTGTTCTATGACCGCAGCAAGTTGATTGCGCTGGATGAGAAAGGCGCCGCATTACCCGGCTTTGAATCTTCCTGGCGCAGTGTGGAATCGGTCATGCAGGGAAAGGACGGGACGATCGTCGTGCTAGGATCGCGCCCCAAGCCCCGTCGCACTGTCCTAGCAACCTTCCAGAAAGATGGTCGTTTAGCGAGTGAGATCGTGATGGCCAGCGTTGAGCCGACAGCAGGGTTTTTGATGCTTGAGGACGGGCGCTTTCTCATCGCCAACCGAAGAGGGCTTTTCAGGTTTCACGGGAATGGTGACCCCGATCTGACTTACCAATCCCCGTTCTCGGCTTTCGGTGAACCGGCACATTTCGCGAAGCGCCCAGACGGCAGGATCATGATGATCTGTGAGGATTGCACCTTTGGAGAACTCATGCTTGATGAGGACGATGATTACATCATTCTCGCTCGATTGACCAAGGAAGGCGATTTAGACCCCTCCTATCCTGCGAGCCCCATCGAGGGCTCCGCTAGAGGCTTGGCTGCTAGTGATGCGTGGACTTACCTGTTAGGACCCGTTGGCCGAGTGCGCGTTGTCTTGCGACGAGAGGCGGGCGATTTGGAGGTTCCATTAGAAACCGTTGACGTGATTCCCCAATCTCACATCGTCGTGCAAGGGGCCACTCTCACGTTACGTCCAGAGTTCAGTCAACATCCCTCCATGGCTTTCCAGTGGTGGCATAACGGAGCCCGAATCGACGGGGCGGATCAGCTTGCTCTACCATTGCGCGCCATTGACGACAATGATGGCGGCGTCTATGAAATCGAGATCGTTTCCCCTGACGGGCCGACGAAGCACCATGCCGCTCGCGTTCAAGTGACGCCCCCCCTTGCCCGGTTCACCGGATTTCTCACGAAGTTCCCAGCCCAAGAAGAATCGGCTATACAGGGTGGTGACTGGGAAAGATGACGTTGGACGATGGAAGCGCTATCTCGACGACGGTACCGTCGACCCGGCCTTCGCGGAAGGCAACGGGGTGCCTCTGGTCTATCGTGGGCCTGGACACATTCACACTCATGTCGAGCAGCCAGATGGCAAGATCCTCGTGCGCGGGCGCTTTCACCGCATCGGTGATGTGGAAAGGTTAGGATGTGCCCGCCTCCACGCGGACGGCTCGCTGGATCTGACATTCCAACCAGCAGCACTACGCTGGACTCGGGTGAATTCGCTCACGTTGCTGCCTAGCGGTCAGATCCTCGTCATTCACGATAATGAACTCCTCCGTCTCCTTCCGACCGGCCAGATCGATGACTCCTATGTCGGTCTCCAGAGCATGATACGACTCTTCGTTCAGAATGATGGAGCTGCGTATGGAACTCATTATCGCGCGGAGAATCAAACTTCATTGGTTCGGCTCTTCCCTAGCGGAGAGGTGGATGGATCCTTCTCTACAACTTTGGAAAACTGTCAGATCGCGAACGTGATTGGCACTGGCGATGGGAAGGTCATTGCGGTTGGCACAGAAAGGGAAG
Organism: Verrucomicrobiales bacterium; assembly: GCA_047616785.1. Lineage (GTDB taxonomy): Bacteria > Verrucomicrobiota > Verrucomicrobiia > Verrucomicrobiales > DEV007 > JAACDM01. Next base: position 5,464 of record JBLHHN010000024.1, read on the forward strand.
GACAGGCAACACGAGCGATCGTCTATGTGATGTCGCCCAATGGACAGCTCCTTCGGCGATTCGCCTCTGACCCGAGGGTGGGCGGGCAAACCAGACATGCTTCTGCCAACCATGTCGTCAGCCAAGCCGACGGGCATTTGGTGCTTGCGGGAGATTTCGATGCTTGGGGAGGCCTGCCGCGTTCCGGCGTGGTCGCCCTGCTTTCGGATGGGCGTGTCGATCCATCCTTCGGGCCGAACTGGGGCACCCCAGGAGTCGGCTACGTGCAGGCGGCTGATGACGGTGCCGTCCAATTCACTTCTCGTAGCACCATCTCGGATCGAAGGGTCTATGGGCAGATGTTTGAAGGTATGCTAGAAACATGGGGGGATCGCGCCTCGCCATCAGCCCCTCGTGTCGCTCTAGCGCAGAGTACAATGACTCGACCGATTGGAGGCGATCTAACACTTCTCGCGGAAGTGACCGGTTATCCAGCCCCTGACATGCAGTGGGAGAAAGACGGTCTGCCCCTTGCGAATGAAAACTCGCAACGTCTCGTCATTCGTCCGATCATCCAAGCATCCGCTGGTACCTACCGATTGCGCGTCCGCTGCTCCGAAGGTGAGGCGCTCTCGGATCCAGTGCAGCTCTCGATTGGAGCAAATGACAGGGCTCTGCAGGCACTGTCGAAAGCAGCGCGTGGTCCGATCATCAAAGGGAATCGCCCACGTATTGCCAATGCCTCGATCTGCGCGTTCGACCGCGGAGACGGATTCGATGATCTCATCCTAGCAGAGTGGGCCTCGATCAAAGGATTGGTGCATTTAGTGAACTCAAAAGACCCTGATCAACCCTGGCGAGAAGAACTTTTGGAGGGAGCGCCTCCGACCTCAGCGCATCGGCGCATTGCCGTTGGCAAGCTTGACGACGATGCCTTGCCGGATCTGATAGAACTTCGCCTCTCAACAAAGCAAGATGAGAATGTGAGTGCGCATTGGTATCAAGGTCAGGAGAAAGAGGGCGTGCGCTCATTGATCTACAAAGGTTCGGTGGACTTGGAGGACCCACCCTATGCGGTGGCTGTTGATGTTCGATTGCGAGACATCGATGGCGATGGCGACTCGGACGCGATGATTCGTCATATTCCGTCTTTCTGGGGACATTTCATTGAGAGAACGGGGCCGCCCCAACTCGTCTGGTGGCGAAACGATGGCGTGGACAAACCCTGGCCGAAGCATACGATTGGTGACCTCAGTTCCTCGAATGGCCTGTCCGTCTTTGGCGAAGGCGATGATGATCTTTCACCGACTGACTTTCACATGGAAGACTTGGACCTCGACGGCGACGATGATGTTGCCATCGTCGATTTGACCAGGGTGGTGACAAAGACTTGGTTCGAGAATCAGAATGGGCAGTTCACTCGCCGTGGTCCGGATCCCAAGGTAGCTGGGCTTCGTCCAGTGAATGAGGCTCTAGGGCCACCGGTGTTCGGAGCGGAGCGTCCGGGTTTGATTGGGTTTCACGAGGCGCGCTGGTCTGGACGGGTGGTGGGATGGGCCAATGTTAATGGTGATGGCATGCCTGACAGGATCCTGGCCGTGCCCGGGTGTGATGACGATGATGACGATGGGCCGAATTGGAAGCGGGGCCTGTGGTGGGAGCGAGGTGAAAAGACGAAACCGTTAGGCGTGAAAGGAGGCTTCGTGCTTCTGCCTCTTCTTCTGTGGCGACGTCGCTCAAGACGAGGGCTCTAACGGAGTGATCCACGTGGCATGCTTCAAGCTGCGCGGGATTCCTGCCAGATTCACATTGGGATCAATGAGCGCTCGTCTCTCACGCCCGTTCAGACTTGCCTCGGCGATCGCCCTAACTTCTATATTAGGAAAGCCATCAGCGCGCATGAGCTCTCCGATGTGAAAGCCGAACTGATGGATCATGTCTGGTCGCGCAGACATCTTTCTGAACTGTCGCAAAGTGAGATGCGCGAGAGGATCGAGTAGCCAATGCTCTCCCGAGTCGGGATCACTGACGAGAAACTGCACGCTCCCGGTCTTGCTTCGGAGCATCATCCGCCAAGCAAATCGTTGGCCCTCCTCCGTCCATGCGGGCGGCCCGGGGTAAAGCAAGTGGCGCCAAGGAAAGAGAATCTGCCCGGCCACATAGAGGACGAGGCCAGCGACCACGACCCGTTTCCACCGGGTGGATTGCGGATGAGCCCGTGATGGAACAGCAACGCGTTTGCTCAGCCACCGTCTGGGCCAATCTGGAGGCAGAAAGAGCGCGGTCAACGCGATACCCATCCACGGAAAGATGCCGATCGATAACAGATACGCGTTGGTAAGATGGAAAGCGACAACCGCAAGAAACGCATATTTCCGAGTAGGTTTCCACAGCAACGCAGGCACGACGAGGAGGTCAAAGAACAAGCCACCATAACTGAAGAACCAAGTGGCTGCCTCCGTGTCTAACAGGGGCCCCATCACAGGCCAATCCGCGCGATGCGCCAGCCACGTCCGCATGGGCTCGCCTCACAACCAGTCTCCATTCAGTTTGGCAAGACCGCCGTACACATAAACGATGCCTAACTGAAATCGGAGAACTAGCAACGTCCAGGCGGGCACCACCTCCGAGCGTAAGCCTGGCCGCATGAGAGCATCGACGGAGGCGCAGGCATTCGCCGGTAGTACCACGGCTATCCAAGCCAGAAGACACATCAGATAGAAGTGGTTCATGTACTCCGTCTGATCGAGAAGAAACAGGTAGGTGATACCGACGGCAAAGACCAGGGCTGCCACGCGATAGAGGAAGCCTATCATCACACCGATCGCAGCAACAGCGAGGATCGCCACAACCCATTGGAGTCCATTTCCCGCCAGCGGACTAACCCATTCGAAGCCGAGGTAGGTGAAGTGGAAGTCTGGGTGGATCCAATTCCACTTCATCCTCCCCAAGAAATAAAACCGAAGCATCTCCCAAAGCATGAGGGCCCCGAAGGCGATTCGGAAATAGGCCAGGATTGAAGCATCGATCGATCGAAAGAGGCGGTCCACGTTCTTAGCATAGCCTGACTTGACGACACTGCCAATGTCAGACCGACGCGCTCGACAAAGACCTCTCTTCACTCCACGAATCGTTTCTCCTCAGCCTTGGTCGGCAGGATGCGATGATGATCGCCTGAGACGCCGCGCACCTACACCAGATCCACGATAGAACCGAACTCCGCATCAAAGAGGCGCTTGTACATCCGCGTGGCGAAGCCATCAGTCATGCTCGCAACGTAATCGCAGATCAAGCGTGCGCGGGATGCTTCGTCCTCATGCGGCTCAAGAAGCTTCTCATAGAGCGGCGGCAGGAGGCGCAAGGGGATCGGTGGCGGCGATTTCGGATCCAGGTAGTGTTTTGCTAGGACATCTAGCAAACTCCGCAGGATATGATCGCCTTTGTAATCCAGTTGCTGCAATTGCTGGGAACGGAAGACCACTTCCAAGGCGAGACGTTTGTAGAGATTCGCTTCCTCGCGCTTTTCTGGCGCGATGGTGAGCTTGTAAAGATAACGATTGGTCGTGGTGGCTAACGGATGGCTGTCTGTTTCTTCTAGTTTGCAGGCGGCGATGAATGAGCCGATCTTTCGTCCTAACACACGCTCGGTTCGCTGATCCCGTATCGCTCGGAGGAGATTCTTTAAATGGCCTGACTCCGCATCGTTAAGCGTTTGTTCTTCGGCCCATCGCTCGATGCGTTCGATGGTCAGAAAACTGACATTGATCCCATCGACGAGGTCATTCAAACTGTAGGCAGTATCATCCGCCCAGTCCATGATCTGGAGTTCGATCGAGCGAAGGTCGTTGCGCGCCTTGCCAGCCCAACCTTCTCGCACGGAGGCCCAGGATTCGCCAAAGACAAAGTCTAACGCAGGCTCTTGGGTGTCATAGATGAAATGATTCCGCGCGTCTGGCACTTCACTAAGGAAAGCTTTGTACTTGAGGACGCTATCGAGAAACGCCCGCGTCGGCCCCATCCCGGTCTGCTTTCCATCGCGCGCATCCGAATAGATCGTTTCCGTGAGCATGCGCAAGGTCTGCGCATTTCCCTCAAAGCCACCACGTCCTTGCATCCATGTGTGCAAGGTCCGTTCGCCACTGTGACCATAGGGCGGATGTCCGAGATCATGCGAAAGGCAAGCCGCTTCCACAAGATCCGCATCAATGTGATAGTCATCTCCTAACGGATCACTCTCTTGGCGCAGATGCTGGCAGATGGAGCGCCCAATCTGCGCCACTTCTAGCGAGTGTGTCAGACGCGTGCGATAGAAGTCATACTCCCCGGAGAGAAAAACCTGGGTCTTACTCTGCAATCGCCGGAAGGCGGAGGTGTAAAGGATGCGATCTCGATCCACCTGGAAGGGCGAACGATAATCATCCGGGCGAGGATAGCCCGAGGCCGTCTCTAAGTCGAAAGCTTGATAGAACCGGTTCGTCATTCTTTACGACTTCGTAGAGGGGACGTGGCTTGGGCGCAACGAGGAAACACGGAATACCACCTGCCTCCAGATCGCTTAGGCGAAACCCTGAACCTGTGTCGCTAGACAGTGTAATGATGGGTCTCCTCAAATTCACGGCTAGCCTCGGGCTGATCTGCCTCTTCGGATCGTGCGCCCTGATGCCACCCTTGGAAACGAACAACAGCAGAAGCAACGGCAATCTCACCCCTCGAGAACAGGAACTGATTCAGCGAGGAATGGTCGCGCTCCCCCTTCCGAGTAATCCCAAATACATCGTCACTCGACAGACCTGCCTCTTCTTCGTCCAGCATCCTGAGGACAAGAGCATGATCCCTGTGGGCCTGTTGGAGCCCAGAACATATCTCATTCTACGAAGAAAAGACGGTGATTGGATGGATGTTCAGCTCACGAGCGGCCAGCTCGGAAGCGTGGTCGGAGCCAATATTCGTAGCCTCACGGACCGCGAAGACTCGGTGAAGCCCTATCTTGAGCCACAGCTAGAATTCAAACCTCTCGCATTGCCCCAGGCAAGCACCAACACCTCGGAGATCGATCCGGTCTTGTTAGGTGGGTAACGCTTTGGCTTTGGTCTGTTTGATGCTAGTTTCGAAGCGTGCTCGCTCGAGAACAGCAAACCTCGAAAAAATTACTTGCGATTTCCGTAGGTATCATAGCGGTCCTATTTATCATCATCGTGCTCTTGATCATGCGCGCGGAGCGCTTTCGGCGTGCGAGCGTTTCAATGGCCGCCCTCCCCGAGCTTGCGGAAGATGATCAGGCTGCGCTGAACCAACTGCGCGCCTTCGGAAGCATCCTGGAAGATCACGGTTGGCAGGTGCAATGGAACCCACCCGTGCGCTACGAGCGTGAAGGCACGCTTCATCTTCAACGCGGCAGCTTCCACAACGAGTTTCCCGATCTAGAAGGAGAACCAGTGCAGCTCGGCGTCGACGCCCTCACCTTTGCTGAAGACGCTACGCTCCCACCCACTGATACCTTCCCTCTTGAGAAATGGCGAGACCTTCATCCACTGCGCGCGTTCACCGCCGACGATCCTTTTCCCAGCACAATCAAACGAGCGGGCCGAACCTACTTTGTATTCTACCAATACAACAAAGCACTTCCACCAAATCTGCCCAACCAATTCGAAGCCTTCGTCCAGGGCGATAGCCGGCAGCGCGCCACTTTCCGCCGCGAGCTTACGGAAGCCTATCAAAAGCAGAAACAAACCCTAGCCGCGATCAAGACTATTCAAAAGGCATTGCTAGACTCCAAGATCTATGAAGGCAAACTCGATGGGGTCTACGGCTGGCAAACCAAGCACGCGCTCCAACGCTTCCTCCGAGAGCAAGGCTTCTACTCAGGAGACATCGATGGAGTCTACGGCAACCGGACGCTTCAAGCGCTCAATGACTTTCGCGCCAAGGCCGGTCTGGAAAAGAACCATGCCATCGATCCCGAACTTGCCACAGCCATCGTCAACGCCTTGAGTCCACAAGCAGCCCCTTCGTCCCTTCATGAAGACAGAGATTTGGTTAGGTAAACTCTCCCGCCGCGAATTCCGCACGCGCATGGACACAGGCGAACTTCAGCTGGCCATCCTTCCGGTGGCCGCCGTTGAGCAGCATCTGGAACACCTTTCCATGGAGCACGATTGGCGGAGCACGAAAGTTATCGCTGGAGCCATCGCCGAACGTCTCGCCCCGCACACACTGGTTGCAGAAGGGCTCATGGCTGGCATCAGCGAGCATCACATGACCCATCGCGGCACCTTAAATCTGCAGCCTGGCACTTTCCTCATGGTCCTTTCGGACCTCCTCGATTCTCTGGTTCGCGCAGGCTTTACTAACATCCTCGTTCTGAATGGCCACGGCGGAAATGTCGCCGCCTGCGACGCCGTCTGGGATCAGTACCTCCGCAAGTACCAGGTGAATGTCCATTTCCTACCTTACTGGGATGTGCTGACGAAAGAAGATGCTGAAGACCTGCTAGACAGTGGCACCCGCTTGCCTCAGGATTTGCCTGGCCATGCGCAAGAGTTTGAGACATCGATGGCATTGCATCTTTTCCCAGAGAATGTGCGTCAGGATGTCTGGCAGGATCAGACCGATCCCACTCCCTCGATGGCCACGGCCGAGAAAGGCGCCGCTTTTCATAAGCGCATCGTGGAACGCGTCGCAGCCTACGCGCAAGACATGATCGACGGGAAACGAACGCACCCCGTGCCACCATTCCATCCGTAAAAAATGTAGCATGCGCTTCCGGAGCCTTTCCGCGCCTCTTGCTATCTGACCAGCCTAGAAGGCAGGGCTATCCAAACGATCACGCTTCGCTGATCGTTTGGTCTTTGTAGGTGCCTGCTGGGATGGTCATCCGATCATCAGACGGGTTTTTGATCACGACCTTACCTCGCAAGATCACGCCGGGAGCGAAACGGACCATTCCCTCAATCTCCAAGCTCTCACAGCCTAACAACGATGGCACGCCATCACCCACACAAGCCTCTAACTGATCGACCAATTTGTAGTGAGCGCCGTCCAAGACGACATTCGGAGGAACACCCTGGCGATCTGGGTGCAACTCGAGTCGATAGTCTTCTGTGAGGACATACGCATCGGAACGTAGGACAAAGAGGTCTTCCGTCGTTTTGACCGGAGCAAATCGTGTGCGATTGACTTCAACGGCACCGGTCGCATCCAGCGTTCCGATCGCAGCACCCATGGCGACTTCCAATTGGACGACTTTCGGCGAGGCCTTATCGCGTGGGTTGAGATTCTTCACGTTCTTGATCACCGGGAGCGGTAAGAGTCCACCATTGGCATCGAGCGTCTCTTTGATCAGATCGAGCCGGAGCCAGAGATTGTTCGTGTTGAAATAACGATGCCGATCGATGTCTTGGAACGCATCGAGATCATCGTCGGCGCATTGGGCCGACTCACGAAGCAAGAGGTGCCCCGTTTCCTTGTCCACGGCAAGATGTCCGCCCTTGCGATCCGCGGAAGTTCGTCGTGTGACTTCCATGAGGAAGGATTTCTCTGAGAGGGCGAAGTAATTCAAGAGATCGAGATCGAGCGTGGCCCCGAGATTGTCTGAATTGGACACGAAGGCGTAGCGCACGCCAGCATCGAGAAGGGTCTGAAGATGCCCAGATCCAAGGATGGAAGGGTACAGATCACCATGACCAGGCGGGCACCAAGCGAGTTCCGGATCGTCTGCAGACATAGCAGGAGCCATCGTCTCGGCATCGATCTTGGGAATGCGGCTTTGTAGAAACTGCAGAGCTTCGATCTCGCCAAGTCCGGTGTGAGGCGCGAGCGCTGAAGCGGTGTCGTCGCGAGTGGCAAAGCTGCTCATGAGAAGAAATCGCAGCGGCATTTGGTGCGCTTCGCGGAGATGAAGGATCTGCCGCGCGATGAGATCTAGGAAAGACTGCCCGTCGCGCACCGGGAGAAGCGACTTGGCTTTCTCCAAACCCATCCCCGTCCCGAGCCCACCATTCAACTTAATGACGACGGTCGCATCCAGCAGCTTCGCGGCACCATCTGGCGTGAGCTGGTTGGTCTGTTTCAATTGATCCAGCTGCGGAAGATTACCAGCTGGCGTGATACTGTTTTCTGAGATCATGGCGGCGCGCCCGCTGACCAACTGATCGTAGGCAGCTTCGAACGCACGAATAGCCGATTCGGACTGGCCATCGGCCTCCATGAGGTTTCGAAAAGGTGCTTTTTCGCTTGTCATGTGGCCAGGATTCCTGACTCAGCGCGATTGGCAAGAGAGAGCGGCGTTATTGTGCACAATTGCCCCGTATCCTGACGAAGTTTTTCGCAGTTCTTCCCAACTTGTTCACAATTTGCCTCACATTGCGGAGAACCAGTCATAAGGCGGGCTAAAAGGCTTTCACCGAGTTATTCCCGAGATTGACACGGAAACCCCCACCCTCTAAACCCCTCTCTGTCAAACTCTTATGCATCAGAGCAAGCACCTTACATTTTCACCATAGCCGTGTGGGGCTCCCCCCCCCAATCGGGCACCGTCACGAAAAGGCCTTAAAAACAAGGGTGAAATGCGATGGTGAGACGATATGGCGCGACTTGTTCACACTTAAGATTGGTCTTCCAGGCGTAGGTTCGGTTCCTTAGGTAGTTCCACGCGAAAAGAGGCCATTGCTTGGTGAAAATGACTCTCTGCTTCTCTCCATGCACGACAAGGTTTGGTTCACGATCGGGATGAGTCAAATGGCCGTGCCAGGAACGCCGAACGTGCTACAGAGACGCTCCCTGAAAGCGTCTCTCAAAGAAGCCGAATCCCAAGACCTGTGGAATGAATCCCCAATTTTATACTGCGCAAGTCGGCGGCCAAGGGATAAGACTTTGCAAAAGGCGGCTCGCCAGGTGCTATCGTCCTTTTCTAATCTCAAGATCATGCCGATAATTCGAAGACCTCGTCCCGAATCCTTCCCCACGCCGTTCCAAGAGCGTTGGTGCTGGAACGCGCTGACCTTAGTCGCTGTGGTCACGGTGGGTGCTGTGATCGTCGGGCTGATCTGGCTGACCACTCGCATCCTTGGCTTCTTGCAGCCTCTGTTAGTCCCTGTCGCAGCTGCAGGCATCATCGCCTACCTGCTGGATCCCTTGATCAAGAAGCTGGAAGCGCGCGGAACGCCGAGCCGTTGGGCGATCAATTATGTCTTTGTCAGCTCAATGGCCATGGTGGTCGTATTAGGGTTGTCAGTAGCACCTGCGTTTATCGATCTCGTCGCAGACGAAACTGGGATTGTGGACAAGATTGAGACGAGCGTGGGAAACTTCGTCACGGGACTCAAGAAAGAAGGCGGCTTGCTCTCAAATGAAAAGGTGAAGCCTGTGATCGAATCTCTGCAGAATACGGCCAAGAATCCTGAGAACTGGAATTGGTTGAAAGAGCAAGCCCCACAGATCGCGGCGAATGCTTGGGGACTGATCGGAAAGAGCTTTGGTCTGTTCGGCTATTTCATCGGCTTCTTTCTTATCCCGATCTATCTGTATTTCTTCCTCCGCGAGGGCCAGACGATCAAGAAGAACTGGGCCAACTACGTGCCTCTCAGAGCTTCCAAGTTCAAAGACGAGGTGGTGGGCGTATTGCAAGAGATCAATGGCTATCTCATTGCTTTCTTTCGCGGACAACTTCTCGTGAGCATGATTGATGGGGTGCTCGTCGCCATCGGATTGTCGATCATCGGCCTTCCCTATGCCATTCCCATCGGCGCATTCGTCGCTTTGCTAGGACTGATTCCCTACATCGGTAATCTGATGTGTCTCATACCGGCCGTCATCATCTCCATGTCCCATTTCTCGTATCCTGACAATCAAATCTTCGGCATCGAACAAGTTTGGGCTTACCCTCTCATTGTCATTGGCATCTTCTTCTTCACGCAGCAATTGAACAGCCTTGTCACCGCGCCAAAGATCGTGGGAGATTCAGTGGGCCTGCATCCTCTCACTGTCATCTTCTCAGTGCTCTTCTGGACCACACTCATTGGTGGCTTCCTCGGCTCGCTCCTTGCTGTGCCTTTGACCGCCTCTATCAAAGTGCTATTCCGTCGCTATATCTGGGAAATGAAATTCCAACACGAGTTGCAGCCCATCGAAGAGAAAGAAGCCGGCGCGGCTTCTTAAATGGCCAGGCTGGAAGCCGTCTGGAAGCCTAGACTACCTTTCTTGGGATCTTTAGCGCGATAGTCGCTCGGTCATTTCTTCAGGCAGATTGGCCGATTGCACCGCAGCGGCGGCGGCATCGGGATCGGATTGCTTCCATTGGCGGACCACATTCGAGAGAAGACTCTGCTTCTGATTGTCCTCGCTGACCGTCAGGGCCCATACGAAGGCGGCTTCAGGATCGTCTTCTTGAACGGCGCGAACGAGTGGCTGAATGGCTTTGTCTCGCATCGTACCCTCTGGCAAGGCACCAATCCATTCGGAAGCAGCCATGGAATCATTCCGGACCCAATTCTGCGCAAGATTGGAGACCGCGCGATCACGGGTGTTGCCCTCTGGCAACTTGAGCGCCCAATCAGCAGCCGCATCTGGCTCATACTGGCCCCAACTCGAGGCGATGCTAGACACGGCGGAAGAGAATTCGCCATTGATTTGTTCTTCCGTCAGGCTTGGCAAGTAGTCTTGATAGATCTCTGCCGCGCGATGATGATCGTTGTGCGCCATGCCCGAGATCAAGCTGGCCACATTAGAAGCCTTTTCGTCGCCACCTTGCTTCTCTATCCATTGCAACGCCATGTCAGGATCTTGGCTGCCGAGGTTCCTCAGAAAATTCTGCGTGGCACTCTTCTTGGCCGAAGGATCTTCCAAGGTTTCGATAATTTCCATGGCAGCTTGAGGATCGTTGCTCGACAATTGGCTAACGACATTGCTGATCAAGTCCCGCTGGACCGAGCTGTTCTCTTGAGAGAGTACCCAGTCCATGGCCGCTTCACGATCCGTGGCGGCCCACTGACTGACAAGACTGCTAGCCATGTGCGCGTTACTCTGGGTCATTCCAAAGTCTTCCAGATACTCTGCCGCAGCCTTGGGATCCGTGGCACCCCAGGTTTGTATCAATCCGGAAATGGCATGCATCTTCGTCTGCCCAGAAGGCAAGGTATCAATCCATTCCATTGCTTTGTCCGTTCCTTTCTGCGCGAGCTGACCGGCGATCTGTTGAGCTTGATGACTCATATTATTCGACATCGCTATTTCTGCGAAGAGCTTGGCGGCCGCTTCAGGATCGTTCCGAGCGATCTGAGACATGGAACCTTCCAGAGCTTTGACCCGATCAGTCAGAGACAACCCTTGGATCCATTCAAGAGCGGAATCAGAATCGGCCTGGAAGTAACCTTGAGCAATGGATTGCAGAGCTTGCCGTTTGTCGGTTCCCTTGGAGAGGGAATCGTAGAAGTCGATGGCTTTCTGAGGATCTTGAAAAGTCAATGCACTGATCACGCCCGAAATCGCATTCTGACGCGTCTGCGAATTCTTCAATTGGGTCGCCCAGGCGAACGCGGCGTCTGGGTCTTTCGTACACCAGGTTCTTCCGATACCACTGGCGGCACCCATCTGTGACCGTAGAGGCAGCTTCTTCAGGGCTTCACTGGCCGCCAGAGGATCTTTCTGTGCCCACACGCTGAAGGCCGAGCTGTACTGCCATCCACCGCCGGTGAGATCGTTGCCTTCTCCAAGCATCTTGATCACGAGATCGGGATCTGTATCCATCAGATCAGTGCCCACGAATCCCTGAACGGCTGATGCCCGCAATTGGGGATCCCAGATATCAGCGAGCATCTCTTTCGCCCTCGCAGGATCCTCTTGGGCCATGGCCGCGAAGACCATGGAGTAGAGTTGCTGACGCGTCTGCTGGCTCTTAGCTTTCTGGGCAAATTCCCAAGCCGCCTCAGGATCCGTTTCTGTCCAAGCTGAAAAGACCTGATGCCGTGCACCGTGCATGCGATGATCTTGGGGCGCTCCTTCCAAACCCTCCGCGAGTGATCGAAGATCGTTCGAGCTCATTGCCGAAAGCCTTTGGTAGAGCGCCACGGTCGTCGACATCCGTTGATTTCCTGGAGAGCCCATTAGCTCCAAGATCTCTTCCACAGAAAGCACTCCGCCTGTGGACCTCGGTTTGTTTGAAGGCCTCTTCGCCCCCGCTGACGATGCGTCTTTCTTCACGGGCGCGGGATCGAGAATGGACCCGCCATTCTGAGGCTCGTCTTCTGATCTTGCCGTGATGGACTCCTCAGAATCCAGTGAGCGGTGTGTCAGTCCGCGATCCACCGCCATTCCCAATCCGAAGGCGATCCCTGCCACGAGTGGCCATTGTAAGGTTGATTTCATGGTTGCATCCAGTTTCCAATGAAGAGTCTAGCAAGGATTCGAGCGATAACGATGATAAAGTCCTAGCGGATTCTCCACAATCGCTCCAAATGGTGTAGCTTGGCGAGTGTCCATCGAGCTTTCCATCGTTATCCCGGCCTTCAATGAAGAAGCCCTGTTGCCCGAAACCCTCAGAGCGGTTCAGCGCTCCATTGAGGAATGCCATGCGGTCGAATCCACGGAAATCATCGTGGTGGATAACAATTCGACGGATCGCACGGCAGCAGTGGCGTTGGAGAATGGCGTACAAGTCGTCTTCGAGCCCATCAATCAAATCAGTCGCGCACGCAATGCAGGCGGAACGGCGGCCAGAGGGCGGTTCCTGCTCTTTCTCGATGCCGATACCGAGCTGAAGACTGCGTTGTTAGACCGGGCCCTGAAGAATCTGCGCTCGGGCACATGCTCCGGCGGCGGCGTGCTCATCCAGATGGACCGCGTCATGCCCGCAGCCGTTCGGTATTTCGTGAGAGCATGGAATACTGTCGCCGTGAAACTCGGGCTCGCGGCGGGCTGCTTCGTTTACGCACTGCGAGAAGGGTTCATCGCGGTGGGCGGATTCAGCACCGCAGTCTACGCTGGCGAGGAGATCTGGTTCTCACGGGCGCTGAAGAAATGGGGCCGGAAACGCCAGCTGAAGTTCCAGGTGATCACGGATATTCCGATCTCGACATCGAGCCGAAAGGTGGACTGGTTCACCCGTGGCCAGCTCGGATGGCAAGTGGGCGTGCTCCTGGTCTTTCCATGGCTGGCCCGCTCGAAACGGTTCTGCCGGATCTGGTACGAGCGTCCGAAAGAAGAGAAACCATCGCTGACAGAAGAAACCAAGAGGCATGGATGAATAAGAAACCTTGAATTTCCATCAAAATATATTAAATTTAGTAATTATGGCCTCTTCCCTCCTTTCTCAAAGCTGTGGAACCCGCCTCCCTGGCGGCCTGCCTCGCCTGATTCAGGTGATGGCGTTCGTGTGCCTCGCAGGATTTCTCGCAAGCTGTCAGCTTCAGCAACCTGCTGGATGGAACAGGCAAGCGCCCTACCAGCAAACCGCGCCGGTCTTGCAGCCGACTCCGCCCCAAGGTCTCGTCAAGCCCAGGCCGCCTGCTCAGCAGCCATTGCCGATGACCTACACCTACCCGCAGACGGCCGCTGCCCCGACAAATTATCCTCCGGCAGCTGGGAATGACCGTTGGAATAGCGGCAACACTTGGCAAAGCCGCCAACAACAAGCCACGCCCATCAATGCGCGCGGTGCGGGCACCGCCTGGAAGCGCGGCAGCCGCCAGGTCCCCGGCCAGTATTCCGCAGTCAACAACCAGCCTCCCTCGCAACCAGCAAATACCTGGCAGCAGGCCCCTTACTACAACGCGAAACAACTAGCCGCCGCGCCAATCCAAGGAACGGCTCCACTCGCTAGATACAAAATGCCGACCACGGGCGCTGCCTACAATATTTCAAACACCGGCGACCCTGCGCCCTCCACTGGCGGCTCCAACTACACGATCCAGCCAGGCGACACTTTGTCCGGTATCGCCAGTATTTACGGTGTCTCAGTCGCGGCTCTCAAACAGACCAACAGCCTGGTTAGCAATAAGATCTTTCACGGCGCTTCCTTGATCATCCCAGGCCGATGACTCGTTAGACACAGATGCCGTGGCGTGTTAATGAAGGACCATGAATAGACGGCATCTCCTTCAATCCGCCACGTTAGCATCTCTCGGCGGCCTCGCAGCGACCACGCGCATCGCCCATGCGGCGGAAGCGGACTCTTCTACGGCCAAGGTGCCGCCTAACCGAATCGGAGTCTCCAGCTACTCGTTCTGGCGCTTTAAAAACGAAGACTATCGCCCAATCGAGAAATGTCTCGACCTCGCAGCGGGCATGGGTTTCGACGGCCTCGAAATCTTGCAGAAGCAGATGCCGGATACGAGCAACGAAGCGCTGCAGAAGATCAAACGTCATGCGTTCTTGTTAGGTTTGGACCTCATGGGATTCTCCACGCATCAGGACTTCGTTTCTCCTGACAAAGAATCACGCCAGAAGAATATCGACCACACGCTGGACACGATTGAACAAGCTTATCAGTTAGGCATCCCCACACTGCGTCTGAATACTGGTCGGTGGGGCACGATCAAGACTTTCGATGAGCTCATGGCAAACCGTGGGGTCGAGCCGATCCTCGAAGGCTACACCGAAGATCAGGGTTTTGAATGGGTCGTCGATTCCGTGGCCAAGCTCATTCCCAAAGCGGCCGAATGCGGTGTGACGTTAGGCTTGGAGAATCACTGGGGACTCGGCCTCACGCCGGAAGGCGTCATGCGTGTCGTCGATGCGATCAAGTCACCCTGGCTTCAGGTCACCCTCGATACAGGGAATTTCCTGGAAGATCCTTACGCGCGCTTGGAGCAGCTCGCGCCACACACCGTGCTCATGCAAGCCAAGACATACTTCGGCGGCGGCACTTGGTACACCCTGGAACTCGATTACGCGAGGATCGCGGCCATCATGAAGAAGGCGAACTATCGTGGCTACATTTCGCTCGAATACGAGGGCGAAGAAGATCTGCTCCTGGCCATCCCCAAGAGTCTAGCGCTCTTGCGAAGTCATTTCTGATCCTATGCCAGGCCATCTCCAGCGTTGGCTTGCCTTGATCACCCTCGCGTTTCTTGGAGCAGCGTTAGGCCAAACAAGCTTGCTGATCGATCTGCAAGACGCGGCTGAAGAATCGACCTATTCTCGCTATTTCGGATCTACCGGCAATGGGCGTTTCGGCGTCCCCGTCTGCGGTGGGCATGACTGTGATGGCGATGGTCAACTGGACGTCGCCTTTGCCGCCATCATCGGATCTCCCTTCGGACGCATCGCTGCTGGCAATGTCACTATCGTCTGGGGAAATGGCACCGTGCTTGGCGAGACAATCGATACCGATGGTGTCGGCGAGAGATTCTTACACATTGCCGGAGCGCAGATGCGAGAAGCCTGCGGAGCCGAGATATGGATGGATGACGTGGATGGCGATGGACTCGGTGACTTGCTCATCGGGCGGCAGAATTTCACGCCGGCACCGAGCCGGCCCGGTGCCGGCGCGCTCACCATCCTCTTTGGTGGGCCCGAACTTCGAGAACTCTCACAGAACAATGGCACGCTCGATTTACTCAACCCGCCTGACAATGTCCGCATGCTCAATCTCTACGGGGGGCGCGCCTATGATCGGTTAGGCATCTGGATGCGCACGGGAGATCTCGATGGTGACGGTATCGCCGATATCGCCGTCGGTGCGGACGAGGCCGATGAGATCGGAGCACCGAATCGCGGCGAAGTCATCGCTCTTCGAGGTGGCCCTCATTTGCGTGAGGTCTCTGTGGTGGATCTCGCCGACTCACCAGCCGCTGCTCTATCAGAACATCTTGTTCGCATCTATCCACCAGAAGGCTCATTCAATGCTCACTTTGGAGCCACAATTCAGTTAGGCGATCTCGATGGCAATGGGCTTGCTGAACTCGTCATCGCCGCAACTATCGATCGTGCCGGTGCCGCTCTGCGCCTCACCTCCGCCCCCGCTGGGACCGGCGTTGGCTCTGGTGGTCTGGGCCGTGGAGCAGTTTTCATTCTCTGGGACACCTTGTTCACACCAAATCTCTGGGTCAGTGGCAGAGAGATCGTGCTCACCGGTCCAGCGGAGGACGTCACCCGCCTCACCGGTGGTTTACGCAATCTACGATTCGGTGAAGAAGTGCTCGCTGGCGGTGACTACGATGGAGACGGACGTCCCGATCTCTTTGTCGGCGATCTCAAAGGCACGAGCAAGAACGGGGCCGGTGCCGGTCTTGGTTATGTCTTGTTTGATGCCGCCACTCTTCGCGGCGAAGGTCTGAACATCGACGTCTTGCCCCGTAGCATCCGCCACACCGTGATCGAGGGAGTTTCCGCCGGGGCCTTGTCCGCCGACGCCGCAGGATTCGGCGATCTCGATGAAGACGGCCAGGACGATCTCGTTCTCTGCAGCCCTCACGAAAACCCCATCAGCCGCGCAAGTGCCGGCAGCCTCCACATCGTCTACGGAGAACGTGAGGGTTGGCCTAACGAAATCAATCTCGCCGCCAATAGGCTTCCTCAAGGTGTCCGCATCGCCCACATGATCGGCGCACGTGGGACCACCGCCAACGACGCCGGAGACACGCTAGGCTACAGCCTCGCCGTCGCAGACGCCAATGGCGATGGCACACCTGACATCATCACGAACGAGATGCAAGGCAACGGCTCGCTGATCGTAGATGTCGGCAATCTCCTTCTCTACAGCGGCCGAGCCCTTTTCCCACCGCCGAACAACGTCGCCATCGAAACCCTCACCACCACGCGCAATCCCAACGGCGCTACTTCCATCCAATGGGAAAGCCGTTGGCGCTTGCGCTATCAAGTAGAACGCTCTCCGGATCTCCAGAATTGGGAGAACCATGGCGAGCCCATTCAAGGAACAGGCAACACTCTAACGGTTCTCGATTCCACCGCTCTCGACAGAGCACCTTTCTTCTACCGCCTACTCAGTGAAACGACCGACTGACCATGTACTGTCCTTCCTGCGAGCACCGATTGGAACCTGGAGTGGAACGCTGCGATCTCTGCGGCTTCCACATGAGCAAGCTCGACGCTCAGTATGGGAACACAGACGTGGCCATGGATCAGATCACCGACACCACGCACTTTCTCCGCACGCGCAATAAGGACCGGTTACTCGATGTCATCGACGATTTCGAGAAACAGTTCCCGCAGTTCTTCCCCGCCTTCTACATCGCCGAGCTACCACCCGAGACCAACCTCTCGGAATTTGCCTTCTGGCTCCTCAATCGCGCCCGTGTCACCGTGTTAGGAGAATTGCGGAACAGCACCAACGCCTACCTCTTTGTCATCGATCTCTCCAGCCGATCCATGACCCTCACAGCAGGCTACTTTGCTGAGCAATTTGTCAGTGAAAACGACCTACGCGAACTCCTCCGCGATACCAGCCCTTACATTGAGGCTGGCGATCTTAGCGATGGCCTCGAGAAACTCATCAACGATCTACGCATGATCCTCCGACGAAATTACCGCCTCCTCCTCAAAGACATGAAACCCGGGAGGCCCTTGGATCAGAAAGACGCCCAAGGAGAAGAAACCACGCCTTCCTAGCATACTCAACTCACATCGCTTTGAAGCGATAACCAACACCACGCAGAGTCTCGATGAGTGGCGGATCGAAGTCTCGGTCGACTTTGTTGCGCAATCGCCGGATGCAGACATCGACGAGATTCGTGCCTGGATCAAAGTGCATGCCCCAGACGTGGGTGTAAATCTGGGTGCGGGTGAAAACACGACCAGGCGAACGCATGAGGTACTCTAATAGAGCAAATTCGCGTTGCGTGAGGGTGATTTCTTGACCGGCGCGATGGACCTCACGGGTCAGCATGTTGACCTTCAGATCAGCGGCCTCCATGACACTGGTCCCCTGTCCGGAAGAGCGGCGGAGCAAGGATTGCAAGCGCACGACAAGCTCTTCCACATAAAATGGTTTTGTCAGGTAATCGTCAGCTCCGACGTGAAAGCCTTCCACACGCTCATTCAACTCACTGCGAGCGGTGAGCAGCATCACCGGGACCGCATTCCCCTTCTCACGGAGACCACGCAAGACACTCAAGCCATCGCGACCCGGTAGCATGATATCGAGCACGATGGCATCGAAAGGTTCTTCGCAAGCGAGCTCGTAAGCGGTATTACCATCTCGGACGAGCACCACCGCAAAGCCATTCTCTTCCAGGCCCTTCTTCACGAAATCAGCGATCTTGGCCTGGTCTTCGACAACGAGAATACGCATAACAGAACTAGATGCCGATGATCTTGGTGAGGCCGTTCCAGAGATTGGCCCAGAACTTACCAGACTGCCGATGATGTTCCGCTCGTGAGATCTGCTGACAGAGAAACACGCCTTGCCCAGAAAAGAGGTCGTCAAAGAGAGGGTTCTGATTGCGCAAATACGAAATGAAGGTTTCGGATCGGCGGCTACGGTAACTGAGCGACGGGGTGAAACCAATGGTGGCTAACTGATTGGTCCGACGCTCGTTTCCTTGCTTGATATTCTCTTGCGTGAGCCGCTCCGCACGCACGCCGCGATAGGCCCAGAGGACCAGTTTCACCGGTCCTCTAAACTCGAAATAGCGAAACTGCAAGGTGATCCAAGCATGCCAAGAGAAGAAACGCCAGTGGGATCGGATACTCACTTCTTCATTCGATTTCTGGATCAAGGCGGCGACGAAACTGGGTCGGCAAATGATGGAGCCGCCTTCGGGAATCTCGATGGTCGCCATCTCGATCTCGGCCTCGTCTTGACTCGAAAGGGTGAGGCGACGTTTGGATTCAGGATCACGATTCCCTACCCTTGTGAGTAAGAACAACCCGCAAGCCAAGCAAGAAAACGGGTAACGCCAACTGAAAATGAATTTCGTGCGTTTGTTAAGATCTTCATCCGAAGCCTGGTAAAAGCGGTGCTGGATGGTCGCCGATTCTCCTGGCTCTAACACCACCTCTTGAGAAACAGCAGTAATCGAAACACGCACGGGCTCTTTGGCTTCAGTCTTGATCACGACCGGCCGTCCCCATGATATCAATGGAGCCCAGACATAGAAGAGCGCGATCTTGACCAACACTGGCACAAATATAATCGACAAGCTCAACATGATCAATGGCTTCCCCAACTTCATATAGGCGGCCTGCAAGAGATTCTGGCCTTTCTTCACCCGGCTTTCCCATCGGTCGGATTGTGATTTCACCACGGCAAATTCTTCTTCAGCCAAAGCTAAGGCCTTTATCTTGGAGCTCTTCTCTTCCAAAATCCCCTCTTCATGATTCTTCGCGGCTTCCTGCAACGCTTTGCGTTCTGCATTCGCATCTCGAATACCTTTCTCAATGGTTGCTTGCTGCTTCTTCGCCGCCGCGATCTGCCGATCGATGGCATTCATCTCCTCCTGAGAATCCACTCCGCGGATCTTATTCCACCATTCCAATGCCCTCGCTTTGAGGCCTTTTAAAGATTCGAGCTGCGCCTGCCATTCTTTCATTTTCTCATGACGCTGCTTCAGCTCGTCTTGCCATTGCTTCCGCTTGGCATCGATATTGTCCAGACGCTCACCGAGCTCTACTTGAAGCACCCTTGCTTTATCATCTAACTGACCCGCTTCTTCTTTGATACGATTGATGATCGCTTCTTTCTTAGCCAATTCCGCAGGCAGCTTCTCCAAGTATTTCTGACTGCCCAAATAGAGAGCAAAGGCACCCAGCACAATCGCCCAAAGGATGATCAGCATGGCCGCTTTCGAGAACAGCCAGTTGAGGATGGTGGTGACGATCCCAAACATAGTTAGGGGCCATCTTAGTTCAGATACTCGCCCTGTCCATGGCCGCACGCAACGCCTTCACTCTTTGAAGATCAACGGGATTGGCCAAGGCTCCGTCCACTTTAACGCTCGTCCCGACAATCAGCCCATCTGCGAAGGCCAGCAGCCGTGTCGCTGATTTCTCAGTGGCTCCAGAGCCCACCAGAATGGTCGCTTTTGGGCAAGCCATCCGCGCCATGCGCAGGTCTTCCACATCGACCGCATGCCCGGTGGCCGCCCCCGAAACGATCAGCACATCGGCCAATCCCCGGTCCAAGGCATCCAGAGCGGCCTCCACAAGCCCGCCTCCTGCAAGCGGTTGGGCGTGTTTCACATGAACATCGGCCCAAATCTGGACGTCTGGGCAAAGCTGTTGCCGCGCCCTCACGGTGAGAAAGGCCTGCCCTTCGATCACACCCTGATCGGTCACCATCGCTCCTGAATGAACATTTACCCGAATGAATGATCCACCCGTGGCCGCGGCAAGGCCGAGTCCGGAAAGTGGATCATTGCGCAGCACATTGTAACCAAACGGCAGCCGAATCCCCACACTCTCACTGAGATGCGTTCCCACAGCGCTCATAGCGGCCACCGTCTCGGCTGGCACCCTCGCGGAGGTAAATGGCACATCACCAAAGTTCTCGATGACCAACGCATCCGCACCACCATTGGCAAACGCCCGAGCATCGGCGGCTGCGCGTTCCATCACGGCAATCATAGACCCGGCCCATCGAGGTGAACCAGGGAGAGGAAGAAGATGAATGACGCCGATGAGCGCGGGCTTGGGTATAGTCATGTTCCTTCTTCAGACACAGCGGGGCCTAACTCAAGTCACAAAGAATGGAACAAAACCTATTCTAGCTTAGCTCTAGCTTTTCACCACACAGGCGACAGTAACGCGCGTCAGCGGTGTGCACCTGAGCACCGCAGCTCGTGCAAGATTGATTGCTATACTCTTGATTCTTCTTCATCTGCCGATTGATCTCCGCACCGACAATGCCCGTGGGAACCGCGATGATGGCGTAACCTGATAGCATGGCGAAAGAGGCAAGGAATTTCCCCAGAACTGTGATAGGAGCGATATCTCCGTAGCCAACCGTGGTGATGGTGACGATGGCCCAGTAGGTGGATTGTGGAATACTGGAGAATTGCTGCTGATTCTCACCTCCCTCGACCACATACATAATGGTGCCCATGATGACGGCCATGGTGAGGACGGCAAAGAGGAAAACGATGATCTTCGCACGACTAGCACGAAGCGCCATGAGAATGAGATTACCGCCCCCAATGTAGCGCGCCATCTTGAAGATTCGGAAGAGACGCAGCAATCGGAAAATGCGGATGTTGATCAAATATTGAGCATCGTTCCCGGCCATGAATAAGGCGAGGTACGTGGGAATGATAGACAATAAATCAATGACCCCAAAGAATGAACACGCATAACGCAGGGGCTGCTTAACAGAGCAAAGACGCAAGATGTACTCGATCGTGAAGAGGATGGTGAATATCAACTCTGCTGTGGAGAAAACCACTTTGTATCTGCTATCAATGCTCTCAATCGTCTCTAGCATCACCGCCAACACACTCAGCGCAATAGCGATCAACAAGACAACATCGAACAACTTTCCTGCAAAAGTATCAGCCTCGAAGATGACATCATGCACCCGACGGCGCCACGCGCTGAGATCCTTTGAGTCTTCTTTGGCTTTCTCGTCCATTGAGGAACTATCCTAGCCGATGATGGCACGAGTCAAAGCGTCAATCTGAGACTCCTCGTGGGTTGCCGAGATCGTGATGCGAAGGCGCGCCGCCCCGCGTGCCACTGTCGGATAGCGAATGGCAGGCACATGAAGGCCCAAGCGACGGAGATCTTCGGCCTTGTCCAGAGCTGCCGTTTCTTCTCCGAGAATCAAGGGTAAAATCGCTGCGCTCGGCACCGATACGCCCAGCCCACAGGCCAAGCGCGCCATGAGCCCACGGACGTGGGCACGGCGCGAGTCTCCATCCTTTCCAGCGATCAACTCAAGAGAAACGCGCGCGGCCTCCGCCATGGCAGGAGGCGGTGCGGTGGAGTAGATGAAACTGCGCGCTCGATTGAAAAGCACCTCGATCATGGCACGAGATCCTGCCAAGTAACCTCCCGAGACTCCGATGGATTTCCCTAACGTGCCCATATGAAAGTCTATCTGATTCGTCAAATCAAGATCGGCAGCCAAGCCACGCCCCTGGGGCCCCACAACACCGACAGCATGCGCCTCGTCCACAAGGAGCTGCACGCCATACTGCTCTTTCAATGCGACAATCTCCTGAAGCGGTGCACGATCACCGTCCATGCTAAAGATTGACTCTGTCATGATCACCACACGCCCCTTCGGAGCTTGCAGACGGGCCCATTGGAGAAGTGACTCCAGCTTGTCCAGATCATTATGGCGAAAGACACGCATCTTGGCACCGGATAGACGGCAAGCATCGATGAGGCAAGCATGTGAAAGCTTATCTAACAAGACAATGCATCTCTGATCCAGAAATGCTGTGGCGAATCCAGCCGCCGTGGCATAGCCGGTGGAAAATGTGAGGGCAGCTTCCGTGCCTTTGAAATCGGCCAACGCTTCCTCAAGCGCCACGTGCTTCGGATGCGTACCAGCAATGAGCCTCGAGGAACCGCTCCCAACTCCGTGATCAAAGAGGGCCTTCTGCGCAGCCTCTACGACCACCGGGTGATGCGCCATCCCAAGATAATCATTGGAGGAGAAAGAATGCCAGCGCTGCCCGTCATTCCCCTCCAAATCGACCTTACCTTCATGACCGCTCAGCGTGGTGAGCTGACGACGCAAGTGAGCTGCCTCTAACTCCACTAGAGTAGCACAATAAGCCTTGTCGTGATCCGTCAAGAGGAGGTCATTTCACTCTCACTGGGTTCACCACTGCCGGTAAATCGGCTTCTCCCATGAGAATCGAGCTCGTGATGATCAATCTTAAGCTGGTCAATCCGATAGCTCAGGATTCGAGGCGTCGTGCCTAACAATTCTGCAGCTCTGCTCTTGATACCTCGCGCTTCATTAAGGGCCTCAATGATGAGTGAACGCTGAAAGGCATCGGTCCGTTCTTCCAAACTCCCGAAATCCCGCTGAGGTGTATTTGAAGCCTCGCTTGTCTTCCGATTCCACTGAATTTCTTGAGGAAGATGCAAGGCCTTAATCACCTCAATCGTGGGATAGATGAAGAGGATCCCTTCAATAGCATTCTCGAGTTCACGCACGTTACCAGGCCAATCATAGCGGCGAAGGACATCCATGGCTCTCGCATCAATGTCCCTGACCGCTACTTGCATCCTAACACGCAGTCGATTGATCAATGCATAGGCTAACAATGGGACATCTTCACTGCGCTCACGCAATGAAGGCACGTGAAGGACATGTTGATTGGCCAGATCGATCAAATCGTCATTCTTCAAATCTGGCATCGCTCCATCCGGCATGGTGGTCACTGAGAACAGCATGCGACTGCCTGACTTGACCTGAATCGCCCCGCGCTCACGCATGAACGTTCCGTCCCTCAACAGCTTGCCCAAACGGCCTTGAACGGTCGGCGACAACAGATGCAAATCATCAACATACATCATCCCACCCCCAGCCAAGTCCAACTTGCCTAACAACGCCATATCCCGAGTGGATTGAGTCTCGCTGTGCTGGCCAAAGAATTCACGCTCAAAAGAGTCCTCACGCCCAGCGACGCACTGAGCCTTAATGAACGGCAGTTCTGAGCGCATGCTCAGGGTGTGCATGAGACGAGCGATGGTATCTTTGCCAGTGCCTCGCTCACCAACGAGGACGGCATGTTCATCACTCAAGGCCAACTGACGCGCTTTGTGTAGGAAGTTTCGATACACCAAAGACTCACCCGGCATCTCATGCAGGAAGCCAGTCTCGATACCTTCGCGTCGGGTCGCCTCCACTTTACGACGTTGATTGGCCATCCTCACCGCTTCATCCGCGATCAATCGGATATCTTTAACATTGAATGGCTTAGTGATGAACTCAACGGCACCTAAACGAATCGCTTCCGCAATCGTGCTCGTCGAACTCACCGCACTCAGCATGATCACAGGAGTATCCGGATAGCGTTGACGTAACTCTCGCAGAATTTCCAGTCCATCATCCTTGGAAAGGATGATATCCAAAAGGAGCAGTTCAATCCGGTTGTGCTCAAGAACCGTGAACACTTCTTCGACACATGTCGCTTCAAGAACTTCATAACGCTGATAGAAGATCGCCTTCAGCGCTTCAATGGTCCCTCTTTCATCGTCAACGACCAGTATCTTCTTCATGGGCAGGATTTGGGAACAGCTAGATTCAAAGAATAGGTATTGTTGAAAATCAAGAGAACCTTGATTTCTGCTAAGAAACCGCCCTAGCCCATCCCTAGCGGAACGTGCAATTGGAAGCTGCCCTGCAGAAGTAAAGCATCCCTTGGTGACCACTAAACGGATTTCTGCTGACTCTGCAAGGACCATCCATTCCACAGTCAGCAGCTCTCCCAAAGAAGGCTCGCCCCATCCCTCCACACTGGCCAAATGCGCCAAGTGTTCAGTCAACACTCGCCGGGGGTTTGGCGCCCATTTCAAGAAGACGTCTCGGGTATTCTTAATTTGATAACTTTGGAGAGATTCACCGATTTCAACAAAGACATCCTCCAAGAGATGTCTTAAGGCGTACTCTGAGTCAGCCGCCACTGTCCTAGAGCCATCATACGCTCGGCGCTCCAAGGTCGACGTTAAATTCTCTAGCTGATCCACCGAGCCGGAGACGATGGGCATGAATTTCTCGCAGAATCCAGGTTCTACCCCCCCGATCAGGCAACAATTGAATGAA
Organism: Verrucomicrobiales bacterium; assembly: GCA_047616785.1. Lineage (GTDB taxonomy): Bacteria > Verrucomicrobiota > Verrucomicrobiia > Verrucomicrobiales > DEV007 > JAACDM01. The sequence continues at coordinate 30,113 of JBLHHN010000024.1, forward strand.
AGCTCGAATCGCAACCAAGGCGTCCCTAATCTTGGTGCAGAGATTCGAATGAAGGCGCTGTCCCTCAAGCGCTTGAAGGGCAGCCCGCTCATGAAGGCTTTGAAGAAGAACAAGGGCACCCGCCGGCACCTGAACGGGAATCACCGTCACCGCATAATCGCCTTCGTGATTCGAGGCCGACCATAAGCGCCTCGCTTTCTGGTGTTCACTAACAGCATCTTTCAGCACATCCGCAAAGCCGGGGTCCAGTTCCTCCAACGAGATCGATTTCGCAAAGCGATCACCAAAGATTTCTCGTACCTGAGAATTCATCCATGAAACCGTCATCGTCGCATCGAGAATCATTGCTGAAGCCTCCAAATGATCTAACCGGGCATGTGAAGTTTCAGCATCTCTTAGCTTGGCGGCTTGCTCTTCATTGCGCTCGAGGAATTCGGCCAAGCAACCGCCAATCATGTTCAGCTCTTTCAAATCGTCTCGTGACAACTCTTTCAGCGACCCCGGGCCTACGAAGAACCACCCCATGGGTCCAGACCCACTCGTCATGGGAATGATGGCATCAGCCTTCGTCCGGCGAAGCGCCTGCTCGCACACCGCCCGCAACAGCGGGCTCAGCCGCACTAACGCTGAACGATGCACTACCATACGCGCCCGTTTCAAATGGCAGACAAGACTACGGTCCGCCGCAAAGCAGGGCTCCACAGGCAAAGGAGATTCTCTTAAACTAGCACTCAGCACAAAGCCCCCGCGGGAGGGCTCTTTTAGATAGATAATCCCTTAGATTGTCTCTGAATCAGCAAATCGACAAGTGCGTCGATAGTCTCCCAGGCTTCGGTGAATAACGCAAATCGAAGTCATTTAATTAAAAGTAACCATAAGAACCCCGGCTTCGAATGACATAGATCAAAATGTGGCGCATCACGACAGAGATCAGAAGGGTTTCCGCCTACCCAATAAATGCGATGTTGATGGCACCATGATGATCTCATTCTTCCAGAATCGGCGAGAATCGCCGAACAACAGCCTCTGCCACGGAGTGACAATCTTCGATCTTCGCGTTCACTTCATAAAAGAGATCTTCCGTCTCCTCGAGCAGCAAACCTTCGCGCTTCCCCATAAAAAGCTCACCGTGACCGTTAAATCTCTGGAAGCCTGAGACGAAGACGTAAAGTGCGTGGAGCAAGAATTCAGTCACTGCTTGAACCCTAGTCTCCGCGTCTGCGTTGAAGTGAATCCGCTTGGCTTCCTTAAGCTGAGCCACGAGGAGCATCGTGATCAGCGGCTCAATCTCGGCGAACGGCGCGCCGATGAATTCTTCGAAATTTTCAGAACGCAACACGATTGGTTGAGCGTTAGCAGTCATCTGATCGAGAGCTGCAATAAGTGAGAGCTTATCTTCGTTTTCCATCTTTGAGATATTAGGGTGCACGTTGCCAAAAGACACCAATTGGCGCTCCCTGGATTCAAACTGCTGCCGCACTCAACCTTACCCCGAATACCATGCTAGTGCAGAAGCTGACACAAGACTAACGGTTAAGCACTTTCTGTTTTCGCATCTGAAACTCTTGAT
>JBLHHN010000025.1:0-31673 GCA_047616785.1 Verrucomicrobiales bacterium
ATTCGGTAGTGAAACCGCAAGGCCGCTTGTTTTCGAGCCTGAAACTGCCTACTGGGCCCTGTCACCCTCCAGAGGTAGGCGAAACCATCCAGCCAACCTGACGGAGGGCCAAAGTTACGGATGGTTGCAAAAACCCAGGCACAGCTATTTCGAGCATTTCCGAGATGAAAACCCGCCTAGAAAAATCCTCGATGAAGCCTCTTAAACTGGTGCCATTCTGCCTAAGCCCTGCTTTTAAGGTGGCGAGTTCCTTCATGGCATTGGCACCGTCAACACGCCCCCAGGCATTGAGCAGAAGAGTCATTTCGTGATCGTTAGCATTACGTTTTCCAACTTTGCCGCGTTGGCTGTCCGCGAGGGCGATGAAGGCTTCCTTCGCATTGTCCGAATCCAAGTAGGTTAAAAGCCCATGGAAAAGCCGGGCTCTAGCGATCGGATCATTCTCCTCCTTAACCATCTTGAGAGCGGCTTGCATGCGTTCTTTGGAAAGGACGCCGTTCTGTAGATAGTCATCGAGCGGCTGTTAATGGTAGTCTGAGTAAGAGCCTGCTCTTCCTCGTCCGATTCCCGAGAGGGTCTTGAGGAAACGGTGACTGGCGGAAGCAGGCTTTCGCGGGCGATCGCTTCGGGGCCAAATTCATGAGGTGCGTCCGATCGATGCGTCGCGGATCGGAATCCCCAGCCGGCCGCGAAGGCGACAGCGGCAAGGAGCAGGGGAGCTGAGAGAGGATCGGCATGAGGGCACTGTCTGTGCTTGAAATTGTAACCCTGATCGTTGTGGATCTCGCGTTTAATCTAGATTGAGTCGTTGTTGACAGTTTCCGTCCGCTCCCAGAAGTTAAATTCACCGATGAGAACCCAAATCTATTCCATCCTCGGCTCGCTCGTTGCGCTAGCCCAAGTTCATGCCGTTGACATTCCAGAAGATATACCAGGAGCTCCGGGAAGCGGGCGGGATCCTGGTTTCCGTGTGCGTTCGTTGCAGGCTCCTGCTCCGGGCGATGATGGGATCGGTCTTCCTTCTTTACTGAATCGGGGCATCTTCCAGCTCAACAGCACGTTGACAGATGATGCGGGCAATCTTGTCACCAATGAAGCGAAGGCGGGCACGAATGCGGACGGCACCTTCTCCGTGGATGTGATCAATTTCGAGCAGGATGCTCTTGTAGAGGATGTGAATGGAGATCTAGAGGCAGGCGGAGGACCGATCACGAATTTCCAACCCAACGCGCTTTTCCCTGGCATCCCTGGTAACGATGGTCACACGACTAACTTCACCACAGAGATCGTCACTTACTTAGAGCTGACCGCTGGTGAGCATACCTTTGGCGGTCAGGTGTGGGTCGGAAGAACAGATGCCGCTGGAGGAGGTGATGATGATCTCTTTGCTGTCTATTCTGCCACCAATCCTCGTGACTTTTCAGCGACCAAGTTAGGGGAGTTCGTCAAGTCAGCGGAAGCCAACCCCTTCGCATCCGCTCCTGACAATTACACGTTCACTTTTACAGCTCCCAGTGATGGGCTCTATCCTTTCCGTCTCCTCTACATTCAGAAAACGGGCGGTGCTGGACTTGAATGGTATTCTGTGGATTCGGCGTCTCAGGACAAGATCTTGATCAATGATCTGGATGATGCTAGGGCGATCAAAGCTTTCCAGCGTAGCACCGCGACGAATCACAATCATCCCTACGTGGCTGAGATTCGTCCACAGCCAGGATCCAAAGGCATCCCTGCGGCGGATAAGCTTGAGATCTTGCTCATCGACTCTGACGCTTTGGTGGACGGGAACTCCGTGGCATTGTTTCATAACGGTCTCGACATCACAGGTGATGCGAACCTGACCACGAGCAATGGCCGAACCAGTCTATCCTACCAGCCTAACCCAGCACGTGTTGATCTCGCCAATGCGGTGAAGTTAAGTTTCGATGACACCGCAGGGCGTTCATTTGAGCAGGAGTGGGACTTCGAAATCTCGGCGGGTGCTGGGGTGACGAAAGTGACAGGACAATGGGACTTTGACGCTGATCTAAGTGCGACTTCAGGAAGTGACATGGAGTTCCTAACTGCGGCAGTGGAGGCTAAGTCATCATTCGGCACCACAGCTTCTTTCGGTATTGCTAATATTGATGGCGAGGTGGCCAATGTGATGTCTGTCCCAGCGCCTGGAGACCTAGATGGTGGCGCTGAGGGACGTGACATTGGGTATGTCATGTATCATGGGATGGATCCGAACGGCGGTGGCACACGCGTAAATCAGTACACGCTGATCATGGATGTTTTGATCGTAGACGGAGGTGGCGCGGCTGGCATGATCCAGATTGATTCGCCAAGGCCTGGTGCCGATGGCGTGATTCCGAATACGGGAGACAGTGACTATTTCTGGCAAGGGGGCAACATGGGCCAAGGTGGCGGTGGCTACAATGGCGACGGAAGTTTCACGCCTGATGAATGGCATCGTGCGGTCTTTGCCGTCGATCTCGCCGCTGATCCGAGACTGGTGACGAAGTATCTCGATGGTGTGAAGCAGGATGACTGGAAGCAGAATAGTATCGACCAGGCACGTCGTGCGCTCCTGGATGACTACGCGATCCTCTTCACGGATGGCGATCAGGATGAGCAACGTGCGTGGTTTGTGAACAGCGTCCAGATCCGCGAGGGCAAGATGTCCGATGTGGAGATTGAATTGTTAGGCGGTCCCAAGGCAGAAGGTATTCCATTGTCCTTCTTTGACGATCCCAATGCGACCGTCTCGACGCGCAATTCCTTTGGAGACCTAGGAAACAATCTCGCGGTGCAGACACGTCGTATCGTTGTTTTTAATAGTGGCGAGACCAAGGATCTTACGATTGCAAGTGTGGCGCCGACGGGGCCAGAGAAGGATTTCTACACCGTGGTGTCGTTTCCCGAGACCTTGGCTTCGGCAGAGCAGGGGACCATCGTGGTGGAGTTTGACCCGAATGGTGGGTCCGGCGTCTTCGAGGCGGGCCTGGAGATCATCAGCAATGACGGTGGCGAGGGTAGCATCACTCTCGATGTCACGGCTCGAGTGGACAATCCTTCTGGCCTAGTCGCGCACTATCAAATGGACGAGACCGAAGGCACGACGATGTTAGATGCTTCTGGCCAACGTTATCATGGAGAATATGGATCGGCGGGCGGAGGTTCTTTCGTGTTAGGGCAAGGTGGTTTGGCCACCGGCAATGCAGTTCGTTTCAGTGATGGCGGTACTGCTACCGATGGTGGTGGTTTTGGTCAGCTGGATGCTAATGCGAGTATTCCTTCACTACAGAATCTCACGGTTTCTATGTGGGTGCAGCCTGATGCCGCCGATGTCGGAGCGTCCATGCTCTTGGCCAAAGGCAAGAACGCTGGTGATCCTTTCGCGCTCGCGACCAACGCGGTCGGCGATACGAATCCGTTGCTCTGGTTTGTGCAAGAGAACACTGCCATCGAGTCAGATCCTGTCCTGAGTGTCGGCGAGAAGCACCATGTGGTGATCACTCAATTAGACGAGAACGGACTTGAGTTGGGTTCCACCCGCACCCGACTCTACGTTGATGGGGAGTTGATTGCAGAGTTAGAGGACAGCGATGGCTACGAAGACGTGGCACCTACAGTGATTCAAATCGGTGCTCTCAATGGCGGGTTCGGATTCACCGGTGTGATCGATGACGTGCAAATCTACAGCCGCGAACTTTCGACGGAGGACGTGCAGTTTCTCTTTGGGAATCCAGGGACGACAGCGGCCGCTGAGCCTGAGGGCGAGACGCCACTCGCAGATGTCACGGTGCCTTCGGATCCCGTGGTGCTCAAGAGTGGTGAGAATGACGATGATGCCGATGCTGGTCCTCCTCCGGGCGCCGAGGGCGTTGAGAATGCCATTAATGATACGGCACTGAAGTATCTCGATTTCCGTGACCTTGGTTCCGGGTTCATTGTCACTCCGAGTGTGGGCGCGACGGTAGTCAGTGGGCTGAGACTTTATCCTGCCAATGATTCGGTCGAGCGTGACCCAGCGAGTTATCAATTGTTAGGCTCGACGACGGGGCCTGATGGCGACTTTGTTCTTATCTCGGAAGGTCCATTGGACTTGCCGGAAACGAGGAATGATGCTGGTCTAGCGATCACACCTTCAGTTCCTAACCAGGATGTACGATTCGATAATAGCACGGCTTACCTTTCCTATTGGATCCTCTTCCCGACGTTGAAAGATGCGGCTGGGGCAAACAGCATGCAGATTGGCGAGGTTGAATTCCTTGGAACGACAGGTGAGATTGTGAATCCGGTGAATCCGGTGAATCCGGCTGGCCCACAGATCACAGGTATTTCTGCCACCTCTGAAGGGGTGGCATTGCAGCTTCCCGCTGGAGTTCCGTATGTCATTGAGTACTCTGAGGATCTGGTGACTTGGACGCCGATCGTTGCAGATGTCGTGGGCAGCTTCACAGATACGGATCCGGCAAGGACGGACAAGGCTGCAGGATACTATCGCGGCGTGGCCGAGTAGGTCCTTCTTAATCAAGAGTTGCTTCGGCGTTTCCACAGGCTGCCTTCTGCGACAGTCCATTGATACTTGCGTGCGTGCTCGCGGATGAGCATCGGTAGGTTGCGTCGTTTCATGAGTTCGAAATGAGGCGTTAATGCGGTCGTGAGTGCATCGATGGTGACAATAGCTTTTTCCCCTTCCTCGTAGCCGCCTAACCAATGTTCGCGTGGCGTGAAGTCATCTAGCCAAGTGTAAGGGCTGGTGATGATGAGTTGTCCGCCAGGACGTATGAGGGAGGGGAGGCGATCTAGGCACTGCTTTGGTTGGGGAAGACGGCAGATGAGGTTTGCCAGAAGAGCCACGTCGAATCCTCCGATATCTGTGGGGAGAGCGGTCGCGTCGCCTTGAGCGAATGTGACGCGTTCTGGATTTGCAGATTCTGGAAGTTGGGCAGAGAGACGCGTAGAGATGGCCCCTTCATCGGTGCGATGATAAGACATGCACCGCTCTGTTGCCATGGTTTGAGCTGCGGCGACAAAGGCGTGCGAGAAATCGATCCCCAGAACTTCGGCGCACGTTTCTGAGAGCGTGAAGCTGGACCGCCCGACAGCACATCCGAGATCGAGAGCGCTGGCGGTGTCTGGCAGACTGGCGAGATCGATCATTTCCGTGACGGAGCGGACGGCAAAGTCGAGAGCGCTGTGAGGGCCTTGATCGTGTGGAAGGATCTCAGATGGCTGGCCGTAGTGAAACAGGAGATACTCGCTGACCAATTTATTGGATTCGTAAGGGTTGCCCATGTCCTTTCATACGCGGGCCAACCCGTTGAGGAAAGGCAGCCTTGCGCCTTTGAAATGAGATTCTTTCGCAGGGCTAGGAAGGCTCATGCCGTTGATCCTTGGGCACGGGTCAAAATGTGATATTTATTATGATTTCAATACATTCTGTAGATTTTGCATGCTACTTTTATCATAATACTAACAACGATGAATCGCATCCTGATCTACGAAACCGATTGCCGCGAGGCAGTTCACCTCTTCCAGTTTCTCCAGACGTCCGGCTTCGCAGTGGCGACGGTCACGACCGCTAGGCAGGCGATTAGTTTCGCTCGGGAGTATGAATTTGAGCTCTTTCTCATCAATTTGAGCAGTCCTGGGGAGACCGGCTACACGACGGTGGCGGAGATCAAGTGTCGAGCGCAGTCATCCAACGTCAAGGTTATAGGGGTGGTGCCTCAGGCTTCCATGCGCACTGCTGCTGAAGAAGCAGGATGCGACGCAGTTCTTGTTCGCCCCTTCAATAATGAAAGCGTCTTACAAAAGGCAACGGAACTTCTTGAGCGTCCTCGTAATTCGATTACTTATACCACCCCTATGGACTCCAACCCAACTCCTCCCGAAACCTCTTTCACGACCCTCGCAGATTCACTCTGTCGTGGAGTTCAGTGGCTAGAGGCGCGCCAAGCTGATCTTGGTGATTCAGGTGCGATTGCTATCGAAAGCATGCGGGATGCTTCCTCTTCACTCCGTCTTCGTTTGGAGCCAGAGAAGGTGACGGTTGGATATGAATTGCCGGACTCCGTGCGTGATCGCCAAGTGCGTCACGATTTCAGAAATCTCCTCGCAGCTGTCAATGGCTTCGCTGAGATTCTGTTGCTTGATGAGCAACCGGAAGATATTCAAGAACGGTTGCGTTCGATTAAGAAAGAATCCCGTGAATTTTGTAACTTGCTCGACGGCATTCGTGACACAGCGGCCTAAAGCTTACTTCATCAGAGCTTCTAGATTACTAACATTCTGTCGCATCGTTGTCAGATAGTCGCCCGATTCTGGAGGTGCTTCGCAAGGAGCGAGTAGGATGTTCTGAAGCCCGAGCTTTCGCATGGCTTCGGCGACTTCATCCGCAGGGTTGGCTTCCCAGAGCAGGTGGGTGAATTGATATTCCTTCGACGTGTGTTTGATCGAGTCGAGAATCTCTTGGTCAGGCAAAGACTCAGGATCCAAGTCGAAGTTGATGATTTTGAGAGAATAGCGTTTCGCTATGTAATTGTAGGCCGGGTGTGAAGCGGCTAGTGCCCGATTTCCCCAGGACTCAGCAAAGGTTCGGAAACGAGTGTCGAGATCTTGGAGATCGGTCTCAAGACTAGCATAGCCTTTAGTGAAGGTGGGCTGCTGCTCGGGCCAACGCTTGATGAGAGCCGCCTTGATCTCTTGGGCTTGGGCAAGAGCGTTCAAAGGATCCATCCAAGTATGCCCGTCGACGCCTTCATGGCTGTGTTCGCCTTCGGGACCGTGCTTATGGACCACGGCGTTCTCATAGCGCACGAGTTGGCCTTTCAGAGATTGCGAGGTATTGATCAATTTGCTAGAAGGAAGAGTGACCTTGTCGATCCATTGCTCGAAATTAGCCCCATTGATGAGGATGAGATCGGCGCTCTGATACTGCTGAATGGCTGAGGCCTCAGGCATCCAATAGATTGGATCAGCAGAGTCCGGGAGCGGGCAGATGACTTCAGAGGCCTCTTGGGCGATGCGCTGAGCAAAGTAAGTCACTGGATAGAAAGTCGTCAGCACGCGAGGTTTTCCGGCAGTTGGTGACTCTGAGGTAGGCGTGGAGGTTTCATTGCAAGCGGAGAGCAGCAAGAAGAGAGGGAGCAGAAAGCATGTTTGAATCTTCATGGGTGTAAGAGTTGAAGTTGATCTGTTAGATTGAGAAGGAAACCTGCAAGTAGCGCAGCGAGGGCAAGCCCGGCCAGAAGAAGCAAGCAGAGTTCTGAAAGTTGTAACCACACCAAAGTCATTCGGGCACAGCCAATGCGCACGAGAGTCTCGCGTTCGCGCTGGCGTAATTTCCAGGTGAGGATCATGACGAGAATCAAGAACAGGCTGGTCATCATGAGCACGAGCCCAAAGCTGGCATCGAAGAAACGTTTCACTTTGAAGACGATGGCCAGCAGATCATCGACGACTTGGACCGGCGGTAGAATTTGCAGTGACTTGGATGTCTGATAGTGTCCTTTGAGGATGGTGGCGCTCTTAGGGCTATCTGGGACGATGATGAGCGAAGTCAATGGCAGGGCGGTAGGATCACCATGGAAATGGAAACTGCTGAGATTGGCCGCCGTGATCTCTCGGTAGGGAGCGACGGCGGCGCTGCCGATGAGCGAGCCGTTGTCTTCTCGGCCTAACAACTGGTCTTGATTCTCAGGCTTCTCCAAGTCTTCGTGCCCATGGCCGATGCCAGCGATGACCCATGCCGTCTTGATATCGACGAAGATCGCCCGGTCGTCTAGCGAATCCTGTTTTGGGAACACGCCGGTCACATGAAGTCTCAAAGGCTGTTCGGCAGCGATGTTGTAGAGGCTGGTCTGATCCGTGAGCAGGCTATCTCCCGGGCCCAACTGCAACGATTCGGCGACCTTATGCCCGAGGATCGCATCCCCCAAGACCAAGGGCAGCGTTCCTTTGATTGGTGTTAATTTGCGATGGGCAAAGTACTCTAAACTGGTGCCAATGACGGGAGCATCACTGGCCGTGTAGCCGAGATGCATGGGGATGACCATGCCTCGTTGATGTGATTCTACAGAATGCTGATCGGCGAGGCTGAACCTGGTGACATCTTTGCCAGTGTCCGTGAAGTAGAGAGTGCGTAGCACCAGCTCAAACGGATTGCCACGTGGGCCGATGACGAGCGGGGTCTCACGTGCTCGCTCGGTGAGACTGGACTCGTAGGCTCGGATGAGGAAGTGCAAATAAACCGGTAGGATGAATGTCAGGGACAGGCAGATGACGAGGATCACCGTGCGCATGCGATGAAAGCACAGGTAACGCCAAGTGAGTCTGAAGAATCCTTTCATGCTTTGGCGCAAGCCTCCTCAAGATCAAAACGTCGGTCGAAGAAATCGAGCAAGCTCAGGTCGTGGGTGACCATGAGGAAGGTGGTCTGGCGTTCTTTGATCAATTTTCCGATGAGTTCGAGCACCTGGCAGGCAGTATTCCCATCCAAATTTCCTGTGGGCTCATCGGCCACGAGGATTTCAGGGCGAGTGATCAGCGCTCGAGCGATGGCGACGCGTTGGCGTTCGCCTTGAGAGAGCTGATGGGGAAAGCGGCTGGCTTTGTCTTCAAGCCCGAGAGCGGTGGCCAATTTTTCGCGTTCTTGATCGGCTTCTTCGGTCAATGAGAGGGTGTGATTGATGTAGAAGGGGAGAAGCATGTTCTCCTTTACCGAGAGGTAGTCTAACAAGTCGAGTTCTTGTGGGATTGATCCGATCCGAGTGATCCGGAGGGCGCGTTTCTCGGCTTCATTCAGGGTGCTGAGATCCTGTCCCAGTATGGCGATGGTGCCTGCATGGGGTTGAATCAGCCCTGTGGTGAGACGCAGAAGCGTGGTCTTCCCGCACCCGCTCGGGCCCGTGATGGCGACGCGTTCTCCGAGCGCGGCTGTGAATACAGGAATATCCAGAGAAAAGGTCGAGGACGGGTATTGGTAGCGCAGGTCGGTCACGCTAATGATCGGGGATTCGGCCATGGTAAAAACGCTAGTTCACAGCTTCAAGCGTCTTCGGATTCAAGCGCTTCTCTTTGCTGATCTCAACGGAATCAATCTTCCAGACGGTGTCAATTTGTACCAAATGATAGCGTGCTTGGTATTCATTGACGCGTTCATGCGTGTGCCCCCAATGCTGGACCAAGCCGTAGACGCGCCAATGCGTATCAAAAGCGTAGCCAAGCTCGTTAGGCTTGGGCGCCGCAGGTTGGCACTCAAGGTACTCCAAGCGTTTCACCCGGCACACGGCACCGCCTTCATCTTTCATGACCAGGCTCTTGTAGACATCGCTATAGATCGAGTCTAACAACGTGCCAGAGACGCTTTGCGTCAAGGTGTTATAGATGGCGTCGTCAGTGTCATAGTCGAAGGCGCGGTAGATGTTCTGATGTAGATCTTTGAATCTCTGCTGAGCGGCCTCGATCCGTAGAGATTCCTTCGGCTGGCCTAGTGAAATGGTGAGTGGGCGATAAGCCGCAGCGACGGCAATGCTTCCAACCACAAAGGCAAGTGATAGAGGGATCCGGCGTTTGATGCCCGTGAGCAAGGCTACGACGAGAAGGATGCCGACGATGGGCCATGCGAGCGAGAACGTGCGTTCGACGGCTTGAGCAGCAGCTTCGGTGGCGGCCTGCAGGCGTTCTTGCGCATCCACTGAAAGGATGGGGTGGGATGAGTGCCAGATGTATTGAGGTTCGTCCGGCGTGAAGGTCATGAGATCGAGTTCACCGTAGGTGTAGAAGATACTGGAAACCGTCTGTGGTTCATGACCTGTGGGATCGGGCGTTTGTGGGACGATCTCTTTGACTTTGTCAGGGAGAAAGATGTCCCATGTCATGTCCACCGTTTGAGGCTTCGACTTGATCGGGTAGTTCAAGATGAAATATGTCATCACGAAGTTTGAGACAGCCCCTAGGTTGACCTGATTCTCCAGGGAATCGAATTGGATTTCATCGAGCACGGGCGTCACGGCGATACCGTCGATCAGGACGGGGCAGTGTTCGAAGAAATACTGAGTGATTGCGTCCTTCACCTCTTCTTGTGTAGGGAACTTTTCCGCTCCAAATTGCACGTTTGATAGAGGAGGAATGAGAGATGTCTCTGCACTCACATCAAAGGTGAGTTTGTCTTCCTCCAGCTCTGCAATCAATTGCAGATTGGAACCTTCTACTTCATGTGCTTGAGCGATGCCTAGGAAGGCCGTGAGAAGCGCGAAAACGATGCAGAATCGATAGGTCATGTGAAATGATTTTAGATGGTCTCGCTCTCTTCTCAAATCCTGGTTTCTCGACTGGTTGCGGCAAGAACAGATTCCCAAAGTTGAAAGATGTTGGGAGATTCCTGGGCACCAGACTTGCCTGCATTGAACGTTTCCCTAGAGTTTGGGTCGAATCTCTTGATCCAGCGAGGCCGTAATATTCTTTCATGTCTGACCCCAATGCTCAACCTTCTGGGAATCCCAATGATCCCGCATTCCGCGAACATGTGATTCAGCGGATGATCCGTGAGCGTGCGACTCCGGAAACGATCGCTAGTGAATACGGTTTGGATGTGAAGCAGGTGCGGCAATGGAAAAATGCCTTTCTAAAGCAACTGAAGACAGCGACGAAGGGCCGTGTAAAAACAGGGAAAGGTCGTCATCCGTCCGTGACGAAGGCGATGATGCAGGACATTAGCCGACAGCGGGTCCGTCCTGATGATGCGAAACGACAGACCAACCCGCTCGTTCCGTTTCCCTCACAACCAGGAGCGGTGCCTCTGAATGATGAGGAAAAGAAGAATTTGGAGCTGACTCAGGGGCTGATTCTGGAGAAAGGAAATGTGTCTGGTGTGGGAAGGAAGCTTGGGATGATGCCAAAGAATCTATACGAGAAACCTCAAGACCCGATCTCGCATGCCGATGAGTCACCGCCGCGAGCGACAACGGACATTTCTGGTCAGGCGCAAGAACGGTTCTCGAAGAATTGGACCAAGATGGGGTCGGACGGGCCGCCGCTTGAGGAAGTTCCTCAGCAAGTGCGCTTGAATCCCCATGAGCGACTCTTCACTCGAGTGCAACAGTGGCCCTTGGTCGCTTGGTTCTTGAGAGGTGGCCGATTCGATTCGATCTGGGTTCTGCTGTTCTGCGGAGCCATTGTGTTAGGCTTTGGCTATTGGGTGGTGAAAGACGCGGCGAAATACAACATAGATCCTTCGCAAATAGAGGACTCGGAAACCCCGCGTTATCTTCAGGCCATCACTCGGGAAGAAGTCATCCTAGCAGAAACGCTCATCAAGAATTTTTTCTCGATTTCGAATGTTGATGAGTTTGAGCCACTCATTCGTTCGCCTCAAACGGTCATGCATATGCTGAGGAGCTTCTACGTCCTCAATTCTTTGAAGGCTACGGAAGTTAGTAGTTTCGGGAATCATACCCGTGCCAACTACCCAGGCCTGGACGTTACTCTTCATGGCGTAGCGTTAGGAAATCTTGGGAAAGTGCGTCAGATTGCGATTGAGCATGGCGACTCAGGCCCAAAGATCGATTGGGAAATTGCCATGGCTTATCAGTCCATGCCTTGGCGGGGATTTCGAATGGCGCGGCCAACGAAGCCCAGATATTTCCGGCTGAGTCTGCAGCCTTCGAGCTACTACAGCATGCCCTTTGGGAGTGAAGATGTCTTCAGGTCATTCCGTCTGACCTATCCTGGGGAGATCCGGGTGATCAATGGCTTTGCCATGATCGATAGCGATGCCGAGCTGAAGTTGCGCGAGGTCTTTCCATTGAACGAATTCCTGCCCGATGGCGAAGCCGTCGATGAGGATGCTGTCGTTGATGTTCTTGTGGGAATTCAATACCCTCACAGTGATATCAAGGAGGATATTGTCGAGATCACTTCGGTGCTCAGCACGACTTGGATGGTGCCCTATGAGCCAGGCGAACGCCATTTCGATATGCCGACGCCCTTACCGGAAAAGGCACCTGATCCTGCCGTGGAAGAAGTGGTGCCAGAAGCTACCGAAAGTACTGAAGAAGAAGTGAGGGAAGATGCTACACCCGCCGCAGAATAAGTCCTAGCAGAAGGCAGGCCAGCGCAGAAACATAGCACCAAGGCGCGATCGATTGCCTCGTCTGCGCAGTGATGATGTTCTTTCGTAGGTCCACCAGGTTCAGATCGGGAAGTGAAGCGATGGCATCGGAAACCTGAGTAGATAGTGCATACTCGCGCGGGTAGGGGCGATGATAGTGTAGGACCTTGACTAAGTCGCTTTCCCTATCCTCAGACCTCTTGACATAGGATTGAGGCACCGCATGAACTATTATAAAAACATTGTAATCATTGTTGTTATTGCGGCTTATTTTCAGAATAAGGATATGGAATTTATCCATAATGAGTGATTCCCTGAGAATTATCAATAAATGGGCCAAGATCGGTGTTACTAGCAGTTTTCTGCCGCAATCAGCGGATTTGCTACGTCAGGAGGTCTGATCCTGAAAGCGAAGTGTTAGTTTGCAGTGATTGGCTAGAGGGATGTTCGTTTCGTAGCGTCCCAGGCCGGTTTCGCGGAATTGCACGGGGATGGATTGACCATGCTCATCGAGACAATGCGCGTCCCAGGTGACTTTGGAGACAGGCATGTGATTCGGGTAGCGTCTTGTCACTGTGATGACCCATGTGTCGTCCACGATCGCATCGTCTATCAGCAGGCCACGGGTTTCTGATTTCCTGACAATGGCACGCAAGGTCTGGGCCCAGAATTTCCCACAAGTATCCCATGCCAACCATTCACTTCCCCATTTTTCAGTGAGATCGGATGTGTATGCGAGGCCCATGCCGAGTCCAAATCGTCCGAGTGCTAGCAGAGGGGCGCCTGTCTCTGTGGCGAGAATCACCTGTGAGGTCGGCTTAGGCTCTGTCATGACATAGCCTAAGGTGAGAATGGCAGTTCGTCTTCGCTGTATCCTGATAGAAGTGGGTGATCTGCCGTGACCAGGGTCGCGTAGAGGTCTTCTTTGATCGCTGACATGGAGGCTTGCATCGTTTCCTTGGTGAAAATCTGAGGCACGGTTGCTGGATCCATGGTTTCATAGTAGCGTCCACGCCCTATCCCGGCGATTTCAGTGAGTAGGTCCTTCTCTGCCTCTGCCCCAAGAGCGACTGTCGATACCGTGATCGTATTCTCAGTCATCGCTTGCACCAAGCCCGGGAAATCAGCGGCGCTGGTTTGGCCGTCGGAGAGGACGATCATGTGTTTCATCTTTGATAGAGCATTGTCTAACATGTCCTTGCCGGCGAGCATGCCTTGATAGATATCGGTTCCGCCGTCCGCTTCAAGTGAATCGATCGCCGCATGAATCGCTTCCATTTCGGAGACGCGGCGGAGTTCGGAAATGATCTGAGGTTGGCTATCGAACCCGATCACGCCGATCTGATCGCGCGAGCTGAGCAACTGCACCGAAGCCTTGGCCGCTTGTCGTGCGAGTTCGATTGGCAAGCCTTGCATCGACCCTGACTTGTCGATGATCAGCGCCATGGCGAGTGATGGATTCTCCTTCTCTTTCTCAAAGCGCGAGACAAGAGGGAGCACTTCTTCCACCGGGGTCTTGTAGTAGCCGCCTATGCCAAACGAATTCTCGGATCGTATCATCGCTACACCTCCGCCGAAGTCCATCACGTAGTGTTTCACGAGTTCCATCTGTGTCATGGTGAGTTGGGTGGCCGAGATATCGGCCAAGGTGATGGCATCGAACGCTAACAAGCCTTCCATGGTTTCCGGCAGACCTCGCACGCCACGCGCATCGACCTCGATCTCTTGTTCTTTCATCGCACGCGTGAAGCTTCGCATCGCGCGTGGTTTCTGATGCAGGACAAGAACACGCGGTTTGCCGCTGACTGACACGGTTCTTCTCTGGTTGTTCAGTGGGAAATGAACCTCGATGGAATCAACTCGGCAGTCCAGAGACTCTCACCAGCCGTCGTCATGGGGACATCGACCTCGATTACTTGATCGCCTGCTTCCAAATGAACCTTCAGATCCCGCACGATTATGCCCTGGTGCAACAGGTGCAGATGGCCGTCCATCGACTTGTTCGCCGTTAAGGTCGCGTCGCCCTCGAAAGCATGGGGTGCATTGGGTTCGAGCGACGAGATAGCCGCTTCTGGTTGGGAAATCCCAGCGAGGCGCTGCCAGAAGATTTCCGTGTCTTCCTTGCGCAGACTGTCGAAGGCCTCGGCCACCGAACGATGGGTTTCCAGGCCATCCGTGAAGAGCACGACGCGGCGTGCCTTGTCCGCGGGAAGTTCCAACCGAATGGCTAACAAAGCTTCATGCAGTCGCGTCGCGTCGCGTTTCGGAAAGTGTCATCAGCGATGCCATTCTGCCAACTTTCGATCCGTGTGATCAGCTCTTCAGGCGTTTTGAAGAGACGCACGCCGTTTCCGAGCGCCGCCAGAGTGTAAGAGTCTTGCGAGCCGAGCATCTGAATCGCTTGGGAGATTTCATTGGCGGCTTCATGGACGGCCTTGAGATCGATCGATTCTGACACATCCACCAAGAAAAGCGCATGCAGCCCTTCACTCTCACTAAACGTGATCGGTCGACACAATGCCAGGGTGAGAAGCGCCACGGCAAGGACTCGGCAGATGAAGGAGGCAAGACGCTTCGCACGTAGTCGATCAACCAAGGTGGTGCAGTATCCGATCATCAACACCACGATCAACAGGCCCAGCCAGAGCAGGGGTTGGAAGAGCGTCAATTGCACAAAGATGTCCTATCCTGGAGGAGCGACTGAAGCAAATCTCATTCCCTTGAAACGGCAAAGGGAGCCCCGTAGGACTCCCTTTGCTTCTTAAT
Source organism: Verrucomicrobiales bacterium (assembly GCA_047616785.1). Taxonomy (GTDB): domain Bacteria; phylum Verrucomicrobiota; class Verrucomicrobiia; order Verrucomicrobiales; family DEV007; genus JAACDM01. The sequence continues at coordinate 14,870 of JBLHHN010000025.1, forward strand.
ATATTCGGACCAAGTCTTAGCCCAATTGGGCCAACTTGGCTTTGATCGCATCGAAGTCAGGCAACTGCTTGGGGTTGTCTGAGCTCTCGGAGTATTGAATCATGCCAGCTTTATCGACGATGAATGCTGAACGCTTAGGCACGCCACCCATGGGAAGATTGTGGTCTGGAAGAAACGCATCATAAGCGACATCATAGGCCTTGGCGACCGTGTGCTCGTAGTCGCTGGCGAGTGTGACTTTAATGCCTTCTTTCTCGGCCCAGTTCGACTGCGCGAAGGGATTGTCACCACTGATGCCGAGGACAGTTGCGTTGAGTTTCGCATACTCGTCAAGCCCTTGGGTGAGAGAGCAGAACTCCTCCGTGCACACTCCTGTGAAGGCCATAGGGAAGAAGAGGAGAACCACATTCTTGTCTTGAAGCTCGGAAAGTTTGACCAAAGCCGGGCCGTCTGCGCCGATGGTAGAGAGGGAAAAGTCAGGTGCCTGAGCGCCTACTGCAAGTGCCATGATAGTGGATGAATTGAGGTTGGATGAAGTTAAATGGTTAGTCGAAAGTAAGTATAATGGCCCTCTTTGAGCGGTCAACGGGAATTCCCGCAGGGATAAGTCCTTGGCAGATAGCGAGGAACGCCTATTAAGGCCTGGGTCAGCAGGTATGCATTTGAAATTCGATCTCCATAGTCACTCCTTCTTCTCCTTCGACGGGATCTCCAGTCCGGAAGAGATGGTCGCGGTTGCGAAGTCCAAGGGGCTGAATGGATTGGCGATCACGGATCACGACAATTGTGATAGTGTGGACTATCTGATGGAACGTGGCTTGATGCGTGAGGATGGCCTTCCCGTGGATGGCTTCCTCATGATACCTGGCGTGGAAGTCAGCACGGCGGAAGGGCACTTGCTCTGCCTGGGGGCACGTTTGCTAGACGATCTCAAAGGCGTGCCTGCGCTGGATGTCTGCCGTCTCATCCATGAAGCGGGTGGTCTGGCGGTGCCGCCACATGCGTATGATCGCTTCCGCGCGGGTATCCGCGAGGAAGTTCTCAACACGTTGCCCATGGACGCCATGGAGGTATTCAATGCCGCCACCACGCTGGATCGCCACAATCGCCAAGCCTTGCAGTATGCCAAGGGAAAGAACATGGGCATGATCGCCTCAAGTGATGCGCACCATGCCGAGGCCGTCGGCACGGCTTACACGATCTTGGAAACGGATAAACTTTCCTTGGATTCCGTCCTAACGCATCTTCCCAATAGCCATCTCACCGTAGAGAATTACCAGGGATTTCTGGCCAGCCTGAAGAAGGCTTTTGCCAATGTGAGACGACTCGGGCGCCGCAAGGAGATTCAGGGATAACGCGGAAACTTGCTGAAATCAGGGTCGCGTTTCTCGATGAAAGCATTCTTACCTTCCTTGGCTTCCTCAGAGAGGTAATAGAGCAAGGTCGCATTCCCAGCCAAGTCTAGCAGACCCATCTGGCCATCGCAGTCGGCGTTGAGAGCCGATTTGAGACAACGCAGGGCGAGCGGGGAATGTTGGAGCATCTCGTGACACCATTTCAGGGTTTCTTCTTCGAGCTGTGCCAAGGGCACCACTGTATTGACCAAACCCATGTCTAGCGCTTGTGCGGCATCATACTGCCGACAGAGATACCAGATCTCGCGCGCCTTCTTCTGGCCCACGATGCGTGCGAGATAACTCGATCCCAGACCGCCATCAAAGGAACCCACCTTGGGACCGGTCTGGCCGAAGCGCGCATTGTCCGCCGCGATCGTCAGATCGCAGACGATGTGCAGGACATGCCCACCGCCGATGGCATAGCCAGCCACCATGGCCACGACGGGTTTAGGTAGGCCACGAATCTTCTTTTGCACATCAAGGATGTTCAAACGAGGCACGCCGTCCCCTCCGACATAGCCCCCATCTCCTCGGACCTTCTGATCGCCACCCGAGCAGAAGGCTTTCTCGCCTTCACCCGTCAGGATGATCACGCCCACCGAGCCGTCTTCATGCAAGATCTCGAAGGCTTCTAACATTTCTTTCACCGTTTGCGGCCTGAAGGCATTGCGAACTTCGGGGCGGTTGATGGTGATCTTCCCGATGCCGTCGTCCGTTTTCTCGCATCGGATGTCCGTGAATGCTTTGATCGATGTCCACATAGTGAGCCGACGCTAGCGTGAGAGCCGCATTTGGAAAATGATTTCCACGAGCTTGAATCGCCACCTATGCCCTTCTACGCTCAGAGGCATGTGGCGATCCTTCTTTTTATCCACCATGTTGGCGAGTGTGGTCCTTGCGGCCGAGACTCCCGCTCCATTGGCCATCGGTAGCCAAGCGCCTGATTTCGAATTGCCCGGGATCGATGGGAAGAATCATCGCCTGGGCGAGTACAAGGCCGATGTCTTGGCCATCGTCTTCACCTGCAATCATTGTCCCACCGCGCAGTCCTACGAAGAGCGGCTCAAGCAGATGGTGATCGATTTCAAAGACAAGAGTGTGGACCTTATCGCCGTGTCTCCGAATTCGGCGGCGGGGCTTCGCTTGGATGAGCAGGGCTTTTCCATTGTGGGCGACACCTTGGAAGACATGGTCGTTCATGCCAAGACCTACGGCTTCAACTTTCCCTATTTGTATGATGGTGAGAGTCAAGCCGTGTCCAAGGCCTGCGGTGTGATCGCGACGCCGCATCTCTACGTTTTCGATAAAGCCCGCAAGCTACGATACCAAGGCCGCATCGATGATCATGAAAAGGGTGACAACATCAAATCACATGATGGACGCGATGTCATCAATGCTCTGTTAGAAGGCAAAGAGATCGTCGAGAAAGAGACGCGCGTCTTTGGGTGCTCGACGAAATGGGCCAGCAAGGGCGGCGGCAGTGAGCGTGCGGATCGAAAGTGGGCAGAGCTTCCCGTGACTCTAGCAAAGATCAAGCCGGATGAGGTCACGGCATTGGCGGAGAATAAGACGGATAAGCTGCGTTTGATCAATGTGTGGGCGACGTGGTGTGGACCTTGCGTGGCGGAGTTTCCAGAGCTGGTGAAACTCAATCGTATCTATGGCAGGCGCGGCTTTGAGTTAGTCACCTTGAGCGTCGATGATGAGGCGAATGAAAAGCTGGTCTTAAACTTTCTAACGAAACATCATGCCTCGGATCATGAAGACATTCAGCCGACGCTGGCCAAGGAGAATCGGACGACGAACAACTACCTTTTCGGTGGTGAAAGCAAAGATGCCCTTGCCGAGGCGCTGGATGCCGAATGGCGCGGCGGCTACCCACACACCGTTCTGGTGGCTCCAGGCGGCAAGGTGCTCTTTCGCCAAACCGGGGAGATCCAGCCGATTGAGATTCGGAAAGCGATCGTCAACTACCTCGGACGCACCTATGCCGGGCGTCAATGGGGTGGTTAGGATTCTCTAACTCTCATGTCACTTCGCGCCCCCTACGTCAGTCCAGTCCCGCCTGTCAAGCGATGGCAGGCGGCTCTGCTATCGTTCGTATCGGTGGTGGTGCTAGGCATGGTGTTGCTCCTTAGTCAGGTGCTGGCCAGTTTCCAGCATGAGACGGAAGTCGTCGAGCTGCGCGAGATGAATGATCTGGCAGAGCTTCCGCCGCCTGCGGAAGAGATGCCTGAGCTTGCGGAAGAGATGGCTCCGCCAATCATGGAAACGCCGCCTGAGTTGATGCTCGAGATCGAACCGCTAACGCCGATGTTGGCGATGTTAGAGGCGCTCCCAATGGACGTGAACATGGTGCAAGAGACGTTCGTCATGGAAACGGCACCGATCGAGATCGCGCCCTTGCCGTTGCCGAAGCCCCAGAAGGTGAGATCCCCGAAACATGCTCCTCGGCCGATTGTTCCAAAGGCCATTCCGCGTGTTTCCGCTCCTGTGAAACCCAAGGTGCAGAATCGGCCTCCAGCGCCGCGACCACGTCAGGTGAATCCGCCAGCACCGAAACCCAAACCGGTACCTCCAAAGAAGTCGACCTACTCGGAGGGTGAACTGGATCGCATACCGAGCTTGCGCAAAGATCCAATCGCAGAATTTCCTGCCTCGCTTGCGCGCAAAGGCGTGTCGGAAGGGAAAGTCAATCTCTCGTTGGAGATCAATGAGAAGGGACGCGTGCGTGTGTTAGGAGTGGTCAGCTCAACGCATCCGGAGCTTGTTCCCGTGGCTCGCAAAGCGGCTTCGACAGCGCGCTTCTCCAAGCCAACGAAAAACGGGCGTACTGTCAAAGCCACCTTTAGTTGGGAATTGACCCTCAAGAAATGACTTCTTTCCGAATCCTCCTCTTTCTGTGGTGCTGCGGTCTCGCTACGGCGGCCGAGCGGATGCCTCTTTCCTCGAGCACTTGGCGTGATCCTGCCTTTGTGAAGAGCTTTCTCGGAGCTTATCAGCCGAACAACCGCATTGAGCCCTTCATCAGTGACGAAGAACGAACGGCGTTGCAGCGGTTGGAACCCCTTCTCAAAGCGGGCAATCGCAAAGGAGCGATTTCTTCTCTTCAGAAAGAGCGTCTCTCGAAGTCTAGCGCAGCGTTGAGTTTTAATTTGGGGCAGTTGTTGTTCGAGGAGGGGCAACTCAAGGACGCTGTGCGGGCCTATGAAACTGCTCTCACGCAGTACCCAGACTTTCGTCGCGCGCACACGAGTTTAGGCATCACTCATGCTCGATTGGAAAAGCTGGATGAGGCGCTTCCGCATCTTACAAAAGCCGTGAGCTTGGGAGATCAGAGCGGGACGACCTATGGCTTGTTAGGCTACTGTTGGTTAGGCAAGGGCAAGTTCGCGAGTGCCCTGCAAGCGTATCGAAATGCGCAGATGACGATGCCTGATGTGTTGGACTGGAAGTTGGGAGAAGCCCAGTGTTTGCAAGCGACCAAGGACCATGGAGCGGCAGCTCGGCTATTCCAGGAAGCGCTTCATGAGCGGCCCACGGATGGGCAACTTTGGCTCCACTTTGGGAGTGCGCAGTTAGGCCTGGAACATGAATCGGAAGCTGCCGCGGCCTTCGAATATGCCCAACGGTTGGGCGGGTTGGAGGCTTCCGCTTTGAAAACGCTTGGCGATCTGTATCTCCGGCTCCGATTACCTGGCCTCGCGCTGAACCGCTATCAAGAAGCGATGGAAATGAAGAATGGGTTGAAGGCGGAGGACGCATTGGCCGCAGCTTCGGCTCTTGTTTCCCAACAGCATTGGACTCAAGCGCGTGGATTCCTCGCATCGGTAAGAGAGCGTCATAAGATGCTCCCGAAGACGCCAGAGCATCGTATCGCGCGGCGGCTGGATGCAATGCTGCTGATGAAAGAGGGGGATCAGAAGCAAGCTATCACCATGTTGGAAGAGATTCTGTCAGAGGATCCGATGGATGGGGAAGTCTTGCTTCTATTGGGAGACTATCATTGGCAAGCGAAAGACTACGAAGAGGCGGAGATGTGTTTTGAAAGGGCTCAGCGGGTGGGCCGCACGGAAGTGCGAGCGTGCCTGGCGCGCGGGCGTCTGCAAGTCGGGCTCTTGGAGTATGCGCCAGCGATCAAGAATCTAGTGCGTGCTCAGAATCTCTCTCCCAGTGCGGCGCTTGCGGAGTATTTGCAAGAGGTTCGCGGGGCGGCGGCTGCTGCCGGGCTGTAAGACGTGGACATGCGCCTGGTCAAAGTCCAAGATTGACTCATGGGACAATCTTCAGGGATCACGGCCACCACGCGGAAGACGAAGCGCTTCGTGGAAGTGCTGCGCGTGCTTGCGAGCAACGGATTTGATACATTCGTCGAACGAAGCCGATTGATCGCTGTCGTGGAAGGCGGGTGGTCGAAGCTGAATCACCGTCCCGCACCGACGCATGATCCGCTGCCTCTGGCGGAGCGCCTGCGGTTGGTGTGTGAGGAACTCGGAGCGACTTTTGTGAAATTGGGTCAGGTGCTGAGTACGCGGCCTGACCTCATTCCTCCAGAAGTGGTGTTGGAGTTCAAGAAACTGCAGCACGACGTGTCCAAGGTCCCGTTTGAGGTGATGGAAGAGCGTTTGAATGCGGCTTATCCGGAGGGCTATGATCAATGGTTTCAATCGATTGATCCCACACCGATTGCCGCTGCTTCGATCGCACAGGTGCACCGCGCAACCTTGAAAGACGGCCAAGTGGTGGTCCTGAAGGTGATCAAACCAGGCATCGAGAACACGATTCGTGGTGATCTAGGTATTCTGCGAGACTTGGCGGAGCTGGCCGGCAAGTACTTCGAGAATCTAGGCTTTGATCCCAGTGAAGTGGTCGAGGAATTTGCGAGGCACTTGGAGATCGAGCTGGACTTGATTCACGAGGGGCAGGCCACAGAGCGCCTGGCTCGCTATTTCGAGGATGATGATAGTGTGCGCTTTCCTCAAGTGCATTGGAAGGCTAGTCGGAAGAAAGTGCTAGCGCTGGAGGAGATCAAGGGGATACAGCTTTCTCGGCTCGATCCTGCGACACTTGCTCCGGAGACTCGAGAGCATCTGTGTCAGCTTGCGACTAAAGCCATCTTCCGCATGTGTTTGGAGTTTGGGTATTTTCACGCAGACCCTCACCCGGGAAACCTCTTTCTCGATGAAGAGAAGCGGTTGGTGCTGATCGATTGTGGGATGACGGGCTTCGTCGAGTCTCGTACGCGCTATTTGTTAGGCGAATTTGTGCGAGCTGTCATTGATCGACATCTGGATCGCACGGTAAGGGTGGCGATTGAGATCACCAATGCCGATCCTGCCTTGGAAAAGGATCGGCACTTCCGTAATGATTTGTGGGAAATGATAGGTCGCTGTGAAGCCGGAACCCTTGATGGCTTGGATTTCACGGCGCTGTTGAATCATTTCTTCGATGTTTTGCGGAAGTACCGCATTCATTGTCCGGGAGATCTTGTCTATCTGATCAAAGCTCTCATGACGATGGAAGGTGTGGTGGAGGAGATCGAGCCTAACTTTGACCTCGTCGGTGCTGCGCGGCCTTTGCTCAAGCGTCTCTTTGCTCAGCACTACGGGTGGTCAGGGATGAAAGAGCGCCTCCTTCACAATGGCAGCGCCTACATCGAGCTTCTGGAAACCTTTCCACAGGAGGTGCGCGATATGATGATTCAATTGCGTCGTCGCGACTACACCTTTCGGCTGAGGCACGATGGTGTGGATGATTTGAAGCAGGCGGTGGTGAAGACCGGTCAGTTTCTGGCCATGGCCTTGATCTTGTCTGCCATGCTCATCAGTTCTGCAATCCTCATGCACATCGAAGCCGGCGTCCCTGACAAAGGTCCCTTCACCATGATCGGTTGGGTCACCCTCACGCTTTGCCTAGTGTTTTCCCTGATGATGGGATTTGGTGCTTGGCGCAGGCGCGACCGCTGAGTCGCCTCAGATCACCAATGCCGACGATCGCGTTTCAGGGCAGGGGACTCGGCAACGGGAGCGATGTCGGGGGGAGATGTCACTCTTGGTCTTGGCTTGGGGGCTGAAGGACGCAAGCGGGCGAGCAAGCGCTTGGCCATGCCGGAACGTTGGTGCCCGTTGATTTGGTTAGGCGATGATGGCGAAGGAGTCGGCTCGACGACGGCCAAGGTTGGCACGGCATGGAGCGGCTTTTTCCGAGTGGTGCGAGAACGACGTTTGGCCGCTTCTTCTTGCTGTAGACGAGCGTTTCGACGTCTGCGGATTCGCTCAAGGCGGGTGGCGCGTGTGAGGGCTTGCGCGGTTCGTTGTTCTTCTTCGAGCTGCTTCTGCAAGGGCACGAAGGTGTTGAGCTTTTCTTCCAGCCTTCCTACCAACGTTAAAACTTCTGCCTTCTCGAGGGCCAGTTGCTTGGCGCGATTCTCTGCCGCGATGATGGCTTCGCCCTGTAGCTTTGCTTGGTTGAGTTCCGATTGCAACACGGCGGAACGTTCTTCTTGAGCCTTGTTTCGCTCGGAAACGGCGGCATGATCAGATTCGAGATCTCGGAGACGGGTCTGTTCGGTGCGAGCATCTGCCAGATCGGCCATGAGGGATTCTCGCTCCGTGGCGATGTGAGCCAGCTCTTCCTCTAGGGTATGACAGGTCGTGGATTGATCCGCGTGCTTCGCTAAAAGTTCGTCCATCGACTTTTGGATCGCCTTCTCAGCTTCCTCATGCCGATCTGCCTTTTGGCCGAGAGCGATGGAAAGCTGCTTGTACTTCCCCCACAGCAGGCTGGCGAAGAGCATTCCAGCTCCGAAGAAAATCAGCGGAATTAGCATGAAAAGGAGCATTTTCATAGAAGAACAAAGCGAACCATGAAGGTCTAGTTCTGTCCAGTAAGGGATCTAGAATTTTAAGACTTATTTGGTAATAAATATAGAAGTCGAAGGAAGGTGCCATGGGATCACAGGCCAAGCAAGAGCCTGGCCGCGAAGCCGCCGATGAGTAGAGCGAAGATCAGGTTCAGGGATTGTTGGTATCGGAAGAATTGTGTGCGGATGCGAGGCCGCTGCATGAGCCAGGCAAAGAGTGGCCAAATGAGGGCGGCTTCGACGATGATGATGAGGCCGAAGATCCAGGCGGTGCTATCGGGGCCGGTGGACAGAGGAGCGAGGATGCTCGAGAAAAGGATCATGACCTTCACGTTGGATAGATTGGTCCAGAAACCCTCTTTGAATGCTTGGTGTTGTGATAGTTTTGGTCGTGTGGAAGCTGTGATGTCTACGGGATTGCTCGCCCGGAAGTGGCGAACCAAATTCCAGGCGATGTAGAGCAAGTAACAGGCACCAAGAACCTGAACCGCTCGGAAAAGTCCAGAAGATCTCGCTAACAGAGCGGCTAATCCTGCAAATACCAAGGTGACGTGAAGAATGATGCCGACACAGATTCCAGCGATGGTCGCGAGACCAGCGCGCAGATCATGATTGAGCGTGTTCTTCAGAATGAGCAGCATGTCAGGTCCAGGCGTGAGTTGCCCCGCAGCCATGGTCAACGCGAATGTCACGATCTGCATGTTGTGACGTTAAGCTTTGCTCATTGGGAGACGAACTTCGAAGACCGTCTCTTCCGTGGTGCTTTTGAGGAGGGCAAGGTTACCGCCATGGGCTTTGATCAGTTCTAACGAGAGACTCAAGCCAAGCCCGATGCCGTCTTTACGATTACTCCGAGAAGCTTCCACGCGATAGAAACGCTCAAACAATCGATCTTGGGCTTCGGGAGGGATACCTTCTCCACTGTTGCTCACGCTTAGCACTGCTTCAGTGCCTTCTGCGGCGAGTGAGAGCTGGAGCCAACCTTGCCGATGATTGTACTTTGAGGCATTGGTTAAAAGGTTGTGCAAGATCTGCTGAAGAAGATTGGGATCTCCGTCCACCATGACATCGGGCGCGATCTCGCTGCGCACGGAGAGCTCCATGTCTTCAGCCATCATCTCCGCATCATCCAGCACGTCGGTCATCAGATCGCTGAGAGAAACGGGATCCATCGTGATATGGAGTTTCCCCGCGTCTGCCCGTGAGAGGAGGAGCAAGCTCTGGAGGATGGCCTGCTGATGCTCCGTTTCTTCAAGCAGAGAGGTGTAAACGGACTGCTCTTTGGAACCTGGGGGAGCGTCGGCAAGGGCACGTTCCAAGGTGCCTTTCATGATGGCGACTGGCGTTTTCAGTTCGTGCGAAGCGTCTGCACTAAATCGCGTGGCTTGGTGAAAACTCTTTTCCAAGCGCTCCATCATCCCATTGTAGACATTGATCAATGGCAGGAATTCGCGGTCTGCATTCGCAAGTTCGATGCGTTGACTCAGATCACTTGCCGAGACTTGGCGTGTGGCCTCTGTGAGAGCTTCGATTGGGGTGAGTGCTTTGCGCGAGAGCAGCCAAGCTCCCAGTGCGATAAGTGATAGAGCTCCCGTCGAGGCCGTGCCAAACGTGACCCAAAGCGAACGCAACTCACTCTGCAATTCGCCCAGGTGAGCTCCTAACACGACGTCATTCTTGGTGTTTCCAAACACAGCAACACGCCAGCGCTGCTGATTGCGGGTTGTGAAATCATAGAAGCGCGCCTGCTTCAAGGTGCGCGACGGTGGGGTGGTACGGCGCGAGAAGATTTCTCTTCGAGGTCGTGGATCATTTCCGGGGCCCATGCCTTGCTCGCGGCGACGGCTGTTAGGTCCTTTCGGGCGGAAGAAGTCTCGGGCGGATCCGCGCCATTCGAAGGTCTCGCTGGATGCTGGGTATTCTGTGAGGTCAAGATTCTCAGGCCAGTTGGAAGATGTGTAAACCATCTCTCCCTGCGATCGGTGGACGCCGATGAATCGAGAGGTGATTTGTTCTTCGCCGAGGATCGATTGCATGTTGTTGTAGACTTCTTCCCACATCTTCGAGGGAAGATTATTGCGGCTGGCTAACACATGTCCTTGTCGGGACAGCTCTTCATCGACCCGCTTGATGCGGTCCTTCCACCACAGACTGCTCACCACCAGTCCGAAGACAAAGAGCCCGATCGCCGCGCTGATCGCAGAGATCAGGGCCAAGCGGAGCCGAAAAGAGCGGGGCTTCATCATTCGAGCCCAAAGGTATAGATCTGAGCGGAATCTGCCAATTTCCCATCTTCGAAAATAACGCCTTCTTCCGCTAGGAGCCGTAGCTTCTTCGTGATCTCTGGCCCATCGGTCTCTCCAGCGAAGCCGCCGATGCGTGCATCTGAAGACACGATTCGATGGCACGGGACTTCCGGAGCGAGAGGATTGCGTCGCAAAGCTTGACCGATCGCTCGGGGCGAGCCACACCCGATGGATAGGCCTAACCATTTGTAGGTGGTGACGCGGCCGTGCGCAATTTGCAAGACTGCTTCATAGACGCGTCTTTGAAAAGGCGTGATTTCGACGGCATCTAACGGAATATTCAAGAGGCAGGCTCCTTTCGGGATTGTTGACCTAGCAAATGTCGCCAGGCCGGATGCTCTAAGATCGTTTCCGTCGTCCAGAGTTCGTGATCCAAGGACGTGTAGGTCGCATCGTCAATGATGATGCGACCGATCTCTGCGGGAGCCCTTGTTTTTGAATCACGCGTCTCGCTGATAGGCAGAAGTACCTGCCTGGAATCGACTTGTGATAGGGTGCTTTGGACTGGTTGCGTCGTTGCCGTCAGTGTCCATTCCACTGAGGTTTTCTCTAACAAGCTGTCGCGCAACTCGAGGCTGGATCGGCAAGCTCGTTGGGCGTGTTGGGCCATCGTATTGGGAAATCCGAACATGATCTCTGTGGTGTTGTGTGTTTGCTGGATCAGATAGCCGCCAGCGGCCAGCCAATGAGCGGTCGCTTTCGCCACCAGCTCGGAGGTGCCCTGGGGAAATGTGAGCCGAACGGTGCTGGTGTGGAGAGTGTCTGAGAACTTCTTCAGGAAGGGAAGGGGAGTGGCTTGGGAAAGCCAACGTTCGATCCGCTGCGCACTCACGCGCGAGGTCAGGCCGATCCGCTCTAGCTGTGCTAGACGACGGTGTTTCGATCCTGTTATTAGCAGTCCCGTTAGTCCAAGGACAATTACAGTGGTCACGGTGGGAATAAGATCGGCCTGCCACCCGGCCTGATTCACACAGACGACGGCGCTTCCCGCGATCAAGGCAAGGACGACGATCAGGAGGACTCGGAAGCCAAGCGAAGGAGGCAAGAGAAAGGTCGTGGTCAGCCAACCCGCAAATAGCCCAAGGGTGCCAATCCAAACTCCGTGTGTCCATGGAGGAGGAATGGCGAGGTCAGCGCTGCTGAGCGCGGGCCACCAATTTAGAAAGACACTGCCTGCTAATAGCAGTGATAGAAGGATGATCGCCACAGCAACGACCCCTTTCGTTTGGCGCATCACTCGACTTTAGGTTGCTCGTCCATCCGGTACGACTTCAGCACCAGATCGCTGAGGAATCCTTCAGGATCCTCAACTGCTCTCACAGGAAGGCGAAATGAGTGTCGTCCCTTATTCTTCTGAATCAGCTTCAGGCCAAACTGATAGTCATCGTAGGATTGTTCACACCAGGCCAAGGCACTCATGTTCAACTTGGAACAGCGCTTGTTCACGAGATGCATGGCATCGAGATCGAAGACCAAGTCTAGGCCATATTTGTCGCGAAATCCGGCACAGAACGTGAGGATCTCTTTCTGCACTTCTTGACTGTCAGAATCTCCGCAGGCCTCGAGGTAACGTGCCAGTACTTTGTCAGGATGGTCGACCAGCTCACGATCGATTTTCAACTCCGTGACCCCGCTGTCCGCCAATTCGAATTTGAAATCGCGAAGGATCGCTTCGCAGACCGTCATGAGTCCACGAGCCCCCGTTTCTTCTGTGACCGCTCGGGCAGCGATGGCCTCTAACGCCGATCTCTCAAAGGCAGCTTTCAAGCCGTAGGCCTCGAATTCGCGCTCGTACTGGCGGATGAGGCTGCCCTCAGAATTCTCCATGATCTCACATAGATCCTCTGCCTTGAGAGGATCACAGACCACGCGCACTGGGAGGCGGCCGATAAATTCAGCTTCGAATCCGTAGTCCAGGAAGTCGCGCGTGCTCGCCTCACGGAAGAGCGAATCTCCTTCATTGTTCTGACCAGACATGGCTTCGAATCCGATGGATTTGCGACCGACACGGCGAGAGATGATCTCGTCCAGGCCAGAGAATGCGCCGCTTACGATGAATAAGATGTGCCGTGTGCGCACGGAATCGCGAGTCGGCTCCGTGCCAGCGCGCATTTGGAACATGGCCTGCATCTGACTCTGAATGTCCATGGGGTTTCTCACAGAGACCTCAGTGTCCTCCATCAGTTTGAGCAATGCCGTTTGCACGCCGCGTCCACTCACATCACGCCCCATCATGTTGCCTCGCGTTGCTAGCTTGTCGATCTCATCAATGTAGATGATGCCATACTCGGCCAATGAGACATCACCTTCCGCGCGCTTCACGAGTTCTCGGATGAGATCATCGACATCCCCACCGACATAGCCCGTCTCGCTGAACTTCGTCGCATCTGCTTTGACAAAAGGCACCCCGATTAGCTCGGCAATGTGCTTGACGAGGTAGGTCTTGCCCACACCCGTCGGCCCTAGGATCACCACATTCTGCTTGGCGAATTCAATGTGGTCGTTCTTGCCTGGTTGCTCGTCCTCCAACCGCTTGAGGAATTTGGCATGATTGTAATGATCGCACACGGCAATCGAAAGCGCTCTCTTGGCATCTTCTTGTCGGATGACGAAGCGGTCCAAATGCCGTTTGATGTCTTTGGGGCGATAGTCGAACTCAAATATGGCTTTGTTAGGAGCGCTCTCCTCGTTCAGAGGTTCGTCAGTCTCGTCCTCCTCCGTCGTATTCATTCCAGGAAACGCTGAGAAATTCACTTTGTCGCCAAAGTTTGACTTCATGAAGTCAGACAATTTCTTACTGAGTTCTTCGGGAGTGGGTGGCTTTGAATCGCTGTTATTCATGACGGAGATGTTTGGTTGGAAAGTTGCTTTCAAATGTTTGGACGCGGGCCCAGCGTTCGCGAAAGGGTCGATTCTCACGACGCAACGTGACCGCTTGAGTTTCGAGAACGTTCTTCAGGTTCGTGAGACTTGCAAAGATCACGAGTTCCTCCTGAAGTTCATAGAACAAATTGGAATCATGAGTCTCGGCAGTCACTTGCTGCGCGAGTTGTGCCAGTTCAGCAGAAGCCAGCTGATCAAAGGGCAGCGTGACTTCACCAGAGGAGAGGCGCAAAGTGACGCTTTGACGACTGGCCGCAGTGATCTCACCGGTCAAGGTCTCTCCATTCATAGGAACCAGACTGCCTTGCCTGCCTGGGAGTGCGGCTACGAGGTGGTCTAGGAAGATCTCCGCTTTCATCCAAAGATAGAGCTGATCCGCGAAGCTCTCCTGTCCCAATTCCGATTGAAACACGTCTCGTTTGGTGGCCAGCAATTCGATGCCCATGTCAAAGCGCATGGCCTTTCGAAGGGGGGCCAATTCTCCTTGGAGAGTTCTCCATGTGTCGATTTCTCGCGCGTCCTGTTTGGCCTTCGCGGCTTTCTCTTTCTGCGCGGCGACTTCATTCCAAGAATCGAGTTGCTTGTGAGCCGCCATTTTCCGAGCTTCGACGAGGCTACGGGCAGCTTCGGTCCGAGCACGTGGGATAAGCGCGCGGAGGGCCAATTCTTCTCGAGCTAACACAGACTTGTCTTGAATCGAGGCAATGTCAGTGAGGTCCGGCAGCCACTCAAGGTCAGCAAGTCGATCCTCAACGAGGGACGTGTAGGAGCTGATCCATTCGAAGGTGGGTCCTGGCTTGGCTTTGGCAAAAGCGTTGAGATGCGCACTCGCTTCCCTGTATGCTCCTCGCTCCCAATTCTTTAAGCCATAGGCTAGCAAGGCCGCTGGATAGCAGAAGCCACTCTTGGTTTTCTCCGCTAAAGTGACAGGGATGCGATGATCCTCTTGGAGCGGGGCGTGCATGCTGTTGAAGAAATCGTCCAGCTCGGGGCCTCGACATTTCTCTTTGTCTAGCAAGGCGAAAACCGTGCGTGACTCCGGTTCCTGTCCGGCCAAGAGCTTTGCTAGGCCATGGTGGTAGAGCGCCCATTGCTTGATCGTGGGCCCTGCTTCCTTCGTCTCATAGACAGCGCGGAATGCTCTTCCTGCGGCTTCCCAATTTCCTGCGAGCAAGTCTTGTCTCGCTTTGAGAAAGGCCTCTTGAGTCTGGTCTCCGAGAGCAGGTGCTTCATCGTCCAAGCTGATCTCGACGTCTTTCGGCTTGGTTTCTACCGAAGTGACCGGGGGCGCAATCAATGGGTGAGTCGTGGAAATATACCAACCGAATCCGACCGCGGCCACAAGTGCGGCGGCGACGATGCGGCGACGAAGTTTCGCTCCTTTGCGAGTGTGTTGATCGGTGATGAAACGTGTCGCCGATCCTTTGCCCTGGAGTGCGAGCTTGGGGCCAAGGCGCGCTTTGGTTTCTTCCATCTCCGCGATGAGCTCGTCGTAGGCGGATGGCCGGTCGTTAGGATCAGGAGACATCATCCGTTCCACTAGCTTGCAAGTGGCTGACGAGACGTGTGTCGCTGCGGGTTTCAAAGGGATCACCTTCACCTTGGCCGCACGAAGTTCTTCGTAGGTCCCGGTCTTCACTTCAAAGGAAGGCTTCCCAGCTAACAAATGATAGAGCGTGGCCCCAAGGCTGTAGATATCACTGCGATGGTCTTCACCCTCGCCGAGTAGTTTCTCGGGAGAGACATAATAGGGTGTGGCCCAGATATCCTTGGATTCATCCACGTCACGCTGGAACATCAGAGCCAAGCCGAAATCCACCAACTTGGCGGAACGGTCTTTGGCCAGAAGAATGTTGCCCGGCTTCACATCACGATGAATGAGGCCATTTTGATAGGCCGCTTGCAGGCCATGAGCCGTTTCTAAAGCCCAGGTGAGGGATTGTGTTTCCGTGAGTTTGCCTTGCTTCGCGATGAGGTCATCAAGGCTACCGTTCTCCACAAACTCCATCACGATGAAGAGATTCCCAAGGTCACGTCCCACCGCATAGACTTTGACGACATTGGGATGGGTGAAGCTGGCCGTAGTGTGCGCTTCCTTTTCGAACTGCTTCAGACGCTCATCATCTTGATTGTAGCGATCAAGCAGGACCTTTAGAGCCACCCGCCGATCCAGCGCCGGGTCGGTGGCGAGAAAGACACGGCTCATGCCTCCCCGGCCGATCTCCGAGTCGATCTTGTACTGTTGGATCACCTGCCGGGCCCACATGGGGGCCTCGCACTCAGGGCAAACGATCTCGGTATACGGGGGGCATGCGGATACATCCACCTCTGCATGGCAGGTCGGACAGGCGTTTGTCTGTGAAGGATCTTGGCTCAACGAGGCGAACCTAGCATCCTCGGCGAACAGGATCAATGCCTGGGCGAAAGTTCGTGAGAGATGTCTGCCAAGTCCAGCGTCGAACGCGCGACGAAAGCCAGCCCAGTGCGAATAGAGGCTGTTCTGAACGCGAATGGCGCAATTGCACGCGAATTCCTTATGCCGGCGTCGTTTCCCGACAGCCTCGATAGTCCTACTAGGGAGCAATTCTCACGATGACACAGCGGTGAAGGAGCGAAACAGATCAGGTGTTAGTGTCATACAACGACGCAGAAGTTAGGTGGCAGTCGAGGCTGGAGTGGTTGGGCTCGCGTTGAGCTTGCCTTCTCAAAAGTCCGTTGCGCCGGCGCGCCGTTGCGAGAGATTGCTTTCCGATGGATGGTCTCTAACTCTATCCCTATGTCTCCTGAATGCGTTGTCTCTGAACGCTTGAATCCGCTGTCGATCCTAAGCCAATTGCGAATCTGCGCCCATCTGCGAAATCTGCGGACCTCATATGAATCGAAGCCTTTCCGTGTGTTCGGTGCCTACCGTGGTTCGGCTCTGAACGCTTCACCTCTGAACGCTTCACCTCACTATGATCCACACATTCGTTAGAATCCGTTACCCTCTCAAATCATAAATTCTCCATCGTAGATCTCCCTAGTTGCGTGATGCTAGAGATTGTAATAAGGCTATCTTAGAAATCAGGAAGCCGTGTGAAGGATATTAGAACTCTTCGGATATCCGATCCATCAGGAAAATCGAAACAATTGACAGGCGAGCTAATAGATCTCAGCATCGAGCTGTCGAAAGGGAAGATGGCCCAACTACGAAATCAGTCAGCCGACTCATGAGAACTTCCCACTCACGAGGTGGAAAGCAGTCGTAGAGGAACTAGAGAAACAAGCAGTCATGCGCAATCTAGCAAAGGGTCACGAAGCCTATCAAGGAATTGTGTATCTGAGAAAACACGGTCAAAGCAAGCATCTGCAATACT
>JBLHHN010000026.1:0-31071 GCA_047616785.1 Verrucomicrobiales bacterium
CATCTGTGATTTCATACTTGGAACTTCGAGCTCTAGGCTCATTCAACTCTCCGAATTGCAGATGGAAAGACGGCCCGGCGCTCCTTGCTCCACAACGAACTCAAGGTTTCAAGTGCGGTCGGAGTTCACCGGGCCCGCCTCCATCGTGATAGCTAACCGCGATGGAGACTCCTTTCTCATTCCTTTCGGAATTCGAGAGATTATACCCCATTTTCATCAACCAAGTGCGGCCGCCCTCTGCCGCTTTAGTTGGGGGTGCGCTATCAAAGCGGCAGAAGGCTATCAAAGCGGCAGAAGGCTATCAAAGCGGCAGAGGGCTATCATTGCCATAAGGTTGGCATCTCAAAGTCTCCTTATTAATCACTCAACAAACCCAACATCGCATCGCCCATGCCGTGGCCGATGCGGGTGTACCAAATGGCGCTTCCAAGATAGTGATAGGGACGGTCCGAGCCGACTTTCTTCCACGCCTCGAAATTCTCTTTCCAGGTGGGAAAAAGTTCTTCCGCCGCCTTGTCCACGAGCACATCCGTAGGGAAGGCTCTGACATTGCCGGAAAACTCCGGCACGTCGTTCATCGATAACTGCGCACTCTGCACGGCAAGCATGCCTTTCTGGGCGGGCTTGGAGCCATTGTTCCCAATCGCGGCGATCACGAAGGGCAGGGCGGGTTTCTTGAAATCTTTGCGCACATCTTGAATGAGCCGTTTCAGGTTCTCGCCGTAATCGGCAGGCGCATCGTCGCCGAACATGTCGTTGAACCCTTGGAACCAAACGAAACCCCTGATCTCCAGCTCCTTGCTTTTCAATGCCGGAAAAAGCTCTCCCACATTCTCCAACGTGTCCTTCACTTCCGTCATCATGGTGCGATAGGAGCTGCCGAACTCCGCCTTGATCTCGTCCATTGTCGGCAGCGGGTTGTCCTTGCCATTCTTCTCATTGGCACGTTTGACCTTGGCCTGAGCGTTCTCTAGCATTGCCTTGAGCGTGCCCT
This sequence comes from Verrucomicrobiales bacterium, assembly GCA_047616785.1. Classification (GTDB taxonomy): domain Bacteria; phylum Verrucomicrobiota; class Verrucomicrobiia; order Verrucomicrobiales; family DEV007; genus JAACDM01. The sequence goes on from JBLHHN010000026.1 coordinate 995, forward strand.
CATTCGGAAGGCCGGAGGACGGTGAACGGAATTTCTCGTAGAGCGAATGACCACCCCAAGCCGTCTTGATTAGCAAGACGGGTTCGTCAAAGTGCTCCCCCATCATGTGACCAAACTCGAGTTCCGGTCCCGTCTTTCCGGGCGATCCGTAGCCGATCGTGAGGCCTCCGTGACGCTTGAGAAACTTGATGAACGTGTCATCCCGAGTGATCCATCCATCTCCGTCTCGCAGGTGTTGGAAATGCGCTTGCGTCTTGGCGTCCGTGGCCTGGTGATCCAAGAGCTTGTTGTCCGCCTTGCCCTCCATGTTCGATTGACCGGCGAGAACGAACACTTTGACCGTGTCAGCAAAGCTCGTGGGTGCGGCTATCGCGAGTGTTAGGGCAATCGTGCAGGACTGGTAGAGATTCATGCGCCCAGCGTAGGTGGAGATGCGTGGCAAGTGAATCGAATTCTGTTGGATCTACTATTCAGCAATGGGCCAGTCCTTGACCAAGCGATTCTCGCCCGTCTCTGAATCCCAGGCGTCTTTGTTAGCCATGCGGATGGCGAACCGCGCGTCGCTTGCGAGCCTCTCCGATACGTCGGGAAGATGAAGGCTCCAGGTGAAACTGCCCGGCGCGAGATCTTCTGGCAAGGTGATGGTTGCCGCAAATTTCGTGCAAATGCCAGCCTTCCAATGGCGCGGATCGATCTCGGACAAGGGGAAGCGGGCACGTTCTTTCTCCTCGGAATCTCGCAGCACGAGAAAGATGGGCCGCTTGTTGTAGAGCGAGGCAAAGCCTTGATTTGTCAGGGTGATAGCCATCGACACTTGACCTCCAGGCGTCCCTTTGGTCGGGAGAACGATGGACTCAAGAACAAAGCGAGCGCCTAATCGTTTCTCGATCGTGCTCATGGCGCCGAGGTCTCGCCAACGTTGCAGAACATCGGGATGGTAGGATGAGTTCAGATAGCTGGCGTGCAGTTTCTCCATCTCGGCAATGGCATTCTCGGGAAGACTGCGGTCATGCAGCGCGCAGGTTTCGCCACCGAAGAGAGTGTGTTGGGTGTCAGCGGCCAGGTAGGCCACTTCTTGTGCCATGGTGAGGCCACCGCGATTGTAGGTGCCCACGTCATTCGGCGAAGAGAGGAAACAATCGTTGTGATGACCCGCGCGCGCTTTGGTACTTTCGTTGTATGATGTCTCCGCAGTGAGTGGTTCGTTCGACTCAAAGATCGATTGCTTCAACGCGGGATACCGGAGGACGATCATCCGGCTCTTCGGCGTGTTCTCTAGCAAGTGTAGGAAGAGAGAACGACGTTTCTCAGGTGAATTGGCCACCTCGGTGGTGTGCCACTCTCCCCAGGGACCTATGAAACCCGCTTCAAAGAAGGCGATACGGTCGGCATTGCGCGTGAAGAGGGGAGCGAGCTGCTCCATGTGTCCGCGAATGACGCTGATTTCAGGATCTTCGTAGGTTTGATAGTCGCCGCCAGGTCCTCGGTGACCGTAGGAGGCTCTGACAATGACCTGGACGCCTGCAGCTTGTGCTGTTTCGAAGCCCTTCTCAAGCTCATCGAGGTAGCTCTGCGGGAGATCCGCGGTCGTGCGATAAGGTTCCAGATCAATCTTGCCCCAGAGAAGAGTGAGGTTGCGGTCACGCATCTTGGTGACCCCATCATTGAGATCGGCGAGATTCTGATAGAGATAGAATCCGCTTTCCGGCTTGGGAAAGACGGAATCATCTTCAGTGAATGTGATTTCGCTAGTAGAAAACGCCGTGGTCGCCGTGGCGAAGATGACCATCTCGCGCCAAGCGGCGGATAGGGGATTCATGGTGATTCAGTTGGTGCTGCGATAGAAGCGTGTGCGTCCGTCAGGATTCAAAAGGTAGGGACTTGCCGCGTCTGGGACGGGTGCCCAACTATTGGGAAGGAGTGTCTCACTCGATTCTAACAGGCCATCATTCCATAGGATCTCTATCTTGCCATCCAGGAGGACAATCGTGACCGGATCGATGGGCTCGGTCGGATCGGGATCGATCACTATGGGAGAATCGGACAGCGTGAAGAGGAGGGCTTCTTCTGGGCCTGAGTCGATGACTTCCCAGCTCGTGGAGATCAGATTGAATGAGACTCCCAAGGTATCTGCAGTGAGAAGAGAAGTTCCGTCTTTGTCCGTTCCCAGGGCGATTCGGCATTCGAACTCAGCGGAAGGACCCGTGGGGGCGAGTTGAAAGTCAACGTTAGGAACACTGCCTTCATTGAAAGCACCTCCGGTCTGTAGCCACCCGTTTCCGTTCTCGATCATGAGCGACGAGCCAATCGTGGAAACAGCTAGACCCGTAGTCGGATCATTGTCGCCATCAATGAAGATCTGATAGAGATAGTCGAGGGGAAGCTGGCCGATATTCTTGTGGAAGCTGAAGCGCAGGTAGAGGAATTTGTCATCGTTGGCAGCCCAGAATTCATTGAACTCAATGCCTTCGTTCGTCGAGGGATCGGCAGTGATGGGCCCAATGCCCGCCCAGTCTCCAAAGTCGCCATCGATTAAAATGGTGGCTCGGATAGGCACCGTGGTGTTGAGGCTATTGCCAAATCGATCTTCAACGCCGTCGATAGTGATCTGATAGTCCTGTCCAAAGGTCATGGACTCCGTTTCCAAAGTGACCGTTTGCAGATCTTCAGCGATGGCAGCACGGGCGACGGGAATGCCAGGGATGGTGTAATGACTCGAATCGATGGCCGACGCCTCGTCGAGCGGTTCTGAGAATGCAATGAGGATCGTTCCTGAAGCTGCTGTGATCTCATTCACCACAGGCGCGTCTTGATCCGACTGGACAGTGACCTTGGCTTGGCGGCTCGTGATGCTGTTCACGCGATTGCTCACGGTGACATGATAGTCTCCGTCGTCTTCCAAGAGAGCGGCTTCGATGGTATAGGTGGCTTCCGTGCCAAGCTCGATGGCGGCATCATCTTTGTACCATTGATAGGTCATGTTCGGTGATCCCAGCACTTCGACGCTCAGCGTGATGGGTTTACCCTGAGCGAGCGTTTGATCGGTCGGTAGGGTCTCATCGGAAAAACTCACGGGGAGGGCAGTGGTCGTAAAAATCACTTCACGGCTGCGTACACTGCCAGAAGCGTTACTGATGTCCACGGTGTAAGTTCCTGCGTCCTCTTGTAAGACGATCGGAATCTCCAAACGCGCTCCAGTGGCTTCCGAAATCACTTCTGCGTCCTTAGACCATTGAAAAGTGTAAGGTTCCGTGCCCGCGATCGTTCCCAAAGCGAATGTGACCGCTTGCCCTTCTTCTATCTCTTGGTCCTCTGGCTTACTCGGCTCCTCAAGACTTGGTGGAATGCTGTCGCTCGCGGTCAATGTCAGTCCGAAGGCCAAGGAATCTGTGGAATCCGCGGATTGATGCAGCTCGACCATGAGCAGATTCTCGCCTGTGATGAGAGCGGCTGCGGGAAGACTGAAAGTCTCTACCGATCCTGGAGAGAACGCCGTGCTGAGTGCTTGTGTGTTGCCATCGATCTCGCCCTCTGGCATGCGGATGCGGCGGACCTCATCGCCATTCAGATAGATCACGGCACCATCGGAAAAGTGCGCGTCCATGAGAAGCGCCACTCCTTCGGCGGCGTTCTCCCAGAGGAAGGGAGCTCGGAAATAATAGGTCGTTCTGTCAGTCGCGAGCTGAACGCTCGCGTTTACAGGAAAGGTGCCATTGGCAAAGCCGTAGCTGAAGAATCCCTGTCCACCTTTCCAGGTGTCATCGCCGGAATAGTCAGGAAGCAACCAGTCGGGTTCAGGATCAGCGACTTCTTGATAGAACCAGAAGGTGTCGACCAGGTTGATGATCGTTTTCATGCCGGTAAATGGCTCCGGTTGAGTGGCGAAGATGTAAGGCACTCCCTCAAGTGAATCTGCCAGTTGCCACTCTAGGGTTTGTGCTAGCACAGAGACCGCCACCTCATCACTTCCAAAGAACGCCAATCCCTCGGCGTCGCTTGCCGCTCTCGAAATCTGGATCTCAAATTGTGTCTGGCTTCCGCCTGGAGACACCTTCCAACCAAGATTCGATCCCGCTCCTTCATTGAATCTGCCGCCCTTCTGTTGGTAACTGCTTCCATTCTCCACGAACAGCTCGGAACCGACGCCGCCCCAGGGATGACCGGTGCCTCCATCCGCATCGGTATCGACGAGCACTTGGTGATTGAAATCAGCATAATTGCTAGCGCCGTGCAGGCGGATTCGAATGTAGAGATAGTCCTCGTCATTCGCGATCGAGACATCTTTGATATCAAATTCGCCATCGGCATCCATCTCGTCCACGTCTGCCACAGGCACGCCGAACCAATCTTCAAAGTCTCCGTCGACGGTGATGTGTTTGAACTGGCCCGCGAAAAGACTAGTCGTGATGAACCAGGAGATTCCGATGATGGTGGTAAAGGGCGATGTGGCTTTCATGGTGAGGGTGGGTGGTCGTTTCATTATTAGCAATCCGGGGGCCAAGCGTTCAATCAGACTCTGTGATGACAAACATGGCAGCGAAAGTGCCCGCGGAACTCACGGGCCTTTCTTTAGGATTCACCTCCATCTTGCTGACATCCGCATCAAGAAATAAGGCGGATGGGCAACCTAAGCGATCATGGAAGAGTTCGGCAAAGCTGTGCAGATTCACCACTTCACCATCCGCGCAGATCGCAAAGACAATACTCCCATCCTTGCGCACGCCCACGCCGTTGCGGTAGCGCACATTCTTCGAGCCCTTGCGGAACTTCCGATGAATCTCCCCACGATGGACAAGTATCGGTCCAGACTGACAGGCAATGCGTGGAGGAACAGCCGATTTCTTCCTAGCATAGGCACGCGTTTCTTCGACTGTGGCCTTGCCGTCTTGATCGAGGGAGAAAACACCGCCGGGCTCGAGGTAGAAATTTCCCCAACCAGGTTGCCCGTCTTTCACGAACTTCTTATTGAGAGGCACGAGTTCTATTCCTTCCTCCACATGAAGACCTAACGGTTTCCCGTCCGTCTCGTAGATGCCGCCGTTTGTGATGAACTTCAATGGCCTGCCCTTCGCCGCGAATGCCTTCTGCGCAGTCCGTAAGTTCTTATAGGGTTTCCCCTTCTCGTCGCGCCAGATCAGTTCCAGCTTCTCTTTGCTCGGATCAATCTCGTAGGTGCGGAAACGCACATCGTGAAAGGTCACTTTGCGTTCCTCACCCGCAAGCAGGCCCGCAGTAGCGGCCATGCTGAAGATCCATCCTAGCATTACAAGTTTCATAGTTTCTTCGCATAGTGCAGTTGGCGTCCCACTTCCTCGAAGCCAACTCCCGGGTAGAAGACCTGACCGATGGGATTCTGTTCCAATGTTTCAATCTTAGCCAGTTCCATGCCAGAGCCTTTGAAATAACCAAAGGCGTGTTCCATGAGCTGTTTTCCGATGCCTTTTCCTTGGGCCGCTGGAATGACGGCCATGTTAGGGATCCATCCAATCTTACTGCCTGCATCTAAGCGACAGGTGATGTAGCCGACAATGTTACTCCCATCTTGATAGACAAAGACGCCTTCCGCATTGGCGCCCGCCACATCGTTGTCGATGTGCCTCAACTTGCGCCATTGCCAATCATGTTCTCCAATCTGGCCGAAAGTCGTCTCGATGTTTCGATCAATAGACACGCCTTCGAAACAGATGGTGGTGATCTCCTTCAATCGATCGAGATCTGCCGGGCAGTATTTCCGAATCATGGAGAGACCGTATCGTCGGTCTCGAAAGACGACAAGGATCCGCTCATCAGAGAACTGGCTGACATGAACACCAACTTTGGGACAATAGGGGCAAGCGCCGGACGTTAAGAAATCGGATACTTTGTGTTGCGAAGTAAACGCTGCTTTGTATTGCAAAGTAACTCATGAACCTATTCGCAGACGATTCATTCTCTTCGCCGCGCTCTGGAGCTAGTCTCTGGCAGCGGTGGTTTGACCATTTCTCCCAGAACGCGGCAGACGATCCACTTCCCTGGAAAACACCGCCGTCCTTGCCCGAGGAGAAACGGATCCCTTTGGTGACCTCGTTGGCCGTGTTTCAGCTAGGCGAATCCGGTGAAGGGACCGCCTTGCGCCGTTTCGCCAAGAGGCTGCGAAACGATCCTCGGTTCATCGGATACGAGAAAACGTTGAGCCATTTCATCGACGAAGAGAACCGTCACGCCCGCGTGCTTGCCCGATTGGTCACACCGTTAGGGGGGGGCAGTTGATCGACACTCAATGGACGAACGTCGTGTTCCGCAAGGCGCGCCGTTTGATCAATCTGGAGTTCGAACTTCAGATCATGATGACGCCGAGTTGATCGCCGAATCCTACTACGGTTTGCTGCGCGAGCATGTGGACGATCCCTGCGTCCAGGGAGCGTGTGAACGCATCCTACGCGATGAAGTACAACACTTGTGCTTTCACATCGACTTTTTCACTTTCCGCCAGGCGACCTGGTGGCCATGGTTGGTTCAGCTATGGCGAGCTCAGTTTCGAGCGGTCTTCTGGCTCACCTCGCAGGTCGTCTGGCGAGATCATCGGGCGTGTTTCCGAAGCTTGGACATCTCCTATCAGACCTACCGCAAGCGCTGTCGCCGTGCCGTCAGTGCCTATCTAAGGCGCTTAGAGCGCCAAGTGGTCCGCGAACGCCGCGCCAGGTGCTCTAACATGGGTCCATGCGTGAGCACGGCGACTTCTTTGGATGAGGCCTGCTGATCTCTTAACTGCGCGATAGAAACGTGCAAAGCCATCCCCAGAAACGACGAAAGCCGACCCTCGCGGATCGGCTTTCGTGAAAAGTCGTCTTTAAAAAGAAGCAGGATCAGCCGTCTTCGCCGATGGCCTCGACAGGGCAGCCTTCCATGGCTTCCTGGCACAATTGCTCTTCTTCATCATTCTCAGCCTGCTTGTAGACGTAGCTGTAACCACCATCTTCCTGGCGGGTGAAATTGGCAGGTGCCGTCTCGCGGCAGAGATCACAGTCGATGCACTGATCATCCACGTAGTACTTTCCGGTAGCGCTTTCGGGCTGCTTGTTTTCTAGATCGGCCATGGTGTTACAAAGTAGAGATGCAATAGAGGGATTCGGGCCGCACTTTTTCATAGGAAAGGGCCTTGTAAAGCCCTTTCTTGAATGGGGCGGCCTCGCTATTTCGTGGTCAGCGTGAAGGTCGGCGGCCAGCCTTCGTCGAAGGATCCAGATGTGTCCTGGACGAAGATGCCGCTCGCAACCGTTTCTCCACGAAACCAAGGCCTTGAAGCGCCGTCAATTGAAGTGCTTGGTGAGAATGTGACCCAAGTGGCTAGCGATGGGGCTTTGTTCACCTTCGGCGGCGGGTAGGAAACTTGAAGATTCCAGCTGCGCACCCCACGGCTTTCTGCCGATCGCTGGCTGTGGACGACCGTCCACTTCTGCGCTGCGGTGGCGGGCATGCCTATGGAGAAATGGATGCCACCCTCTGAGAATCGGAGTGGCGTGGTCAGCTCGTGTTTGATCTCCTGAAGGGTGAACCGCTCGTTGCTTCGCGATCTCTCGGGGAGCAGCAAGCTGATTGCCATGATGAAGACAACAGCAAGACCACCCAGAGCAGGACGCTCCGCAAGGACCAGAACAAGGCAGACGCCCATGGCAAGACTGCCTGTCAGAGGCCTGGAGCGAAGTAGCATGTGAGGAAGTGAGGACGATGGAAGAAAGAGGGCCATCCATAAGAATCCGACCACGGCCATGCCAATGAAATAGGCCGACCAATCACGCACCACTGAACAGAGAACGAGCACTGTCAATGTGAGCGAGAGGTGGTTCATACCACTCCAAAGCAAGGGCTTAAAGTTCAGTGATAGAATGCCGTCGCGGATGAGGTAAGCCAGTCCTTCGAGTCCAACAGGGAAGGCGACGAAGATACCTATCAGAAACAGACAACGGCAGATCTTAACCCCTCGTTTCCCCACCGGGCGAAACCACAGAAGGCTGTCTCGAGTCTCTGACAAGATCATGAGCGGAATCAGGAGCAGCACCACCAGGGCGGTGATGGCGTCGTTTATCCGATACAGTTCGACAATGAACTTGTGGAGAAAGGCGCTAGAGGGTTGCAGAATCAGATCACTCGCGGTGAGGATCCCTAAGAGAAGATGCCAGCAGAGCCAGAATAGGAGAAGGCCCCGATGCCGACGGCACTCGTGTTTCCATTGATGCCAGACTAAGTTGCGAATCATGGCGATACTGTGGTGAAGTTCCAGCGTCCTGACGTAGTGTCGAAATGTGCGCCATCCACTCGATTGAACATCCATTTCCAAGCCTCACCGAACTCAGCAGGGCACCCTAGGGACTGAGCCATTTCGTCAAGTAGGGCAACCGCCTCATACGGAGGTTCCCCTTTGTGTTCTCGCATGTCATCCAACCATAACAGGGCGGCTCTGATCGCGTATGGGCGTCCAGAGTGCAGAGCGATCTGCACCGCAGGTAGGCCAAGCCTTTGCACCCCAGGTAGGCCAAGCCTTTTGTCTCTCCAGACGCGGTCCACAGCGTCTGCAACGGGAAACTCTGGCAGCTTGAGGATGCGTTCCTCCAGGCTTCCAGGTTCGATCTCGCGAAGTTGACTTAGTGAATTTGTCAGATAGCTGACCAGGGCTGGATAGGCCCGGCGCTCTTGATTGGTCACAAAGAGTTCGGCCCAGAATTCGTGGATGGCTCGGTCATTCGTGTGGCTTAAAGCGATCTCATAGGCATCGTGCTGCCATCCCATGTGACGCAGTGTCTTCGGCAGTGGCATGAATTCGGGATGCACTTGCTGAATCACCAGCTCCTTGTCTTCTACAGAGACCCATTTCGCGAGTTCGTGATCGATTTGATTCCTATCATTGTGTTGATGCCTTGCTTCACGCAATTGATTCGCCCATTCAGATCGATCGCCCAGTGTCCTTTTGGCCCGGCTTGAGGCCTGCTGGCTCTCGTGAGAGAATGGCTTGATGGCGCGGCCTGTCTTAACGCGGCGGAAGAGCACGATCTCGCATTCTCTCCAGAACGTCGACGAGTAGAGATGTGCTCGGTCATTGGCATCTAGCTTCTTGGCTTTCGTTTCTCGAAGTACCCCTCTTGTGCCCCAATCGGACTTGAAGGGCACCACCGATCGCTCTCTTGGATGAAAGAGTGCGAAGTCCCAATCCACTTCTTGCGACTGGGATCGAGGCATCGGGAACTTTCGAATCACGCACACGAGCACTTCCCCAGATTCCTCGATCCTCTCCAAAGAGATGACGGCGTGATGCCCGGGACCTCCGATCTCCATCGTCTCTGCCTCCCAATCCAAGGGTAGGCGTCCTAGCACTTCTGTCTTGAGAAAGGAAAACACAGCCTCCCCCTCATAGTGCCCTGGTTGATCTTGGTATCCGATCAAGGCCTTCATATCAAAGTGGTTGATCACATGCACATAGGCCTCCACGAGATCCTTCGAAGGCAAGTCATCGACCAACCCGACCACGCGATGGACAGGGTCCGATTCCAGATAGAAAGGGCTTACCGAGAAGAGCGTCCCTTCTATGGGCAACCGGACATCCTCGACCACCTTGCCGTCGGCAAAGGTCACTTGAGCGTTCTGCACATGCACCTGCCAAGCGCTTGGAGGCGGATTCTCAATGAGCAGCTGGCCCTTGCTTTTTCCGCTCTTGAAATTCCATCTGCCAATAGCGATCGATCCATAGTTGTGCGGATAGGGGCCTCGCCAATCCCCTATGGAAATGTGAGTATGAGCAAGACGGGCGTCCTCGCTTTCCGCCATCGGTGCCCCGCGAAAAGGATTGGCGATAGTTAGGAAAGGGACCACGAATGGAAGTGCACAACCAAGGATGAAGAGCTTGTTGGCGAGCGCTTCTCGGTCTCGCAAATACTGCAAGATGATGATGGTGAAGAACACGGAAGATCCAAGCACTACGATCAGCAGCGATTGGAATTCACGCCCGTGCACGTAGTAGTAGCGTTGTTGGAATGCAGGAGCGATATGTGAGGAAATCAGTCCCCCTAGTATTCTGCATATCAGCAGAACGATGGTTAACAATGCCGCGCGTTTCACGGTGGAAGACAGCGCTGCGATCGCCATGGGGAAGAGAATCCCTGCGCCCAGCCATCGAATCTTGCTAACTATCATTGTCTCACGGACGCCCTCAAAGATGGGGTGGGCCATTCTGATCCAATCGAACGCACAGGGAACGAGGACACCATAGAGCAACACCATCACAGCCTTGCCCAAGAGTAGGCCCCAACGCCCTAACGGACGACCCATGAGAAGCACCTCTCTCCGCGCAGGCGAGTCTGGCAGAAGGATGATCAGGACCAACACGAATCCCGCCCATGTCTTCCAAGCATTGGCGATGACGAAAGCGAACATTCGGAACGGACTCTCGGAGTGTCTCAAATGTATCTGAGATTGCGTTTCAACTTCTGATAGGAAGTCCCGCATCTTTTGCAATTCCAGGAAGTGATCGACCAAGCACACCACGATCCACAAGAGCAACCACGGCCACAGCTGGCGGTGATCCTTGCGAATGAGATTTCCTATCAGACGTAGATTCATGGTTTCGCCGCTGGGTTCGTGATGGCGTCCATCGTTGCGAGGTAGATCTTCTTCAGAGACATAGGACGGTCTTCGATATCCAGCGCGCCCGGGTAACTCTTTTGAATCCGTTCGGGGGATTCCACGGGATCGAAGGCGGTTTCGATGAGGCGGCCTTGCCTTCCGCGAATGTCCAATTCGCACCAGGTGGCAGAGCCGCTGGGAGCCTCGTCGACGAACGGTTCCTCAAACCGAAAGGCCATCTCTCGGTGGCGGGCGAGCAAGGAGTCGAGTTCTTCTACCAAACGCACACTTCCCCATTCCAGAATGCCGATCGTGGTCGCCAGGCGTTCCACATCATCGATGTCATGTGAGGAAATGAGCACGGTCATGCCTTCATCGGCGAGCATGTCGACGAGCGCTTCGATCAAGTCGCGCATGACCTGAGGGTCCAGGCCACTGAAAGGCTCATCGAGCACAAGCAACTTGGGGTGATAGGCGAGGGCACAGACGAAGGCGGTCTTCATGCGCATGCCTCGCGAGAAATGGCGGCAACGCTGATCCATCGGCAAGCCGAAGAGATCGATCAGCCGCTGCATCAACGCATCGTCCCACGCTGGATACATGGGGCGCAAATAGTCTAACAATTGCTTGAGCGTCATCTTGTTCGGCAATGTGTGACTCTCCGCGACATAGCCGATCTGCGCTCGAGTCGCGGCATTGAGTTTCGCCGCAGGGCGACCAAGCACTTGGATCTGGCCTGAGCATGGCCGAATCAAATCTAAAGCCATGCGCAGGGCGGTGCTCTTGCCGGAGCCGTTCGGGCCTAACAAAGCGAACACTTCTCCGGGCGCTAGATCCAGAGAGAGTTCTTCGACAGCAAGCGCCTTGCCATACCGTTTGTTGACTTGTTTAAATGATAGTATGGATGAGTTCATAATTCCTTCCAATGGTCTTTGAGAGCTGCGACGACATCTTTGAGATCGAGCTGAAGTTGGCGCGCCCGAACCGCAATCGCTTCGAGATCGGAGCTGAGGAATTCCCGGCAATCTTCAGCGCGCACTTCGGGGGCTTTTCGAACCTTCATGCCAATGCCGGGAAAGGCTTCGAGCAGCCCCTCTTGTTGAAGGGCGGCCATGGCTTTCTGCACGGTGCGCGGATTGACCTGATAACGCCGACTCAACTCGCGCACGGATGGAAAGGGATCCCCAGGGCGCAGATCGCCTCGGAGAATCGCCTTCTTAGCCGCGTAAACGATCTGTTCCCAGATCGGGACACCGCCTTGGAGTTCTAGATCCAGGTGTGGCATGTGTGGTATATACTGTAGTACACCTAGGCTGATGGCAACAGGATTCTTCTTTCCTCTTTCCAAACGCGTCTGCGTGGCTAGCGTCGTCGCTTTGTGAGCCGCGCTGAATTCCCCGAACCGATCAAGGACCTGGTCCTCTGCTTGAAGCAATTGCCAGGGGTGGGCCCAAGGAGCGCGGAACGCGTGGCGCTTTGGCTCCACCGAGAAGGCCCGGTGTTCTCGGAAGCACTGGCGGAGAGCCTGACCAAAGTGCAGAGCCAAGTGTCCAACTGTGGTGTGTGCGGATTCTTCGCCACGCCGGATGGCTGCCAAGTGTGCCAGGATGCCATGCGTGAACCGGACACTCTTTGCATCGTGGAACATGCGGTGGATGTGTTAGCCTTGGAAAAGACAGGTGCCTTTCGTGGACAGTATCAAGTCTTGGGTGGGAGACTTTCGCCATTGCAACACGTCGGTCCGGATGACTTGCCCTTGGATCACTTGCAATCGCGCTTGAGAGACGGCGCGTTTCGCGAAGTTATTCTAGCGCTTTCCAATGACGTGGAAGGCGAAGCCACGGCGAACTACCTGGTCGAGATGTTTGAGGGCATGAACCTCAGTGTGACGCGGCTGGCCCAAGGCTTGCCTGCTGGTGGTGGGCTGGGTCATGCGGATGAACTGACATTGTTGCGCGCGCTGAGTGGGCGCACGAAGGTAGGGTCGTAGAAGAAGTGGTCACACTTCTTGGGATGGAGTCGCTCTACTAAATCTCGAATCCTGCTCGATACGTCGGACGGACCAGTGCATTGGCGGCGTCTGAGTTCGTGAAAGAAAGCGACTCAGCGTCCCAGTCTAACGAGGTGTTGGGGATGCGGGTTCCGATCAATCCGAGACAGGTGGCTTCTGCAAGGGGGCCTGCGAAGTCGAAGTTCGATCCGGTGCTGCCTTTGCCGAGGCACGCGTCGATGTAGGCATGATAGTGGTTGAATCCCTTCACGTCCGGACGTTTAATGCCTCGGTTGCGCTCGTAGGGCACCATCTGAGGTCCGGAAATGTGTGGAATGAGCAGCTTGCCACCCTCACCAATGAACAAGGAACCACCTCCTGGCACTTTGCGCGTTTCATTGGAAAACTCGAACAGCTCGCGCCGCGGTTGGCGTGGGCCATCACTCCAGGTCACTTTGATCGAACCGCCGGCGGTCCATTTCGTTCCTGGAAAGACGTACTCGACGATCTGCCAGTCTGGCCAATTCTCTCGCCGTGAGGGATCATGCTGCAACCATTCATCGGGAACGGTGGCTTTGATCGATGTCGGGGCGGAGATCTCGACCGCCTTGAAAGGCACGTCGAGGATATGACATCCAAAGTCGCCTAACCCGCCACCACCGAAGTCTTGCCACCCACGCCAATTGAAGTCATGATAGAGTCCTTTCTTAAAGGGACGCTCCGCAGCGACGCCTAACCATTTGTCCCAATCCAGGGTCTTGGGAATGGCATCACTTCCTGCGGGCCGCCCGCGATTGGGGAAGTTGGCCCCGCTCCAAGAGTAGATTTCTTTGATCTTGCCGATGACGCCGTCCTGAAGCATTTGTACGGCCATGCGATACTCGATCGAGGATTGGATTTGATTGCCCATCTGCGTGACTACTTGCGCTTTCTCGGCAGCCAAGCGGACGTCGCGCGCTTCTGATACATGGTGGGTGAGTGGCTTCTGGCAGTAGACATTCTTGCCCGCGCGCAGAGCCGCCAAAGTGATAGGAGCGTGCATGTGGTCTGGCACGGTCACATTGACCGAGTCGATCTTATCGCCTTCCTTCTGCAAGAGTTCACGCCAATCTTGATAGCGCCTGGCTTGGGGAAACTTGGCTTTGGCTTTCTCCATCCGCGCGGTGTCGACATCACAAATGGCGGTGATCTGGATGTTAGGATGGGAACTGAGACTCTCCAAATCTCCCCAGCCCATGCCGTCCGTGCCGATACAGGCATGGCTGACTTTTCCATTGGCGGACTTCGCCATGCTCAGACCTGGAGCGAACGTGGGGAAAAGGGCTAACGATGAAGTTTTGAGAAGTTGACGCCTTGTGATCATTTCTCAAGGTGGCATAAATGACCCAGAGAGCGCAAGCGGCCATTCTCCTTGATACTCTCTGCCTCGGACTGATACTTAGCCGTCCGTAGATGATCGTTCCCAGACTAGTTCGGAGAGTCTCAGTGGTTGTGGTGGCCATTGCCGCTGCGTCGCTTCTGGTCCAATGCGCCTCGCCGAGCGCGACGTTGAAACCGTTTCTGAGCGATGGTTGTTCTGGATTTCCTGACGGAACGCTCAGAGATCCCGCTCTGTGGCGTGAGTATTGCGTCACGCATGACTTGGCTTACTGGCGAGGCGGCACGGCTGACGAACGGTTGGCTGCCGATCGCGCTTTCCGGAAGTCGCTTGCGGGGGAAGGGCACCCTGTCGTCGCTGAGATTGCCTACTTGGGCGTGCGATTCGGAGGCGTGCCTTGGTGGCCAACGTCGTGGCGCTGGGGATACGGATGGCCTTACCCGCGCGGTTACGGCGCCTTGACGGCTGACGATCGCGCTCAAGTAATGGCCCTAGATCCGCTCCCTTGACTGCCGAAGACATCATCGAACGACTGCAATTGATTCCCTTGCCGAATGAAGGCGGTTTCTTTCGAGAAACTTATCGAACCGCGACGATGTTAGAAGATGGGGAAGGACGCGCTCATGGGACCGCCATCTATTTCTTTATCACGCCAGATCAATTCTCTGCGTTGCACCGCTTACCGATCGATGAGGTCTGGCATTTCTACATGGGCGACCCTGTGGAACAGATCCGGCTTCACGACGATGGGACATTGGAGACGGTGATTCTCGGAAATGATCTCTTTGCGCAGCCACCGCAACATCCTCAATCCGTGGTCTCCGCTGGCATCTGGCAGGGAACACGCTTACATGCAAATGGGCGTTTCGCTTTGTTAGGCACGACGATGGCCCCAGGATTCGAATTCAGCGACTTGGAGATGGCGGATGGTGCCAGCCTCTGCCAACGTTACCCAGAACACACCTCTGCCATCACTACCTTTACCCACTCCTAGATGAATCCTTTCTCCCTCGAAAACAAAGTCGCTCTCGTCACCGGTGCAGGCATCAACATTGGGCGCGGTATCGCTGAAGGTCTCGCCAAGGCGGGTGCGCAGGTCGCGATTGGTTACCGTTCTCATGAGGATGAAGCTCAAGCACTCGCCGATCAGTTAGGCGATCAGGGCTTCGCGGTACAGCTGGATGTGTGCTCGCCTGATTCCATTGAGGCGGCCATGGCTCAGGTGGAGGGCCATTTCGGTGGGCTCGATATTCTGGTGAATAATGCCGGTATCTTCAGCTTGTCTCCCCAGGCGGAGCTGACGGCGGAAGAGTGGGACCGCATCTTCCAAGTGAATACTCGCGGTCTTTTCCTATGCTCCAAGGCTGCGGCCGTGGCCATGCAGAAACGTGGTGGCGGCGCGATCATTAACATTGCTAGTATCAATGGCTTCCATCCTGGATTCGGAAATACCGCACACTATGATGCGAGTAAAGGTGCTGTCATCGCCTACACGCGTTCGCTCGCTGCGGAGTTGGCCTCACAGAAGATCCGCGTGAACGGGATCGCTCCTGGTCTGGTCGATGCGCCTTGGCTGCGAGAGCAATTCGCGGACCTCGCCACCATGGTGGAAGAACGCACGCCGATGCGCAGCCTGACCACGACGGATGGCATCGCCGATGTCGCTGTGTTCCTAGCATCCTCCGCATCACGCCAAGTGACGGGTGAAACGCTCGTGATCGATGGCGGTTATCTTCTGACTTGAATGGGATTACTTTTCCCGCTGGAAAGTGGTTGGTAGGCACCCTAGACTTGACGCGTGCGCACTCTTGCAATCTCCCCACGGTTGGCATCCATTTCGCCTTCTTCATCTGGATGGTGACGGCGCAGGCGCAAGTGATTGAGGATAGAAATGGCCTGCAAGCGACTTCACCACAGGCCTTGTTTGTCTTCGATGCGTCACAAAGCATGTATGGAAACATCGCCGGAACGCGCGGAGACAAACTGGATCTCGCCAAATCAATCATGCGAAGGGCTCTCACAGAATGGCCTCAAGCCATCGAGCTCGGCGTCTTGGTATACGGGCATTGTGGACGACGTGCTCCCGGCGGCAATCGTTGTCTTGACATCGAGTTGATCGTGCCGCTCGCTTTTCCAGATCTAACAGAGATTCAGACCAAGATAGCGGCCATTTCAGCCAGGGGCACGACCCCTATTTGTGCTGCTCTGGAAGCTGCGGGCAAGCATCTGGAGGGGTCTACGAAGGCTGGAACGTTGGTGGTGATCAGTGATGGCACGGAAGAGTGCGGCGGTGATCTCATGGAGACAGTCCGCACACTCGTTGCGACGAGCGTTGATCTGAAAGTGCACATCCTGAGTCTGGATCAATCTGAGGAGCACAACGTTCCTTTGAAGGAGATGGCTCAACTAACATCAGGCAAGTTCTTCGATATCCTTCAGGCTGATCAAGCGGAACCCGCGATTCAGAGCATTCTCAGCACGATCACAGACAGCGCGAATCTCACAGTATCCGCACTTGACACTTGGGATGCGGAGACTCCGACGGCCGCGCCCATCACGTGGCGTCTCTATGATGGCGAACCCATGGACGACGCAGCAGAGATGCTAAGCCTACGTGCGTCGAAACTCATTCTTCAAAAGTCAGGCCTGGAGTTTACTGGGTCACGGCGCAACGAGAGGACGATGGCTGCGGTTTTCAGATTCACGTGCCATTGAACAAGCAGGCCACTCGACGATTGGGTCTGGCACCTGGAGAAGTAGAACTGATACCGGATGGCATCGCGCATGATTACGCATGGAAGTTCTCTGTCTACCGCGCCATGCCTGGTGGGTCGCGTGACGACAAGCCGTTGGTTAGTCGATCAGATGTCACGGGCGCTCAGGTTGTCACGCTACCCGAGGGTGCGTATCGCATGGAGTTCCAGCATCCCGGAGTGACATCGCCAAAGTTCATGTCACTTCATGCCGAAGCGGAGCGTCGTCATGCGTTCGATGTTGTCTTCGATTCTAAATTGAAATGATACAGCGAATTTTTAACTGGCCTCAACACGTTGATGTTGTAGAACGAGCTTAGCCAAGATGGAAACTGAGTATTCGAAAGTGGTACCCGAACTCTTACGTTCTTACAAAGAACTAGGGGGGCTCAACAAGTGTGATCGTACCAACCTACCTTCCAAGCGCGCCATCGCGCAGATATGCGAAGAGTTCTTAACGCTGCTCTTTCCTGGCTTCTTTGACAGCGAAGCCGTTCCGGAATCGGAACTTGAGATGCTCACGATGGAGCGCGTGGCTGCCATGAATCGAGAGTTGCATAAACAAGTGGCGAAGAGTTTCCAATGTTCACGCGGTGTGAACGATGATTGCTTGAAACAAGTCAGCGCGGTTGTGGGAAGTTTTCTCTCGGCCCTGCCCAAGATTCGTTCGCTTCTCAAGACCGATGTGGACGCGGCTTACGAAGGCGATCCTGCGGCGACGAGCATTGAGGAGATCATTCTTTCCTACCCTTGCATTGAAGCCATCGCCATTCAGCGCTTGGCCCACGAGCTATACAATTTCGGTGTGCCGATCCTTCCGCGTATCATGACAGAATGGGCCCACTCACAGACGGGGATCGATATCCACCCCGGTGCGACCATTGGTCCCTATTTCTTCATCGATCATGGCACGGGCGTCGTTATCGGAGAGACCTGTGTCATTGGTAGTCACGTCAAGCTTTACGATGGGATCACGCTTGGCGCGCGCAGTTTCCCCAAAGATAAGGACGGCCGTATCGTCAAGGGGATCAAGCGGCATCCCAATGTGGAGGACAACGTCACCATCTACGCGAATGCCATCATCCTCGGCGGTGATACTACCATTGGTGCCAACAGTACCATCGGTGCCAACGCCTTTCTCATGAAGTCCGTCCCGCCCAATTCTCTCGTCGCGTTGGAAGAGCTGGATCATAAGATCATCGAGAAATCGACGAACCCTGCTTCGCGCAAAGCGAACAATGCTGCAGAGCCACCGCGCAGCCCAGTGCAAGAACGCCCCCAAGGAGTGGATACCGCTCTCACTGCGAAGTGCCGTCAGTTGGCTCGCGATCTCGAGCTTCCTCAACTTGCCAAGCGGGTGACCGTTTCTTGGAATGGCCGTCTAACTTCCACCGCAGGCAACGCGAATCATCACAACGGGCAGATCACGCTCAACCCACGGCTCCTGGAAATTTCTCAACAGGAAGTTGAACGTACCTTGCGGCATGAGCTGGCACACATGGTGGCCTACGCTCGTGCCGGGCGGCGACTTATTGAACCGCATGGTCCCGAATGGAGGCTGGCTTGCGCGGATCTCGGCATCCCTGAGGAGTCGCGTTGTCACGATCTGCCATTGCCCCGCCGCCGACAGAAACCGAAGCATGGCTATCAGTGTCCCAACTGTCTCGAAGTGCTCCTACGCATCCGTCCCTTAAAGCGCTATTCTTCCTGCTACACCTGCTGCAGTCTCTACAATCGTGGGCGCTACACCGCACGCTTTGCTTACGAATCCATCCCACTTCAGTTAGGCATCGAGCTCTCGAAAGAAGCGGATCCATCATGACCGATGGCGAGCGTGATCAGCTGAAAGCGCGCATTCTAGACGAGATCGCGGACACCACCGAGCGCGTGATGGCTCTCGAGAAATCCACGGAAGCTGTGTCTCCTGACAAAAGCATTGGACGTCTGTCTAGACTCGAAGCCATGAGTGATAAAAGCGTCAATGACGCCGCCCTCGTCGAAGCGCGGAATCGTCTTGAACAGCTTGAGCTGTCCCTCACCAAAGTATACCAGCGCGATTTCGGCATCTGCGTGACGTGCAAGAACACCATCGGCCTCGAGCGCATCATGGCCTTGCCTCACGCCAACCAATGCGTGGCTTGTGCTGGCAAAGGACGTATCCGTTAGAAGGCCATTAGTCTTAAAATAAAGGCGGCAGCCGTCCATCCCGGAGGGCTACGCCCCGTCGTAGCCGTAGATTTCTCGGTGTGCGAAAAGGATTCGAAGAAGTCGGCGATGACAGAACATCGCCCTCCGGGATGAAATGGATGTAAGACAAGCGATCAATGCATGTGAATACTCCCCTAGCCTTGCTTCTTCGCATGCTCTGGAAACAGCGCCGCAATGGCTGATGCATTCGCCTCACAGATGCCTCGTTCGGTGATCAATCCCGTGATGAGATGACGCGGGGTCACATCGAAGGCGGGGTTTGCCGCTGCTGATCCCTCGGGGGTGAGGCGAATGTCGCTCTCGTCTGCTCGCCCTTCCGCCACGCCACCCATGATGGTCACTTCGTCAGGAGATCTTTCCTCGATAGGAATCTCGAAGCCATCTGTGATCTCCCAATCGAACGTGCTCGAAGGCAAGGCCACGTAGAATGGCACCTCATTGTCTTTGGCCGCTAGCGCTTTCAAATACGTACCGATCTTGTTCGCCACATCGCCCGTGTGCGTGGTGCGATCCGTTCCCGTGATGACCATGTCCACTTGGCCGCGTTGCATGAGATGGCCACCGGCGTTGTCGACAATGACTGTGTGAGGCACGCCATGTTGACCCAGTTCCCACGCCGTCAGACGTGCGCCTTGATTGCGAGGGCGTGTCTCATCGACCCACACATGCACGGGGATCCCTGCATCATGCGCGGCATAAATGGGCGCGGTCGCGGATCCATAATCGACAAAGGCCAACCAGCCCGCGTTGCAGTGCGTGAGCACATTCACGAATGGTTTCTTCGCGGCGAGCTTTTCGATGATCTTCAGGCCATGTTGGCCAATACGGGTGCAAGCGTCAGCATCTTCGTCGGCGATGTTCCGTGCCACGTTCTGTGATTCTTTCACCCACTTGTCTGGACTGAGAACCTTCAAGGCCTCCAATTGGCGGGTCACCGCCCAACGAAGATTCACCGCTGTGGGTCGTGTCTCTAACAAGCGCTCAGCAGAGGCCATAAGACTTGCTCCAGGATCGCTGGCTTGCGCCGCTTCCCTCGTCGCGAGCCACATGCCATAGCCAGCGGTGGCACCGATGCAGCCCGCGCCTCGCACATGCATGTCCGCGATAGCCACGGCCACGTCCTCCACAGTTTGCAGATCTTCCACCACGAACTGAAACGGCAACTGACGTTGATCGATGATCTGGATCATACCTGGTTCTTTCGGTGATTCCCAGATGGTGCGGTAAGGTTGTCCATCAATGTTCATCCCTGTGCATACCTAGAATCGCCATGCGATTAAAGAAAGTTTTGAACGTGAACGGCGTTGCTCGGTCGAAGCACTCGTCAATCATCGTTAGACCAGCTTCTTCACTGACATCGTTCCATGTATCTTAAAACACATGGAGCGCTCTGGCTGGCGTGCGTGTTCCTGTCCGGGGACCTTTGTGCCCAGGACACGCCGCCAGACCAGGGTGCTTCTTCACTCCCCATCAGTCGCGAGATCTTTGTTCCTTACAAAGACCTCACGAAGACCCTAACTACGCCCAAAGACGAGCGTGGCACTTTCCTATCGCAACGTAAACTTGAGGAAATTCTCAATTGGATCGAGAAAACGGATGCCACGGTGAAGCTTCCTGACACACCTGCGGTCAAGGTCTACAGTGCGACTCTCCAAGGAAGGGTAGAGACCAATCACTTGCAGCTCGATCTCAAGTTCACCCTGACCAAACAAACCGACGCGACATGGGCGAGGTTCATCCTCGGGCCTCGTGAACTCCCCATCACACAGGCGTCTATTGGGGCTTCGTTTCTCGCTTATCATCAGGACGCTACGGAGATATGGATTTCTGGATCTGAAGCTCAAGAGGTGGCCCTGACATTGCGTTACCCCATTGAGGCAGAGAATGATCTCCATCGAACGACGTTGACGTTACCCCGAGTGCCACTTCAAGAAGTCGCGTTGCAAATCCCAGGCCTCGACTGGGAGATCGAGACCACACCGACCATCGCTAGTACCACGCACCTGCTGGACGACTCCACCGAGATCAAGCTCGCGCCAGGAGGGATCGAATCCCTGACACTGCATTGGCGAAAGCCAAGCACGCCTCTCTTGCCACACGTTGGCGTGACCACGGTCAACCATGCTAGCATTCAAGCGAGCCACGTTCAGCTGTCGTGCGAATCCACATTGCATATCCAGCGTGCTCCTATCAGTCAGACAAGTATTCAGATCCCGAAGGACTATCGATTTCTTCAGCTGGACTCCCCTGCGGACGGGCAATGGACTCTTGAGAATCAGCTTCTGACGGTGGTCTTTCCTGAGGCGATCCAAGGCAAGCACGCGGTTAAATTCACATTGCTCACACCTCTGCCAGATCTACCAACCAACTTTACGTTCGCGCCGTGCCTCTACACTGGAAGCAACCATCAGCATGGTGAGATCCATCTCTGGAGATCGAATGAGATCGCCGCAAGCACGCCCGCATTCACCGCGCTCTTCCCGACCGCGATGCCCGAGGCTCAGTCATCAAGCCATTGGATCGCCAGTTATCGCTATCCCATGCTGCCCTTCACATTGGAGTTGCCACTCGCTCTATCAAAGCCACGCGTGATCCTGGCATCGGAGACGGCCTGGACCGTGCGCCCACACTTACAATCGCTCGATACCACCATCCGCTATCAAGTGACTGAGCGTCCCATTCACACCCTCACGCTGAAACTACCACCTGACTATGGCGACATTGCCGTAAGCGGAAATACGGTCATGAATCACCGGGTGAGTGACGGCAACATCCTCATCGCATTCAAGTCACCCCAGCAGGGTTCTGGCGCCTTCCAGGTCAAGGCCGTTCGCCAGACTGAGGATCTAGTTCAGATTGAAACGCCTATCATTCAGTGCTCGGAAAGTGCTGCCCATGAAGGCCGGGTGGCTGTCCTAGCAGAGAGCGAGTTCGATCTCAGCAGCATCGAGTTGGGAGACTGCGTCCCTATCGATGCCAATACCACTTTGTTGACCTCAGCTAACCAAGGCAGCAACGCGCCGCGGTTCGGTTTCCGATACCGCGGCGCGACACCCACTCCTGCCACGCTCGAGATCACCACGCGTGACTCGAGAGTCACTTCTGAGGTGGAGATCGTATCGAGAGTGGAAGATCATCAAGTGCTGCACCAATGGAGCCTCAACTATCAGATCCACCACGCGCCGACTCGGGATCTCTACCTCGCGGTGCCGAAAGCGCACGCCGAGGCTCTCCAGCTTCATGATGAACGCTTGAAGGAGATCATCCGCACACCTTCCGAGCTTGAGCCTGCGTTGCCAGAAGCGTTCCAAGAAACGCACGATCGCTGGCACCTTGCATTTCGCGAAGGGCAGCAAGGGGCCATCCGTATCCAAGCGACCCTCACAGAGGCATTGGATTCTGAAGAGGAGTCTTTCACCAAAGACGTGCCACTGCTTTTCCCTCTCGATGTGGTGGCGGCTCCTGGAACTTTGGGTATCTACCCCACGGGCGCCCTCGAAGTCACCCCGCAATCTGCGACCGATCTCGACGCGGTGGATCCGAGTGTACTGACAAGAGAACACGCCGCCCATGCCTTCCGTTTTCGCCAAGCGCCTTATCATCTCACGCTGGCGATTCAGAGGCACCAACTCTTTGCCGTTCCTCGCGTGCTCATTCCCTATGCGGAAACCAATGTCGCGCTTGCGGAAGACGGCGGCAGCACGACGGAGTTCGTGCTCTTGCTGAAGAACCGAACCGAACGTCATCTCACACTGACATTGCCGGAAGGCGCTCGCTTGTCTGCGGACGTTCTGGTCGATGGGGAGGTTCAAGCGCCTCGCCGCCAAGAGGGGAGCGATCAGTTGATCATCGCGCTGCCAGAGAAGTTCGATCCGATCACCATCCGACTTTTCTATCATCTCACGGCAGAGATGGCTTCGCGCGTCATTCCAGTACCCACGGCGATCAATGGGCGCATCTTGCGGTCCGTCACGAACTTGTATGTGCCCGGCTCTCGTCGCTATCATGTGGAGAGTTCTCCCATGCAACTTGTGACGAAGGATCGCGGTTGGGATCGATTCCGCGATCTCTGTCAGGCCTTGGTGCCGGCGCTCGGAAATCACGGAACTCTCAGCACTCGCGCGTCCTGTGGCACTCCTTCAAGATCAACGCAAGGAATGGGCTTCCTTTCGCCCGGACCAAAGCCAGCACCTGCAGTTGCATCGGTTAGGGTCGCCGGGTGAGATTGTTCTGCGTTCTTCGAGTGCCTTCTTGTCGAATGCCTTAGAGGCCTTCTTCTTTCTCCTGGCGATCGCATTTGGTCGATTCCTGGTGCGAAAAGGTCGAGCCTGGCATTTGCCCCACGTTGCCGGTGGCGCGCTTATTCTTAGCGGTCTTGTGGCTCCCTCCTTTGTGCCGACTTTTCAAATCATCACGCTCGGCATTCTCATCGTCTTGATGGTTCATGGGGTTTTGCAACTGCAGCGAAAGCTCAGCTTCAGGCACCTATCACCCGCGACCGCATGAGGACGACGATTGTTTGGCTCCTTCTTCTCTCCACGATCTCGGCTGTCGAAGTCGTGGAGCGTTGGATTCCTCAGGAAGAGTTTGATCTTTCTGCGGGTGAGTTTCTCGATCAGGAAGATTACACAGAGCTACTTTCGCGACTCGCGACACGACCATTGAACCCGCCAGAGGTGACTGAGGCGCAACTGAAGATCGATGAAAGTGGCTTTGTCAGGACTCAGCTTCGTATTCTCAAGCATGAAGACGGCTGGCAGCAGTTACAGGTTCCGAAGATTGATGCGGATCTGGAGATTGAGAAACTCGACCACCAAGTTTTGATCTATCCTGATACCACGTCGATCGCGTTGTTTCTCGATCACGCTGGCAGTTATACCATCAGCTGGCGTCAACCGGTTTCCATTCTAGATCACGGTGCCTGTGTGGTTCATCCCGGCGCTCCCGTAGGGCGCTGTGAAGTCTTTGGCCATGAGTTTCCTCTGACGAAAGAGGCTGGGTCTCAGACGATTCGATGGCCTGCCGAGACATCATCTTCTAGCGGCGAGTACATCCAGTCGATCAGCAACATCTACATCGTCGAAGGCGATCAGGTCACCCTCCGCAGCCGTCAACTGATACGCTGTCACTCAGGAAATCTCCCAAACGAGCTCATGCTCGATGATTGCGGAGACACCAGCACGCTGGTCGCTGCGGATGGCCAGGGGCTCCTCCGCTGGCACCAAGAGGAGGGTCAGATCATCCTAACGATCGCACCTCGGAAAGAACTGATCCTTGATCTGCAAGCCACTCTGCCATTGGCCGATGAGCTTCCAACACTCTCCTCGAACGCGGCTACTTTCAGAACTTTGCGCTTCGCCATTGTTGGGAATTCCGGTTGGCAGATCTCACCAATGCTCAGGCCCTCCGCCACCTTGGATACGGCGTCATTCCCTGACGCTGTGACAAGGCATCCAGAATTCATCGGGGCCTGGCTTGTTCCTCAGCAAGCGGGTCTCATCCCAGTCGAACGTCATCGAAAAGAGTCACGTCTTCACGCCATGGCGAATCAGAGCACCAAGTTTACCGAGGCTGGCCAAGCGTTGCATCACTATCAGATCACCATGATTCCCGTGCAGGGTGACCTGACCGCCTTCGACTTGGTCCTTCCGCCTAACCAGACATTCGAAGACCTCACCACGGCCAGCCCCATCATGACATGGCATCTAGAAGGGTTACGGCTTCGGATTCAATGCACGTATCCACAGGCGCATCGCCTCGACTTTCTAGTCAGCACAAAGAATAGCTGGACGGAGGGAGAAACTATCACTTTGACACCCATCCAGATCCCACAAGCCGAGCAAATGACATCATCGCTGGCGGTCGATTGGCCAGCCTCTTACGAAGTTAATTCTGAATCTGGCCTAACTCTGAATCAGCCTCTGCCGTGGCCTGCGGGCGAAATCTTAACTCTGTCACTGACCCCGCCCGAGCCCTCCTTGGACGTCAATTGCCAAGCTTACGTCTCGGTGGAGAGCCACGCCATCATCATCCGAGGCGCTCTCACGCTTGATTTGCGAGGTGCCCGACTCACCGAACTTGCAGTGCCTTGGGAAAGTGTGAGTTTTCAAAGCCCGATGATCGCGAATCACGAGAATGGCATGCTCCATTTCCGTGAAGCGCTTCGTCGTAATGCCATGCTTCCCTTCGTCATCCATCTTCCGCGCGTGGAGACACTGTCATTGCCCGATTTGAGCGTGCCTATGGCCAACCGCCAGACCGTCCGTTGGATGGTCGAATGCGAGCCTCAGACGATGTTGGCCATCGATTCTGAGGGATGGCGCAGTGTTCCCATGTCAGTGTCTCCTAAGATTGGGGACTATCGACCAAATCATCGTTTACTCGGTTCGTATGAAGCCATCAATCCAGTAAATGCACTGACGCTGTCCTTGAAGGGGTTGAGCAGGATCGTCCCGCGTTCGACCGTGATCGATCAGGCTGTTCTGCAAACGGTCATCACAGGAGGCGCCGGTGGGCTTTGGCATCAAGCGACGTTTCAGATTTCCCATGCTCAGCCGGAGAATCTTCTGCTGGCACTGCCTGATTCCTGTGAGATTTGGAGTTTGAAAGTGAATGATATTCTCACCAAGCCGGTTCGCCACGCGGAGAGCGATCTTCAGGTCCGTCTGCCTGCGCCTGGGGAAACGCGCACGACTGTTTCGCTGGTCTATCAGACTCCTTCTTCCGCATCGCTCACTCTGGCACCGCAGGTTCTAGGAGATATCCCCACTTTGCGCTCCACGCGACACCTTCTCGGGCCAGGCAAGATTAGTATCAAAGTTGCAGAGGCTCCAGACCCGTTAGCCTTGTTTCCTGCGCTCTTCCGTGCGGCCACTTCAGAAGATTCGGGATCTGCGGAAACCACCCTTCAGATCAATCGAGAACTGCACGACTGGAAAATCTTCCACGGTGAGACGCCGTCGGGAAGGGCGTATGTGCCACCCACGTTCATCGAAACGGAACGCAAGGTGATGTTGAGTAAGAATATGTTGGTCAGAGTGGTTAACGTGCTTCAGTTAGAGTCAAAATGGAACCTCTCGAGGTCGGATGCCATCAAGCGCGTGCGTTCGAGTCTTGAGGTCAGCGCGGAAAGCGGCACGGATCTCATTCGCATTCGATCGAAACAAAAGGACCCTGCCGAGGCCGCCAAGATCGTCAATGCCCTGGCCAAGGCGTATCTAGAGTATCGCCTGGAGCTCGAAAGGGTGCGAAGCAATGGTGCTCTGGATACCTTGCAGAAGCAGCTCAAGAACCAATCTGACAAAGTGGAGGAGACGCGCCTGCGAATGTTAGATTTCGCAGAGCGCTATCGCATCATCGACTTGGCCGCGATGCAGAACCGTGCGTCACACACGGGGGATCCGGTGACTGGCGTTGGATCGATTCTGATGAGTAGCATGCAGGACACCTACAAGGCGGAGTCAGCGTTGGTTCAGATCAAGATGCAGATCGAAAACCTCTCTGGCCTAGAAGGAGAACGACTTATTCAGAGTGCTGCAATGCTGGATATCAATGACCCGACGTTGCAGTCGCTTTGGCCGACCTACCAGAAGGCTCAGTTGGACAAGCAAGGTCTCTTGGATGCGGGCCTTGGACCCAATCACCCCAAGTTGCGGCAAATCGATGGTAAGTTGGTGAAGACCAAGGAGATGCTAGCCGCTGCAGTCGAGGGTGTTCGCAATACGCTGAAGACCAAGATGGACATGGCCAGTCAGGCATTGGTCTTGTCCAAGGAAATGGAAGAAGGCAAAAAGAACGATTCCATGGATGAGCGCCGCAAGGTGGCTGAATATTCAGAGACCAGTAAGGAGTATGCGCTTCAGAGGAACATGCTCGCTAACATGCAGGCTAAGTTCGCCACCGAGCAGGTCGATCTCACCATGCCGAATACGCCGATCACGATCCACGAGGAAGCCTCGGTCACGCCGAACCAAGCCCAAGGCATTCTGCCTCTCGAGATCGATCTTCCAGATCTCACGCCCAAACTCACCCAAACACAATTCGGTGAATTGCCTGCACTATCATTCCAACTTGAATCCGCTGAAGACCAGACGCGCCGAGCCTGGCTTGGAATCGCCTGTGGTGCCTTGCTTTTCATCGGCCTCAATCGCGGTCCCAAGTGGCATCCTTGGGTCTGGCTGATCCTCCTTTCCGTCTTGTTGGGCTTCCTTACCCCGTATTTCTTGCCGAATGCGACCACGCTCGCCAATGCACTTCTCCTAGGGACGCTGATCATCGCGCCATGCAACCTCCTTCGCAAACATGCTTAAGCATCTCCTTGTTCTCCTAACAATGTCGACTAGCCTTGGAGAAGGTCCGATCACGGTCATCGTCCCCTATGATTCGGATCGTTCGATCGCGGAACAGGCTGATGCTCCGGTCTTTCTTAGTGATGAAGCGCTCCAAGCGCTCGCACCAGAAGAGATTCACCCGCCCGCGAGATGGACCCATGCGACGTTGGACATGGAAGTTGGAGATGGTCTGGTGAGAGGCACTTATTCAGCGAAGATGCATACACCCGCTCCCGGCGAACTTGTTTTAAAGAGGCCGAAAGGGTCCTCTGAGATCTTGCTAGACGGAGAACCGGTGATCATGTCCAAAGATCATGTGCATGTGCCAACGCCTGGAGTTCACGAGATTCAATTCTCCTTCATTCAGGCGGCAGGGCTCGAGATCCCGGTGCCCATGGCCGCCACCGCGATCGCTCGAATCGTGGACGGTGACACTACTTGGACCAGTTCCTTTGCGGGCAAAGAGAGCTTCAAGATCGAACGACCACGTGTACCCGCACCGATCGACAATGATCGAGATCTTCCGTCGTTGGAATGGACCCATCACCTATTCATCGCACCACAGAGCGAACGTCTAGAAACGGAAGCTCAGCTTCACTTTCCGGGCGACCATCGTTCACAGATCATGCTGACGGTTGATTCTGGCTGGACTCTCACAGACATCCAGGCGGGCCCGTCGACGCGTTGGTCCATTCAAGCCGACCGCATCGTCCTGGAATTCGATCCACCGGTAGCGGATAAGATTGATCTGCGATTGCATGCTCGGCGTGCGATTTCTGAGGGCCTTGATGAACGGCTCACGCCGAAGTTTGGCGTCAGTTCACAACGAGAACGCACACATGTTATCTTCGCGCACACTTCCGACGTTGATCTCGCTTGGACAATGGCTCCTCCTTGGAGTCCGCATGCCCCTGCACAAGACACGGTGAAGCCACCTTGCCTCTTCGCCGGTGGCGTCGTCACGGAGGAGAGGAGTGCTACGCTTGCCTACACCGTTCGAGCCAAGGCATCGCCTTCATCTCTTCATTTCGATCATTGCTACACCTACCACCCAGATCATGTCGACATTCTCACATTAGGACATTGGGAGAACCCTAGCAATGTTCGGACACTGTCATTACCATTTGAAGGAAGCACGCCCCAAGCTGTCACGGGAGATCAATTGCGTGATTGGGCACGCACGGACGATCGGATCATCCTTCAATTCGATGCTTCGAAAGCGACGACGTCCTTCAAGATTCGATGGCGCCAGGACCGTATCGATCAATCTGTGCCTTGGATCCAAGGGGACACGAACACCGTGACGCTCGTCAGCACGCATGATCTCGAAGTCCAGATTTCCGGGGAAACAGATTCTCTTCCTATGGAATCACTGCCCTGGCAGATCCCGAAAGTCTATCATACCCATGCCTACTTTGAAGCTTCATCTTCTCCCTTGGTCACGGCAGCTCATGTGGCCATGCCGTATGACATCTCTCAAAGGATCGACGCCGAGGTTGGATTTGACCAACTCATCGCTCGTGCAGAACTGACATTTCCAAGGACCTCTCAGATCCGCATCATCGCTAGTCCGGAGGTTCTGGCCTTGGAAGCCACGGGTCCATCCGTGATTCACGTGGCATCGTCTGCACATCCAGACGGTCGCCAGTACCTCATCACACTTTCGCTGGAGATTGAAAAGCCTTCGGTGCTTCTTCAATCGACGATCACTCGGACGAACGCTTCTCATTTCCTGCTTCCCGCATGGAGTTTCCCTGACGCGAGAGAAGTCTTAAGTGAACTGGCATTCACGCATTCCAAAGATCTTCGGATCGAAACCGATTCCCAACCACCCTACCGATTGCGCAATGCGGAAACGCATCTCCAGATCACTCCCCTTCGCTTAGCACCCTACGACCAACGTCCCGCGCGGCTTCGTCTTGCTGATCTCTCGTCCATCCTCTATCCATCTGGGGATGTCTGGCATGAGGCAAACTATCACATCAAGAATCGCTCTCTCCAGCACCTCACATTACGCCCCATTCCGGGATACACCATTCGCACAGCGCATGTGAATGGAGTCTCTGTCCCGCTCTATCAATCACCCGAAGATGATCTCCTGCGCATCTCGCTCACCGATCAGTCCCTCCCCACCGGGGCGACTGAAGTGAAACTCTTGGCCCACCAGGCCAAGGCCATCGCAGCGGACGATTCCAGAGCACGGCTCAACACATTCGATCTGGTTGATCTTGTGCCAGAACGCACGCTTTGGCATGTCTCTATCCCTTCAGATTGGGATATCAAGGATGTGCAGGGGAATCTCCAACCGAGCCATCGCGATGACCAGATCGACGAGTTGATTCGGCGACACTTCGATGTCCTCGAAGAGATCTCCCAACTTCTTCCCACGCTGGCAGAGGAACAACGTCATCTGGCGCTCACAGAATTTCAGGAGCACGAGAACGCCATCGACGTGGAACTGTTGAATGTCGCCGATCCAGAACCATGGAAATTACGTCTAGGTAGTCTGAAACAGACGCTCAGTGCCGAATCTAACAGATCGCCTTCACTGCCTGCAGCCGTTCACCGCGCCTCGCCACTCACAGAGTCCGAAGTCACGGTCCGCCCTGGCTATACCAGATCTGTGGATGCAGATCTGGGATCACGTCGCGCTCAAGCCACTTTCTTCAGCTTGCCCTCGCCTAACTGGAGCAACATCGTTTGGGCTCTGCCTACGCAGCGTTCTGCCACGTCCATCGCACGCCGCGCGACCGAAGCATCGCCTTCACAAATGCCGCCCGACTCTGAGGAGCCGACAGACTCTCCTCAGAAATCGACGCCCGTAG
>JBLHHN010000027.1:0-31039 GCA_047616785.1 Verrucomicrobiales bacterium
GAGTCTACCAACTCCTGGGGATCGATTGGAAACGTGCCTGCCCAGCAGTGAAGTCAGAACTGAAGGGGGCGACGACTTTGTAGTGCCTTTGCGGAGCGAGCCCTTGTTTTATAGGGCGAGACGCCGGGCATAAGAAACTTGGGTTAATTTTCGCCCTATTCCTAGGTCCGACAGACTGCTAGCAGCCTGTCGATCCCGTGTGACGCGCTGCCGGCGCGAGGACGATTGGCTGGTAGCGGCGCACGAGTTCGCCGAAGGCCTGCTCATCGTGTTGCTCTACAAAGAGAGCGAGCAACTCGGAGTCAGGTGATGCGATCATGGTCGAGTGGGCATTCACGCCACCAAACTATCCGCGCTGCTGAAGGTTCTGTGACACCAATCTTTGATTCGCATCTTTAAGATTTTATAATAATCACCAGACGGGATAAATAGACTAGGTATGGTAATTGGGGTATGGGTAGGTGTGTTGAATATGAGTCCCGTTTGCGCATCGCCCTTTCTTGTGGCTGTTGGGGTCAGTTGTGCGCTTCTGGCCAGCGCGTTGGCGGAGTTTCAGATCGAGATCACGCCTGTCTTTCGCGGGCACGGGCTCGGTTCTGACGGGTTGACCATGAGCACCGATGCTGGTGAAGAGATCTCTTTCTCACGGTTTGATTTTTTGGTATCCCAGTTGGCGCTGCAGCGGGCGAGCGATGGGGAATGGATCGAGGCGGAGGGTTGGCACGGTTTTGTGAGCTATGGGAAGGGCCGCACGTTGCTTCCGTTAGGCGGAAATTTGAATGAGCGCGTGTCGAGGATCCGATTTCAAATAGGGGTGGATCCCGAAACGAATGCGGCAGACCCTAACAAGCATCCTGCGGATCATGCGCTGAACCCACAAGTGAATGGCCTGCACTGGGGCTGGCAGGGTGGCTATGTGTTCATGGCCATTGAAGGGCATCACGCGGATGGGGGGTTCTCCTATCATCTTGCCAACGACGCTCACCCGATGATGGTGGAACTCCCAATTGCATTGGAAGGGAGTCGCGAGAAGACCCTGCGCTTGCAGGTGGATCTTGCCAAGATCTTGCAAGGTCTTTCGATCGTGAAGGATAGTGACTCGACGCATTCACGGGAGAAGGATTCTCTTGCGGAGCGACTGAAACAGAATGTGCCGCAGGCCTTTGAAGTGATGGGTACGAGCACGGATAGCTACCACCCGATCGCGGCCCTAGATCCGGTCGCGCCAGAACATGGAACGCCTTTGGCATTGCGAGTGACGAAGCGTTTTCCACAGGTGGCTTTGCCTAAAGACAATCCACTGACCGTCGAAGGCGTACGCCTTGGCGAGCGTTTGTTTCACGATCCTCGCTTGTCCAAGGGCAACGCACAGTCTTGTGCGAGCTGTCATCAGCAATCACATGCCTTCACGGATCCTAACACACGCTTTAGCGTAGGTGTGAACGGTGATGCGGGAATGCGCAATGCCATGCCGCTCTTCAATCTGGCGTGGAAGAAGGCGTTCTTCTGGGATGGTCGCGTGAAAAGTCTTCGGGAGCAGGTGTTGGAGCCGATCCAAGATGCGCACGAGATGAATGAGGCGCTGCCTGCGGTGGTGGCCAAATTGCAAGCGGATGCCGACTATTCGGCGCTCACAGAGGCGGCCTTTGGCACGCGCTCGATCACAGCGGAGCACGTCGCGAAAGGGCTAGAGCAGTTCTTGCAAACGTTGATCAGTCAGGATTCCAAGTTTGATCGCGCTGCGCGCCGCGAAGTGGCATTCACGGACGAAGAGAAGCGTGGGTTTCAGCTCTTTGTCACGGAGTTCGACCCGAAGAATAACCTGCGAGGGGCCGATTGTTTCCACTGTCACGGCGGGAACCTCTTCACAAATCATGACTTCGCTAACAATGGTCTAGACGCGACTTTCGCAGATCTAGGCTTAGGCAAGGTCACAGACAAGCCTGAGGACGCAGGCAAGTTTGCCACACCATCTATGCGTAATGTCGCCGTGACAGGCCCTTACATGCATGACGGGCGCTTCGCTACTTTGGAAGAGGTTGTCGAACACTACAACAGCGGCATGAAACGCTCCGCGACGCTGGACCCGAACTTGGCCAAGCATCCTGACGCTGGCCTTGAACTTTCCGCCGACGATAAGCACGCATTGATCGCCTTTCTAAGAACACTCACAGACGAAGCCTTTCTCCAACCGAAGAAGAAAGATTTCTTAAGACAGAAATAACATGAAAACTCTATCAACCCTATCCTTTCTGCTCCTGGCACTAGCAAGCTTCCTCCAGGCTGGGGATAATCACGAAAGCGATGATGCTTTTTGGGCTGATGCCGCCGCCCTCTTGCCGGGCTTCAACGGCACTCCAGCCGAGCCAGGCCCATCGAATCAGAATGGTCAGTGGGGCAGCGTGATCAATTGGCCGCACGTGCCGGTGTCTGCCGCTAGCCTGCCTAACGGAAAGATTATGACGTTCTCGGGGCAGGAGCGTGATAGCTGGCCTGGGACCAAGACGCAGACTTACTGGACCATCTACGATCCTGTGACCAACCGCTTTGACGAAAGTCTCTATCTGAACCACGAAATGTTCTGTGCGCATCTTGTCATGCGTACCGACGGCAATGTGCAGACCGTGGGCGGGCGTTACACGATCGAGCACAGTTCTGTCTTCGACTTCCGATCCAACGAATGGAAGCGCGTCGATGACTTGGAGGACAAACGCTGGTACACGACCGCCGTGGCTTTGCCTGATGGCGACGTTTTCACGGTGGCGGGAAGTGGCGGCCCTAACACAGCGGAACGTTTCTCAGTCGACACGCAGCAATGGACCAAGTTAACAGGCATCGATTGGCAGCCAGTCTCCGGCGCCGCAGGCTTTGAATCGAATTGGTGGCCCTACCTTTGGGTCGCGCCTAACGGCCAGCTCTTTCACTTTGGCCCTACTGAATCTATGAATTGGGTGAATCCCGATGGCAATGGTCAACGCACATCGGCTGGGATCTCTGTGCCGAACAATCACTATCCCAAACACGCCGGAGTCACCATGTATGACTCTGGCAAGATCCTCGTAGCCGGGGGGGCCGCGACCACCGGAGGTGGAAGCTCGAACATTTGCTATACTGTCGACCTAAATACAACGCCCCCCACGGTTCAGCAGGTGGCCTCGATGCGCTTTCCGCGTCGTTTCTCCAATGCGGTGGTACTTCCGTCAGGAGAAGTGATGATCGTTGGCGGTAACACGTCCGGCATCAGCGATGAAGGGACCGTGCTCACTCCGGAGATCTGGAATCCACGGACCAATACTTGGCGCGAGGTCGCGGACATGGCGCGCCCTCGTAACTACCACTCCGTTGGGCTTCTGCTAGCGGATGGGCGCGTCTTCGCTGGAGGCAACGGTTATCCCAATTCCAACCAACAGAACGGCGAGATCTACACGCCGCCTTCGCTCTACACGAGCGGCGGCCAGCTCGCGGGTCGTCCTGTGCTATCTTCCGCGCCAGACAATGTTAGCTGCGGTTCGATCTTCCAAGTTCAAGGCACACCCAACTTGAAGAAGTTCGCCGCGATCCGTCTCGTGGCCACCACTCATGGCCTCACCACAGATCAACGTTATCTGAGCCTGCCATTCTCCGAGGCGACCTCCGGAAACTACCAACTCGTGGCCCACCCCAATCCGAATGTGATGGTGCCAGGGTATTGGATGATCTTTGGCCTCAATGCCAATGGGGTTCACTCCGCGTCCAAGATCGCTCACGTGAATGAGATGGGCAATGCATCCATCAGTGGGCTTAAAGGTTCCTATCATAATAGCATTGATCTCACCAACAAGCGTTTCGAGCGGATCGATCATCAGATCGATTTCAACTACGGCTCGCTGAGCCCTGACACTGCGCAACTGGGAAATGACAATTTTTCGGAGAGCTGGACGGGGTGGGTGGTGCCGGAAACGACTGGCACTTATACCTTCTGCACGCTGTCCGATGATGGGGTGCGTTTGCGGGTCAATGACCAGCTATTAGTCAATAACTGGACTCTTCACGGACCGATCGAGGACACGGGAACCATCAGCCTCACAGCAGGAGTGCCCGTTCCCATTACTCTCGATCACTATGAGGCTGGTGGAGGAGCGAGCATTCGCCTCAGCTGGTCAGGGCCGGGTGTTGCGAAACAGGTCATTCCCGAGAAGAACCTACGCCATGCCAACCCGTCGAGCATGGCGACTGTGGCGGTCGATGATGTCTTCGAACTCTACGTAAACGGAAAGTTAGTTTCCATCGGAACGGAATGGAACCGTGCCTACCACTCCACCTTTTCAACTAGCAACAGCACCATCATTGCCATCCGCGCCTGCAATACCGTCGGTCCTGGCTCAGCGCTGGGCGACTTCATGATCAATGGGACGCGCATTCTCACCAACAGTCAATGGAAAGTCTCAGCCTCAGCTCTGGCAGGATGGAACCAACCAGGCTTCAATGATAGTGGCTGGAGCAACGCGACCGACTTGGGCGGCGTGCCAGCAGGCGTGTCCGGCATGCCAACGAACTCGACCGCCCGAAGCATCTGGAGTGCAAGCAACGCCGATGACGAGGTCTTTCTGCGCTTCACGGTAGGAGCTCCTGACATTGACACGGTCAGCAATCGCGCGGACACCTCCGGCCAGTCTATCGATTTCACCATCCCAGTCACGGCTGCTAGCGGAGCCACGCTCACCTTTAGCGAAGCCAATTTCCCCATCGGAGCGAATATCAATGCCTCGACTGGCCGCGTCACGGGCACACTGTCCGGTCAGGGCGTCTTCAATGCTTCGGTGACAGTCACGGATCAGAATGGTCTGTCAGACACTGTGACGTTCCAATGGGTGGTAAGGCTACCCGGCCAGGGTTCTGGCAGTATCCTCCGCGAATGGTGGACAGGAATTGTCGGAAACAGCGTCACGAACCTCACGAGCGATCCGCGCTACCCTAACAATCCAACGGAATCAGGGCAAGTATCAGCGTTCCCGACGAGTCAGAATTTCGCCGACAACTATGGCACGCGCCTGCGCGGCTACCTCCACGCGCCCGTCACGGGAATCTACCGCTTCTGGATCGCCACGGATGACGGTGGATCGCTGCTTCTCAGTAGCAACGATAACCCTGCCAATGCCACCACGATTGCGCGCGTTCCCAATGCAACCTCAAGCGGGGTCGCGGAGTGGACCAAGTTCCCCGAGCAGGCTTCCGCGACTATCACCCTTCAGGGTGGTCAGCGCTACTATCTGGAGATCCTCCACAAGGCGGGCGGTGGAGCCGATCACATCAATGTCGCCTGGCGCATTCCTGGAGACACTGGCATCAATGTCATTAACGCATCGTATCTCTCGCCGTTCCAACCGAATCTCCCTCCCACGATCGCCGATCTTCCTGATCGCTCGGACACGATCGGTCAGACGGTGAGCCTGTCCGTCACGGCAAATGATCCTGACAACGACACACTCAGTTTCAGTGCTACGAACTTGCCATCTAGCGTGAGCATCAATTCCATTACTGGCGTCATTTCAGGCGTGTTGAATGCCGTCGGCACCTTGACGACCACCGTGACCGTCAGCGATGGCAATGACCACGCCGCCTCAGAGACCTTTGTCTGGACGGTCAACCCTGGCATCACCGTGCCTGACATCGTTCCCAGTGCTTCACAAAGTGGCAGCGGTGTGAGTTACACCACCGCACCCACTGGTGGCACGAATCCACGTTACAAATGGAACTTTGGCGATGGCTCTGGCGACACGGCTTACTC
Organism: Verrucomicrobiales bacterium; assembly: GCA_047616785.1. Taxonomy (GTDB): domain Bacteria; phylum Verrucomicrobiota; class Verrucomicrobiia; order Verrucomicrobiales; family DEV007; genus JAACDM01. The sequence continues at coordinate 5,768 of JBLHHN010000027.1, forward strand.
CAGCTCTCCAAGCGTCACCCATACCTATGCGCAGCCGGGACGTTATGCGGTCACGTTCACGGCGACGGATGATTCCGGTGCCGAGGTCAGCACGAGCTTTGTGCAGAACATCTATCTACAGCTCACTGCAGAGCGGCCGGCGGTGTCTCAAAGTGTTTTCTATGAAGAACGCTCTGACAATGATCGCGTCTGGAATGTAAATCCTGACAATGACTCTGTGAGCGTCTTCGATGCGGTGACCAACGCCAAACTCGCCGAGATCAGCGTTGGCGAAAGTCCTCGCTGCGTTGCCCTCGCAGCCAATGACATCGTTTGGGTGACGAACAAGAGCGCGGCAACCATCTCGCGCATTCGTGCGAGTGACTTGCAGATTCTCGGAGCTCTGACATTGCACCGCGGCTCTGAACCACATGGGATCGTGGTGGATCCGTTAGGCCAGCGTGCCTATGTCGCTTTGGAAGGGAGCGGGGAGATTCTTCAGCTCAACGCCACTACCGGAGCCGAAGTGAGTCGACTGAGCGTCGGATCCCGTCCGCGACATTTGTCTGTGTCTGCCGATGGAAGTAAGGCTTATGTTTCTCGTTTCGTGTCACCTCCCGTACCGGGTGAAGGCACGGCCGCTCCAGATGTTTCCGCCGCTGGCGGCGAACTTTTCGTCATGACAACGGCTCCCTTGGCTCTCACCAAGACCATCGTGCTCGGCCATAGCAATGAACCCGATTCCGGTGGCGGTGGACGCGGCATCCCGAACTACCTCGGGCCTGCGAGTCTTTCACCCGCTGGAGACATGGCTTGGCTCCCTTCGAAGCAAGACAACATCCTCCGCGGCACGCTCCGTGATGGTCGGAGCCTCGATCATGACAGCACCGTGCGTTCGATCAGTTCACGCATCGATCTTCTTGGCGAATCTGAAGAGCAAGAAGCTCGCATTGACCATGACGATGCCTCGATTGCTAGCACCGCATTGTTCGGCCCCAATGGTCTCTATGTCTTCGTCGCCTTGGAGGGCAATCGCCAAGTCGCCGTGATTGATGCATACGGACAACAGGAACTCTTCCGTTTCGATGTTGGACGAGCACCTCAAGGACTAGCGCTGTCCGGTGATGGAAAGAAACTCTACGTGCACAATTTCATGAGCCGCACCGTTTCCTCACACGATATTAGTGGTGTGATCGACGAAGGCACCAACATTGTGACGAATGGTCCGGTCTACAACGCTGTTTCCGCTGAGGCACTCACGACACAGGTCTTGTTAGGCAAACAGCTGTTCTACGACGCTCGTGACAACCGTCTCGCTCGTGAGGACTACATGTCCTGCGCGTCTTGTCACAATGATGGCGACCATGATGGACGCGTTTGGGACTTTACAGGATTTGGCGAAGGTCTGCGCAACACGATCGATCTGCGTGGTCGTGGTGGAGTCGGCCACGGCCCACTCCATTGGTCGGCGAACTTCGACGAAGTCCAGGATTTCGAGAATCAGATTCGTGGCTTGGCAGAAGGAACTGGCCTCATCATCACGGGTAGCCCCCATCCACCTCTGGGCAGTACAAATGCAGGGCGAAGTGCCGATCTTGATGCCTTGGCAGCCTACGTTTCCTCTCTCACCACGACGGCCGATAGCCCTCTCAGACAAGCCAATGGAGACCTGACCAGTCTGGCCGCTCAAGGAAAGGAAGTCTTCCGCACTAAGAACTGTGCTGAGTGCCACTCAGGATCGAAATTCACTGATAGTGCCGCGAACAACCTTCATGACGTTGGCACACTCGTCGCGTCTAGCGGCAATCGTCTCGAGGCAGCCCTAACAGGCATCGACACCCCCACTCTGCGTGGCCTCTGGAATGGCGCGCCTTTCCTCCACAATGGTTCCGCTGCAACCATCGCTGACGCCGTCACCGCGCACTCGAATGTCAGTGTGACGACACCTGAATTGAGTCAATTGGTTGCCTATCTCCAACAGATCGATGGTGACGAACCTGCGGCACCTAGCAATAGTGCGCCCTCGATCGCCAACCCGGGCAACCAGACCAATGACCAGAATGTCACGATCAATCTCGCTCTCAGTGCAACCGATCCGAATGGCGATTCAGTAATCTTCACCGCCACCAATGTTCCGGGCGGTCTTACGATTGGTCAAAGCACCGGGATCATTTCTGGTACTGCCAACTCAGTTGGGATGTTCAACGCCACGGTCACGGTGGACGACCAACTCGGTGGCACGGATACTGTCAGCTTTACTTGGACGATCAATGCAGTGACCACGGCGGAGAATGACTTGCTCACCAACTTCGTCGCCCCCTCCACTGTGCAACAAGGAGAAGATGTCGTCGTCACCGTCGACTATGAATCCACGCAGAACCATGAATTGTGGGTCTGGTTGCAAGACACCAATAGCGGATTTCTAACCGTGGCGACCGATGCTCTGACGCTGACGCCAGGCATCGGCAGCCACACCTTCAATCTCAACGTCGTGGGTGATGCTCGCGTCGGTGACGGCTACTTGTGGGTCATCCGCCTTCTCCCACAAGGCTGGGCTTCGGCCGATGACGCTTTCAGCGCGGACTACATCGCTGCGACGGTGCAGCCGGGAACGGGTGGAGGAGGGAGCGACCCCACGACGGATCAGTTAGGCGGCGTCAATTTCCCGGTGCTCGTCACCAGCCCTGGCACCGTCACTTTCGAGGTGCCTTACGAAGCCACGGAAACTCGTGAACTGCGTGTATGGCTTCATGACGTTCAGAACGGCTTCTTCAGTATCGCTCAAGAGAGCACGGTGGTGGAGCGTGGATTAGGCACCCATGTGTTCACGCTTCCAGTCCTACCAGATGCACGAGTTGGATCTGGCTATCTGTGGGCACTGCGCTTGTTGCCTATTGATTGGGCGACGGCGGATGATGCTTTAGACGCGGACTACGCGGATGCCTCGGCTGAGCGTGCTCAAGTTGGGGGAGATCCTACTCGCGATGCCCTTGTGGGTGTGCAAGGGCCTGTCATTGTCCAGGCGGCGAGTGCCGATGGGGGGTCTGTCAGTGTGTGGTATGAGCGCCCTGCTCGCCTTGGTGAGATCAACTATGCATTCCAGTACAGTGGCGATATGAAAACGTGGACGACCTTGCATGATGGCGAGATTACGGTCTCGGGTTACGGAAGGGAGCGTGTGACTTACTCGAACTTCGGGAGCCAGTCTCGTGGCTTTGTTCGTCTGCGGATCACGAACTATGATTGGAGTCACGAAGCGACGACGCCGATCACGAGTTGGGTGGGCACCACGCTGCGCGAAGGTTTTCAAACACACGGAATCAGCGTGAATCAGCCGACGCTGGTGAAGAGTTCCATATCAGATTGGACGGCAGAAGGCGTGGCCATGGCGACTGCTAACATTACCGAGAGGCTTGATACGCAGAATGCCTACTATCTAGAGATCACCAGCGGCACTCTGGCCGGGCAACGCGTGGATGTCGATGTGATAGGATCGACCGAAGAAGCACTGGCCCTCGATTGGAGTGCGGCGCACAACACCTTGCAATTCGTCCCAGAGGCCACCGAATGGGCCGATGCCGAAGTGGTGGTGCGGCGGCATTGGACCCTGGCACAAGCCTACGCGAAAGACGCGTTTCTCGGCAGCTTCGATCCAGAGAGTGCGGATCAGATCCTGTTCTTCAATGGAAATGACTATGATAGTTACTTCCTGCTCGAAGCCGATGGCTACCATCAGTGGACCGCTCACGATGATGACAACCTCGCCTCGGCTGATGATCGCATCATTCCACCGGGCGTCGGAAGCTTTGTGAAACGGCCGGTTGGTGCTGAGCCAATCACGCTGACACTCACAGGTGAAGCGCGGGCGAACAGCTTTGTGCAAGCACTCACGTCCGGTTATAATCTGTTAGCCTCACCACGCCCGGTGGACATGAACTTCCGGGATCGTGCGTTCCTGATCGAAGATGGCTTTACCGGGAGCCGTGATCCAAACGTCGCCGACCAGATCCAACAATGGCGCGGTGACTGGGAGCCAGGCAAGCAGAGCTATGAAGGCTACTTCCTACTCGATGCCGGAGCCGGTCACCAGTTCTGGACGGAACTCGGCACCAGCTTGCCAAACATCGATGACACAGCGGTCTTCATGGGAGATCGCGCCTTCTTCTTGAAGCTCGCGGGAGAGAATCGTGCCTCTTACAAAGTGCCGGCAACCGTCGAGGAGTAGTTGTTTCAGTGGAGCATAGGCTTCCAGCCTGTGACCAATCGCGAAGCGCCAGAGCCTATCGGACACGACTCGTTTAACCTAACGCCAATGGAGATGCGGAATAGATTCGGCGCTTCGCGAATGGGCAACAGGCTGGAAGCCTATGCTACCTTTCGTTCGGTGGTTAGAGTAGTCCAGGATCAATCTTCAGTCTGCCTCACCTTGGACTCCACATCCACTGGCAGTTCAGATGAACTCGACTCCTGCACCTGCTGAACGTTGATATCCACTTTCACGGGCACTGCGCGTAGGTTGGCGATGATCTCCTCCAACTTGCTGATGGTGGCATCGGCTAGGTTGGCGGGTTGTTGGCGGTGTTGAAGGGATTGGGCGAGCACTTCTTGAATGCGCTCGATCCCGACATTGAAGGCGGACAGTTGTCCAACGACACGTGAGACCGTATCATTGTCACCAGCGCCGCCGCTTAGCTGATTTCGACCGAAGGTCTTCTTAATCTCTTCCCAGCGCACGGATTCTTCTTCTGTGAGGATGCTTTCGAGGTCCTTGAACTTCAGGAGATTGGCCTCTGCTCCCGTGGTGAGGGTTTGGGATTCGTTTTCGTAATGACTGACAATGATGCCTTCCACTTCTTCGGAGGTCATGATCGGGAGGATCTTCTCAGCCATGCGGTTCATGTTGCGATAGGAACCTTGTAGCTTGAAGGGGGGCTCCGTCCGATAGTTGTCGGACTGTGCGGCGGAGCGAATGTATTCCAGGTTCACGCGCAAGACGGTGTCTCGCACGCGCATGAGCTTCTTCATCACGTCGACCATCTCGGTCAACTCTTCTGGTGAATGGTTTCCTTCGAGATCCACACCGTCTTGGGAACCCGTCCGAGCGATCTGAATGATCGCGCCCACATCTTTCTGACTGCGGGTGGCTAGAGGTGCGAGGATGGCATTGCTCGTGAGGCAATTCTCCAGATAAGACTCTTCGAAAGCCTGCTGATGCGTCCCCACGATGTCCCCGAGATTGTACGTGTCGGCGCGATTGGCGAGCATGTCAGGGATCTGAAACTTGCCGCCACTCTCCGTGTAGGGATTTCCTGCCATGACCACGGCGACCTTGCGGCCGCGCAGATCATAAGTTCGTGCCACGCCGTTGTGGACGCCCTCGATGCGGCGTTGCGCATCACAAAGAGAGATGAATTTCTGAAGGAACTCAGGATCACAATGCTGGATATCATCGAGATAGAGCATGACATTGTCACCCATCTCCAATGCGAGATTTAGCTTCTTCACTTCTTCGCGAGCGCTGGCATTGGGTGCCGCTGCAGGATCCAAGGAACGCACTTGATGACCCAGTGCGGGCCCATTGATCTTGACGAATGTGAGACCCAGGCGATCCGCCATGTACTCCATGAGCGTCGTCTTGCCGTAACCAGGTGGTGAGATGAGGAGAAGCAGTCCCATACGATCCGTGCGCGTGTCGGCGCCTGCCACGCCGATTTGCTTGGCGAAGTTGTCCCCGATCATGGGCAAATAGACTTCATTGAGCAGTCGATTGCGCACAAAGGAGCTCATCACGTTGGGCTTGAACTCGTCCAGACGCATGGCCTCCCGCTTGCTCGTGGTCAAAGCGTGCTTCGTCGTGGTGTAGCATTCAAACTGTGGCACGGCGCCTCTTTTGAAGTCTGTGAGTTTCTCGAGAAAGTCCGTGTAGTGGAGATGATAGGTTCCCTGGTTGATCACCGCATGGGTGCCGAGCAATCCCTCGATCGAACTCTCTAGCGATACGTCGACCACTTCAGAAGCTTTTGAACCACCGCGAAGAAGATGCGCAGCAGCCTCGTCGATGTAAGCGTTCTCTGGGCTGAAAGCGTGTAGCCAGTCGCGGATCACTTCGAATTCATCGTTGGGAAACTTGGCCAGCTTTGTTCGAGCATTGTCAAAGGCGGCCTGCTGTCGTCTCTTTGCGAGGTCTTTGAGGAAAGTCTTGTTTAAAGTGGAAGCCTCCAAGCTCGTGGTGAAACTCGGGCCATCGATCAGTTCGTGAAAGAGGTAGTGCGCCACTTCGGGCGCATCATTGCCTAACCAATCTCGAAGACGCTCGACGTAAGTGTCTTGGACAGCTGGAGCTTTGTCGAAGGCCGCGCGCAATGAACCGAATGATTCCAGTTGATCGAAGAGTCTTTGTTTCTCGGTGTCGCCTTTCCATTGCAGCCAGGAGACGATGCCGCGTGATCGAACTTTCGGACCGTAAAGCAGGAGTCCAGCCTTGGCTCGGATGGGCATCAGGTGTTGCAAGAGAAGCAGGGTATCGTGATCATGCACCCCCTTGACGTATCCTTCCGCGTAGCGTGGGGCCATGAACTGCTGCAAAGCTTTCAAGGTCACTTCGTCAGACTCGCTCGTTTCGAGAAAGGCGTGCGCGAGATACTCAGCTCGATAGACGCTGTTATTCTCCGAGATCAATTCTTGATCCCAAACCGCTCGTGTCGTGAGGAATGCTGGATCAGTGATAGGCTCGAAGAAGTTCGTTCCCGTGAGGTGAAAACACATGGACTCTTCGCGCGGCACCACGGTGAGCTCCAGGTCCTGTTGATTGACGGAGAAACGATGTTTCCCAAGTTTGATGATCGCTTGCCCATCGACATAAAGCTCTTTGCGATCCTTGAGCTGACGCACGGAGTCTTCGCGCAAGGTCTTGAGCTTCGCGTGAATGGCATCGGCCTTCACCGAATCACCCAGTTCCTGCAATTGGGCGATGATATCCCGCACTTTCTCGATCATCAGATCGGAGGCGAGATACGCATTGATCTCATGAAGCTCCTGAAACCCATCGAGCCGATGGCGAATGCTCTGAAAGATGCGGTCCGACGATTTCTGCAGATTCGAGGCGCGTTTGTTTCGCGATTCTAGCAGAGTGACTTTGCGCGCTTCGAAGGCGTCATAGATCTCGGTGCGTTTGTCGCCGAGTTCGCTGACATAGTCGTCGAACTCCGCATACTTGCCCTCCAACTCCTCGAGTTGGACCATGGTCTTCGTGAGATAAGTCTCACATTTCTCGGGAGACTCACAGAGTTCCAGATAATTGACCACGGCTTGATTCAGCAGCTTGAGCTGTGCTTGAAACTGAGCGGCGCCTTCTTCGCGGCCGAGCTCGCGTAGGCAGTTCTTCAACTGCACGCGAACTTGATTCAAGGTGCCATAGATCGTCGAGATCCCATCGATGATCTGCGTCGTTTGTGTGGCATCGTCGATCTTGAGATTGCTGACGATCTCAATGAGCATTTCTAGTTCAGCACCAGTATTTCCTAGCGCTTCATCAATCGCCTTGCCTTCAGCAGCTTTGGTGATCTGATCGATCTTCACTTTCTGTCCGTCGACCTGATCACGGTAGGGTGCTAGCGAGTCTTCCTTGAGAAGAAACGTCACGCAGTGGTTGGCGATCCGTTCCGCTGATGTGCGGATATCTTCTTCGAGGGCTTCCAGTTGCTCGATATTGACATAACGCACATCACGCAGCGAGATCACCTCACCGCGGACCCCACGAAGCTCCGCAAGATGCTGGACAAAGCCTTTGATATCCTCCGGCGAGCTATGTTCGACCGTGGAGATGAGTTTGCGTGCGCGTTCTGTGAGTGTCGTGGATTGTGCGGTGGCCGATTGACGCAGACGCGTCACTTTGTCGAATTCGGCAATGGCAGAATGGGCGGCTGTTTGGATCGCTGCGAGTGGTTCGCTTAAAGCATAAGCTTCGTCGCGACCGACCCAGAAATAGGTGTTGGCGATATCAGACGATTTCTTGGCCAAGTCATGGTAGAGATTGGCGTAGCCATCGTCTTTGCCCAAGAGGTTGAGAACTGCATGACATTCTGCCATGCAGCGTACGATATCAGCGTTGCCAAGTTTGAAAAGATAGTGGTCACTCTTGGTCGATGGCTGGAGATCGGCATTGATATAGGGAGTTTGCCAGACTTGCAGCACATGGTGTTTCTGAGGTTGATCTTCCGTGCGGAAATAGATGAGTTCACCGTTTTCGAACACACTGTAGCCATGGCAAGTGATCGGCGTATCGACCTGTTGATCGATGAGATTGTACGACATGAGGACATAGTCGCCTGAGGCGCGATTGTAGAAGACGTAGAGATGATCTTCCCCATTGGGAGCCGCGATACGTCTTTCGAAGACCATCTTGGTCAAGCCACTCTCATAGAGTTTCGTTTCGCCACTCTGCAGGTGGAAACCGTTCGAGAAGATGATCCCGTGATTGTCTGGTAAGAGAACGCAGGCATCATCAATGGCATCGAAACGTTGCACGGTCTTCACCTTTTCATTGAAGACAAGGTAGCGGAATTGGTCTTCCTGATAGGGCCGAATCTTTAGAAGGATCAAGCTGCCGACAATGGCATAAAAGATCTCGGCATCGTCCAAGGTCTGGTCAGCTTCGGTGACGGGCTCCGCATAGATGCCTTCTCCTGAATCCGTATTGTCCTCGATCTTGACCGTGAGATCGCCTCCGACGGATTCGACAAAGACACGATCTTCTATTGATACATGGGGATGCTCACCGCTGCGTTGCATGTCCCGATGCGCGCGCTTCCATTCAAACTCCTGCTGCGATGGAAACACATACTCGTGATCGAAACGATTCCCTTGGTAGACTAACTGACCATCATCTCCGATGAGCCACTTGAAGGTCTTGATATCCGTGACGTCCCGGCCGGTGCGGAAAGCCATGTGGAGATGGGGGCCAATGACGAGGAACTTCGCAAAGACCGTGTTTCGGTAATACTTGTAGAGGTGGGCAAAGTCGTAGAGGAAGGCCTCGTCGGAGAGGATCTCCTCGACAGAGATGGCCGTGAAGGTATGGGCGTCCTTCTTGTAATGATAGGCTCCGAAGACATCGCTGGGTTCAGTCGTCGACTTCAGGCCAATATGGACATTGAACCCGAATAGGAATCTCCCTTGACCGATCGCCACCATGTCGCGCGGCACGCAGTTGTGCTGCGTGCTCACCCGTTCGGTGGCGACCAGGCTTGGTTCGATCGCGCCGAAGACGCTTTGCCGTTCCCGATTGAGTTCGTCGAGGCGCTTTCTAAGGTCATCGCCCTGCGTTTCCAAACGCTGGCGGATGACCTCATAGGCACCGCTCTCTAGAGTTTCTTCAGCCATGATAATGGGTTAGCCTGCGAGCTGTTTCAACATCCCGGCGGCATTGGCATTCGCCATTCCGAATCGTTTGGCGTTCTCTAGCAAGCCCCGCAGTTTGCCTTGAATACCTTCATCATCAGAGGCTGCGATCATCTGGCCGAGGGCCGCACTGATCGTGAGGTTCTTGAGGTCTTCACTGCTGAAGCCGAACTGGTCAAGCCATTGCCTCAGCTGGGACTGAAAGTAATCAGGATCCCCATTGAAGAAGGTTTCTTTGATGTCTGTGAGGGCTCTGCTGTTGTCCAGCGCGCGATCCACGGCTTTCCCGGTGGTGATGGCACCGGCGATCTTGTCAAAGAACGTGGTTTCACCCCCGATGATATCCACATTGGCGTTCTCTAGTGCGGTGGCGACCACTTCAGAGTGGCGTGAAGCGATGTCGCGCTGTGCATCGATGTCGGCGAGTTGTATGATTTTGTCTTTCTCTAAGGACAGGCGGAACTCTTCGTGTTCGCGTCCCACGCCATCGAGTTGTTTCATGGCTTCCGCCTTCTCGGTGATGCCTTTCGCTTCGGCGGTCGCTTTCAACTCGATAATCTTGGCTTCTGCAGCACCTTGCTTCTGCAGGGCGGCGGCTTTCGCTTCCATCACGGTGGCTTCGCCAATCCCGGCGGCGGCAGATTCGGCGGCAGTGGCTTCTGCTAGAACTTTCTTCGCGATCGACGTCTTCTCAGCAGCGGCTTGCTCCGCTTCGGCGGCGATGATCACTTCATCGGCATGCAGTTCAGCGGCTTGCTTCCTCCCTTCGGCGTCTTTGACCGTGCGATAGAGTTCTTCATCTGCCTTTAACTGGGCAGCCTCTTTTCCGGCTTCGGCTTCTTTGATCATCTTGACCAAGCCTTCCTGCGCTTCCATCTCGGCCAAGGTGACTTTGACCTTCTTCTCACGATCCGCGCCGGCGAAGGCTTCAGTGTCTTTAATCTTCTCTTGTTCTTCGATCACGGTTTTCTCGACCATGACGCGCTCTTTGATCACGTCTTGAATATTCTTTTTCTCAATCTCGACGGCTTTGTCGCGTTCGATGCTCTTCAGGGCAGTCATGCGCTCACGCTCGATTGACTCTAACATACGATCGCGTTCGACGCGTTCGGCTTCGACCACATCGGTACGTTCCTTGTTCCGTTGCGCGACGAGGACTTGGCGTTCTTTGTTCTGCTCCGCGATCTCGAGTTCCTCTTGTGTCGCAATGCGGGCGCGTTCGGACTTGAGCCGCTCTTCTTCTTGCACTTTCTTGGCTTCCGCCTCTTCACGCGCTTGGACGGAATGGACTTCGCGTTCCTGTTTCGCGGTGGATTCGGCCAACTGACGATCGAGTTCGAGAATCGCCTCTTCGGCTTCCACATCTTGCTGTCGGATGACGCGTTGTTTGTCGCGATCGATTTGGTTGGCCAGCTTAGCTTGTTCTGCCGTGAGATGGGTGATCTTCTTGATACCTTCAGCATCAAGGATGTTGTCAGGATTCAAGACATCGAGAGAGGTCTGTTCCAAATGGTCAATGGCGCAGTCATCAAGGACGAAGCCATTGAGATCTGTTCCGATAAGTTTGAGAATCTCTTCACGAAAGGTGTCGCGTTCTTCATAGAGCTCGGAGAAATCGAATCGCTTGCCAACGGTCTTCAGGGCTTCAGAGAACTTCGCGTCAAAGAGGTCCTGGATCTCAGACTGGCTCGAAGCGCGGTCACATCCGACGGCGGAGGCGACGCGTTTGACATCCTGCTCTTCGTTATTAACCCTAACAAAGTAGACAATGCGAATATCGGCGCGCATGTTGTCCTTGCAGATCAATCCGTCCTTGCCTTCACGGGAGATTTCGATGCGCTTGAGGGAGATATCCATCACCTCCGCGCGGTGCAGCACGGGAATGACGAGCATGCCCGAAAACGAGACGCTGGTGCCGCCGCGTCCGTTGCGCACGAGAGCCTCGCCCTGTGCGACTTTGCGGTAGCATCTGATGATGAGGATGGTGAGGCCGGCCAGAATAAGAATCCCGACGGCGATTAAGATCATGATTAATTCAGACATAGGTTTATTTGGTGTGTGATATTAGGAATCTAGTTTGCGAACAATGTAGGTCTGAGAGTCGTCTTGCGTGTCGATGACAAGCGCGCGATCTCCTTTCTTAAGTGGCGGCTGGCCTTGTGATAACCGGACGTGGAGTAAGAGAGGCGCCCCGTCATCGTCCGCTTCGGCTTGGCCAAAGGTGTCGGTGACTTCGCTGGTCTTGACGACACAAGTCCGACCGATGACGGGTGTGTGTTTTTCACCCGCTTTGAGTGATCGCATGAGCGGCTTTAGCGGTGCGGTGAGAAATTTCGTCAGGAAGAGACTTACAAGTCCGTTTGCCAGGAAATAGCCGAATGCAAGAGCATGAGAATGACCTGGATTTAGGTAGAAATTGCTCACCAAGGCCCCGGCCCAGACCAACGTGATGAGCACCGATAGCAGGATCATCAGCGGCACTTCTCCGACATTGAAGAAACGGAAAAGTCCAAAGCCGAGTGTGTGGGCGTCGGCATCGGCATCCGTGTCAAGGTCGAGATCCGGTTCTAACGAATCAGTATCCACCACGCCTAGAACGGTCATTCCCCAGAACGCCAGAACAAGCAGGAAACTGACAGTGAGCGGCAAGTTATAGGTGCGAAAAGCCTCTTGAATAAGTTCCATAATTGAATCCCCTCCTCGGGACATGACTATACTAACGCTTAGAAATACAGTCGCGATTACAATGCTCGACTAGGATTCCACACCCCTTCATGGCTGAACTTTCTGGGTATTTCCCCCGTCCTGTGCATCATCGGCATGATGAAATTCCTCACATCTTCGTATTTCGTTGCGCTTTCGGTGTTCTTTCTATTGATCTTGGAGTGCATGAGCGAACGTCAGATCACCAGGGCCGAGCATGGTCATATCCTCACAAACATCGGATGTTGGTCGCATGACGGAGCATGGATCGTCTACGATGTCCGGCCAGACCTTGAAGGTTCGGTCTTCGAGGGGAATCGCATTGAGCGCGTGCATGTCGAGACAGGCGAGGTGGAAGTCCTCTATCAGTCTGCCCATGGCGCCCACTGCGGTGTGGTCACGGCGAGTCCGCTCGATGATCGTGTCGTCTTCATTCACGGGCCTGAGAATCCAACTCCCGATTGGCATTATGCGGCGAATCATCGACGTTGCGCCATGGTTCGTGCATCGATCCCAGGCCAAGCCAAGACGCTGGATGCGCGAGATCTGGTGCCGCCCTTCACGTCTGGGGCGTTGCGTGGGGGGACGCACGTGCATGTTTTTAGTGGAGATGCCCAGTGGGTCAGCTTTACCTATCAAGATCATGTGCTGGCCTCACTTGATCCAGCTTTGGATCTGAGAAATGTCGGGGTGAGCGTGCCAAACAGGTCCGTGAAGGTTCCCAAGACGCATTCGCGGAATCATGATGGCACGCATTTCTCTGTCCTCGTCACTCAGACGACTCCACAGCCTAAGCCTGGGTCGGACGAGATCAAACGCGCCTACGGCGATGCCTGGGTTGGCCAACGCGCTTTGGCGTTTCTGGGCGATGTGGTCACCGGTGCGGGCGAGACGATCACCGAACTTTACATCGTCGATCTGCCTGAGGATCTGACAATGGAAGGATCGGGAGGTTTGTCAGGCACCGAGACCACCTCTCCTCAGCCTCCCAAGGGTATTGTTCAGCGACGCCTCACGCGCACCGATGCACGGGCTTTCCCAGGAGTGCAGGGCGTGAGGCACTGGCCACGCAGTGCTCCTGATGGCTCGCGGATCGCCTTCTTTATGAAGGATGATCATGGCATCGCCCAGTTATGGACGATCCATCCGAACGGCGACGGGCTCAATGTCCTGACAAAAGGCCATCGTGCGTTCACGTCAGCCTTTTCGTGGAGTCACGATGGCAATCGCATCGCTTGTGTGGTTGATGGATCAGTGAGTGTGGTCAATGCCGCCGATGGTGCGATCATGGCACTCACCACTCGCCGTGATTCGGCACCAAGACCAGAGGCTTGCGTCTTCTCACCGGATGGAAAGCAGATCGCCTACGTCTGCGAAGTCGATGGATTCAATCAGATCTTCGTGTGTGATGCTCGCGGATGACGTTCTTCTTGGCAATTGGGGGATGCCTTCGCTAGTGTGTTGATATGAAGCGTCTTCTGCTATGGGTTCTCTACTTAGGCTTTCCATTCACGGCCATGGGAGGAAAGATTTATTGGACGGATCGCAATGTGGGACTGGTGCAGCGAGCGAACCTGGATGGATCTGAGATCGAGACTTTGCTCGAGGTCAATGCAACGCTCCGAGGAATCGCGGTCGATGTGGCGGAAGGGAAGCTCTACTTTGGGAACCAGAGCCTCAATAAGATCTATCGGGCTCCGATCGATGGCGGTGATCTTGAAGAGCTTGCGGCAGGGCTTGGCTTTCCTGCGGATGTCTCGTTGGATCTGAAACATCGGAAGCTTTATTGGTGTGACCAGTCTCGTGGTATCATCGAGCGCGCGAATCTTGATGGGTCACAACGGGAGACAGTCGTTGAAACTCCGGCTCCGTACTACCTCGATTTGGATCTGATGAATGATCGGCTTTTCTGGGGAGATTTCGCTGCGGGGAATATCAACGTGGTGCCGCTCTCCGGTGGCTCTCCGGTGAATCTATTCACAGGTCAGCCGCGTGTGCGTGGGGTCAAGTTAGACCTTGCCAGTGGTGAGATGTACTGGTGTAACCGTCAGTCGAATCATGTCCAACGTCGGAAGATCGATGGTGGACCGGTGAAGACGGTCATCACGGACTTGGACACGCCGCATGGGTTGGTCATCGATACGATCGCAAGGAAAGCGTATTGGTGTGATACAGGAACGGACAATCATCACAATGGCGGCAAGGCGATTAACCGTGCTGATCTGGATATTCCCGGTCCCATGGAAACAGTGGCGGAACTTTCCCAGCCTTGGGATGCGGATCTTGATTTACGCACGACGACTTATGCTCAATACCAGGCGCGTTATTTTCGGATCGAGCGCAACGATGAAGAGACGAAGCCGGTAGGGGACTTTGATGGCGATGGATTCGAGCAACTGCTTGAGTATGGTGTGGCCAGCCATGCGGAGCGCCGGGATCTGGTCCCACAAGTGCGCGTGGAGATGACTTCGGCTGGTCCAGTATTTATTTATCAGAGGTTCGCGGACGTGGAGGATTTGGTCTATCAGGTCGAGGTTTCTAATGACCTGGAAACGTGGCGAATGGATTCCGCTGGCAGCCGATTGACGGGAGACCCAGTGCTAGTCCCGATTCCTGGCGGCCTTGAAGAGGTGACGGTGCCGATCCTTGCGGAAGGAAGGCACGTTCGTTTGCGTGTGACTCTAGTAGAATAGATAAACCAACCTTTAATGGGGGAATATATTCTGGACATCGGGTCGGTCTTTCCTTCATAGTAATCGTTAAGCGCAGAAAGACTAGCGCTATCACTTAAACCCCGCAACTATGAATAAATCCAGAATATGGGCCCACGGGTTCACTGTAATCACTTGCCTAGGCTGCTGCTTAAGTAGCGGCCTTGCCCAAGACAAAGCCGCTGCCATCAGGCACACCTCGGCCACCATCACCATTGATGGCGTGGCCGATGATGATGCATGGGCCACTGCCAATGAATACGAAGACTTCGAAAATGCTGGAGGCGCGGAGGTCGAAGGACCTGAAGATGCCTCTGCCAAATGGAAGGCTTTGTGGGATGAGGACAATCTGTATTTCTTCATTGAGGTGAAGGACGATACTCGTTTCACAGATACAGACCAATGGACGGATGATAGTGTTGAGCTCTACTTGGATACGGAGTCTTTGGGAAAAGGCGATGACCCGGTGGCGGACTATCGCCCAGAAGGCGATCAATTTGGCCCTCTTCTAGAAGAGATACCTGAAGATCCTGCTGAACGTCCGTTTCCCATCTATCAGCTGACAATCATTGCAGGACAGGATCAGATCTACAACGGGGTCAACCACCGCACATGGGTGAACTCTCATCCGGTTGCTGAATTGGATGCAGACAATAAGGCACTGCACCAAGGCGTGAGTGTTGATAGCGGCGATGGTTACACTTTGGAGATCGCCCTCCCATGGGAATCACTCGGCGCGGCGACACCCACGGATATCCTCGATCGTGGCTCGTTCGGCTTTGGCATCGCGATCAATGACAACGATGTGGGAGGCACGCGTGAGACGCAACTCATGTGGGCGACGGGACTTGGAGACCTATGGAACAATCCGACGCAGTTTCCTGATGTGGCGCTTCTTTTCCCTGAGGGACCCGGTCCTGATGTCTTTGTGAAGAAGAGTTTGGACCTTGGTCAGTTGAGTGCTGCTGAGCCATCTATTTCTCAAGTGCTTACCGTAAGCAATGTGGGAGTCGAAAATGCGCTTACGATTACCAAGGTGTCTGCTAGTGGTGCTGACGGTGGTTTGGTGACCATTGATGAAAGTCCGACAACGATCGCTCCAGGAGCTGTCGGTGAGATCAATTACACACTGACACCAGGTCGTACTGGTGCGTTCAACTTCAATATCGATATCGAAAGTGATGATGTGGATGCAGATGACAAGCTGAAGACCGTGGCGCTCACGGCTTCCGTGATCAACTTTGCGGGTCCTGCGGTGCACTACACCATGGATGGTGATGCTGGCGCGACCGAGTTGATCGATGTCACGGGTTACAATCGTCACGGCACCCTAGACGGGGCAACGTTAGGTGGCGCAGGATTGGCCACTGGTGAATCGATGAGTGTCAGTGGAGGCTCCCAAGGGGTCATTCCTCCTGGCACACTCAGTCCAAATAGTTTCTCCATCTCCATGTGGGTGCAACCATCGGAATTGGCTGGTGCTCAGACGCTCATCAGTCATGGCGTGGGCAATCCGACGTTTGCCATTCTGGCACAAGAAGGAGACCTGAATTGGTTTGCTGGTGGTGCTCCTGAGTTTGGGGCGACTGGTGCGATCGCGGCGGGGACGACCTACCATGTGGTCGCGACTTATAGCAGTGATCAGGCGGTCCTCTACATTGATGGTGCTTCTGTAGGGGGCCAAGGGAATCCCGCGGAGGTGTCTCTGGATGGCACCGACAGCTTTTTCATCGGTGCGTTTGATGGTGGGTTGCCGTTTGCCGGTCTCATTGATGATGTCCAAATTTATGATCGTGTGATCAGTGAAGAGGATGTGGCGTTTCTCTTTGGCAATCCCGGTGATGTTCTCGGCGCGATTCCTGCCGGTGACTTGCCCGCAGGCGCGATTGCGGGTGGTCCCGAGTTGAAAGGGGCGGATGGCCTTGCGGCTTATTATTGGAATACCGAGCCTAAGAGCACGCCAGCCGTGCTTGCTGCGGGTGATCCGGAGAACTCGGATAATCCTTTACATCGAGCTGAAGGTCCCGGGCTGAGTGCTGGCTACGCCGATGAGAATGTCTACAATACACCTGCAACGGGTAGTTTCACTGCGACCACCTTCAATTACGGTGGCAACGACCTAACACCGATCGCTGAATGGTTAGGCGACGACTTCGGTTCCTTCTCAGGCACTGAAAGTGATCTCGACGAAGGCGTCTTTCGCATGGTGGGTTATGTCTACGTCGAAGTGCCAGGAGATCGCACGTTCACCACGACATCGGACGACGGTTCGGTACTCTATATCAATGATGAGTTGGTCATCGATAACGACAGCGGTCATGGTAACGTGACGGTCTCCGCTGATGTGAACTTCCCTGCACAAGGTTACTACCCAGTGGACTTGCGCTATTTCAATGGAGACTGGACGAGTGCTGCAGGCGATCATGGAGGTGCTAATTTCATTGGTGATGCTGGATTCACCGACCTCGTGCAAACGGTAGAGGGTGTGGAACCCTTCTACAATCACACGGTCGCTGGTGGGGATGGCGGTGGCGATGCCCCGCTGGATGTTCTCTTCCTCGGTGCCGATGATACAGGCGAGACGGGTGCCGATGCCAATGTTCTAGCCTTCTTGGGTGAGACGTTTGGCGTGGCGAACACGCGCTATCAACGCGCGGGTGCCGCAGACGGCTCAGAGACGGCGGATGTGATTGTGTTCTCCTCGACCTTTGGTTCCGGAGATGTGCGCGGGAAGTTCCACAACTCTTCCGTGCCTATCGTGAACTGGGAAGAAGCGGTCATGGATACTGCCGATGGCGAGTTCGGTCAAAGCCTCGCAGTCATGACGAAGTCTACCGATACCACACAAATGGCACTCGGGAATCATCCGATCGCTGGCGACCTCGCAGGAACGACGATCGATTATCTTGCGGCCGCAGGTGCTGAGACATTAGGTTCTACAGAGCTTTCCTCGGGCACAGAAGCGGTTGGCGTTGGCGTCGGAGGCGCGGTCGATGGTCTGACCATGCTGTTCATCACGGATGCAGGCGCGGCGGTTGCGGATACCGCAGGTATCACGGACAATGTCTCTCCAGCACGACGCGTCGCTTTCCCAATGACGGATGCGACATTCGATTCTCTAACAGATGCTGGAAAGCTCCTCTTCGCAAATTCCATCCGCTGGGCGGCAGGAACGCTCGGTGATGGTAACTTGCTAGCGAACGGCTCTTTTGAAGAGCCCGTCCTGGATAACGTCAACACAAATAACCTGGGGACAGTTCCAACGGGCTGGAGTCAAACAGGTGATGATGCCACTTGGAATCTGATCAGAAACGATGGGACTCCCTACGGTAGTGGTGTCGACAATGCCGCCGATGAATCGCAGATCATCGATCTGAATGGCATCTTCGAGATCTTCCAGAACTTCACCGTTCCATCGGATGCTACGGTGACCTTCGGGGCTTCGTTTTCCAATCGTGAAGGGCATGATGGATCGGATCCTTCGACGGTCGGTATCTACGACGCTGGGGGAACGAATCTGCTTTCGCCAGTGGTGTCAGTGGATACTTCTGCTGAATCGATCCCGTCAGACCGTTGGCTATCGGGTGAGGAATCCGTTAGTCTTGCGGCAGGCGAGTATCAGATCCGCATCGCGTTGAATAACTTCAATAATGTGGATGGCGTCTTTGTCACCACCGGCGGGAGCAGTGGCGGAAATAACGGCGGTGGAAACAACGGCGGAAATGAGGGAGATCGATTCGCGACGCTTGAGAACGTTGGCATCACAGGCAACGGACTCTTCGGAGTTTCTGTTCCTGATGGTGTGACTGCCGACATCGAATACTCGACGGACCTCCAGAATTGGGAGATCATCGCCCCGGGGATCACTGGCGCCGTCGAAGAGACGGACGCTGGCCGCATTGCCGCTCCGGCGGGCTTCTATCGCGCGAGGCAGCCGTAGTATGACAGTAACTTAAAGATGCAACAAAGGGCGAAGTCGGCAACGGCTTCGCCCTTCTTGTTTCCACACAAGAGGAGTTCGGACGGCCAGAAATGGCCTTCCTACGAGATTCATTCCCGTTTTTAAACTAAACGTTGAAACGGAACTCGACGACGTCGCCGTCTTTCACGACGTACTCTTTCCCCTCGATGCGTAGCTTGCCGGCTTCCTTCGCTTTCACTTGAGAACCAAGTGCCACGAGATCGTCGTAATGCACCACTTCTGCGGCGATGAAGCCGCGCTCGAAATCCGTGTGGATGACGCCTGCGGCTTGAGGCGCTTTCATGCCCTCGGTGATGGTCCATGCGCGGGTTTCTTTTTCACCCGTGGTAAGATAGGTCCGGAGTCCTAACAAATGATACACTGCACGGATCAGATCGGAAACACCGCTGGTCTCGACGCCGAGACTGGTAAGGAATTCCTGGGCATCTTCGTCGCTCAACTCTGCCAATTCGCTCTCGATACTAGCGCTGATGACCACCGCTTCGGCGCCGTGGGCTTCTTCTGCGTAACGTCGCACTGCAGACACATGGGGGTGATTGTCAGGGTTCGTGCGGGCTTCGGCCAATTCATCTTCGGAGACATTGCAGGCAAAGATGGTTGGCTTGCTAGTGAGGAGGAAGAACTCCTTCATGACATTGGCTTCATCATCACTCAGCTCCAGCGTGCTTGCAGGTTTGCCATCGTTCATATGCGGTAGCAGCCTTTCTAACAACTCGAGTTCTGCTTTGGCTTCTTTGTCACCGCCCTTGGCCTTCTTCTCATTGCGTTCCTTGCGGCGCTCCATCACGGCGAGATCGGACAGGAGGAGTTCTGTGTTGATGACTTCGATGTCGCGGATGGGATCGATGGAGCCATCCACGTGGTGGATGTCGCTGTCCTCGAAGCACCGGACGACCTGAACGTTCGCGTCGACTTCGCGGATGTTGGCGAGGAATTTGTTGCCAAGACCTTCGCCCTTGCTGGCTCCTTTCACCAGACCGGCGATATCAACAAACTCGATGGCCGCCGGGATGAGTTTCTGCGATCCCGAGAGTTTGGAAAGCACCGCTAGCCGATCGTCCGGCACCGTGACCACGCCTTGATTCGGGTCGATGGTGCAGAAGGGATAATTCGCAGCTTCCGCTTTCTGAGTGCGGGTGACGGCGTTGAATAAGGTCGATTTGCCGACGTTGGGAAGTCCTACGATGCCTGCCTGTAACATGGCGCGACCCTCGCGCAACATCCGTCACCTGCACGTGAAAAAATCGCCGATCCGTTCAAGCAAGGAGAGTCATTGGGACGCAGGATGCCTCTTTAATATCTTCGTGTGCTGCTTACCCTCCGGGAGGCACTTGGTGGGCGACGTCGACGAAACGAAGAGTGTCCTGCCAATGACAGGAAATGAAGTCCGTATCGAAAGGCACTTCATCTTCCACCCTTTGCCGCATGGCATCCAGGATGCCTTGCTCGATCCCCGCCCCACTCAACTGATGAGAAGCGTCCTCAAGAGCGTCCAGGTCCTGCTCATTGAAATTCAGATTCCGTGTCTAAAGATGATAACGAGCAATCTGACGTCGGAGTTCGGGTTCTGGCAGACTCATCCACCAGCGCCGGTCGTAAACCGTGGTCCAGGGTGTGGCGTGCATGGGGGGAACTTCCCGGCTCGTGCCGATGACGATGCCTGGCGTTTCTTCACCCAGATCGAGCCAAGACTCTGGGTCCAGCTCGGTCCAAAGCGGATCCTGAAGATGATCGAACCACAAGACCACGGGCGCGAGGGAACGCGCAAGCTTCTGCACGGTAAGCCGGATGGCATAGAGATCTTGAATAGCGCGTTGGGCTACGAGCTCAGCACCGTTGAGGCGGAGGACGCCGCAATCGAGAGCTTCAGCGGCTACGAGAGGGGCAATCGCACGACCGCAGCCGGGCAACCCATCGATGAACCACAGGGGGACTTTCTTCTCGCCGGTCATGGGCAAGCGGCGGAGGGCGTCGCGGAATCTTTGGAAGCCTGGGAGGGATGGCGGTGGTTTCTCTTTGCTGAGGTATTCTAGAAACGGCGCGTCAAGCACGGCGGTGGCGTGAGGGGCAAGGGCTCCTAAAAGTGCCTTCCACGCATCTTTCCCCGAGCAGTTCGCATGATAGAACTGATCTGCATTCGCTTCGCCGTGATCGAGGGATTGTTGAAGGCGACTTCTTTCCTCATGCGGAAGTGCCATGGTCATCACGAGCTAACCGATGTGGCGCTGTCTGAGGGGAATCGCTTCGGCAAAGGCGGCAGAGGGCTCTGATCGGGTTCGTAGTAAGAGACGAAGTCATGCAAGGCCTCAGGAATCTCGGGGGGCGCCTGGAACCCCAAGATCAGAGAGGAGGGTGTGTTCTTAAATTGCCGAGCGAATCCGGCAAGCAGTTAGACGACAACCGGATCGCCGAGATCGAGATCGTCCATGACATAGACGGCATCCAGAATCATCTCGTCGACCTGGATGACGAAATGGGTGGGATCGACGACCGAAGAACTCACGCGCTTGCGTCCGGTGTTGCGAGTCACGCCAGCCTGAGGATGCTAGTGGAAATAACCCACCACTTGCTGGATCGCGGTTTCCTCAATGAAGGATCGGATTCTTCCGAGGTCGTCACAGGCGACGGCGAGGAGGGATCGCTTAGAATCCGCGAGGCCTTCGGGAAGAGTTTGATTCTCAGGACTGAATTTCATATTTATCAACCCTATTATAATGCAGAGGGTGAATAGGGCAACGAGAGCATGGTGACTATGATTTATCAATATTGATTCACTTCTTTGGAAGCTCATGCGAATTTGAAATTATTTCTATGATTTCCAGGCGGATCTGTCCGCACGAACGAGAACCTCATCCTCTCCAAGTAAGCCAGAAGCCGCCTGATCCCCTTAACACAAGACTCTCTTAACTTGATGACCACGACACTGCCCACCGCCACAGAAAGCCCCTTCGCCGCACATGCCGAGGGTGAAGAGACCCTCTTCCTGGGTGGATTTCGAAAACGCCTCCAAGCCTCATGGGACCGCTTTCGATATCAGCGCATCTAAACGGTCATCCGGACTTATGACGCGGACAAGCATTTCCTGTCGCCGTTGTTCCGTCCCTTCGTGGGAGAGGCCACGATGCAGATGGTGCGCGGAGAGATCGAGCGCAATAAGCTTCCCTTCAATGCGGAAAGCGGTCGTCCTTGGTTGCGCAATGCTGGCCCGCTTCGGCTCGATGGGGGGCTAATGAAAGCGATGCCGTCTCGAAATGCTTCGGAGTTGCCCTCTAGTCTGCGACGTCCACGCCATGCCGAACCTATTGGCGCATCCTCAAACGATTCGCCGATCATTCTGATCACCTAGAATCAGAATTTTTTAAGATAGTTAGGGCCTGTCCCAGAAACGCTTTTCTCTGATGGAGCGCTCCAGTTTCGTCAGCTGGTTCAGTTGGATGGTGACGTTTCGGCTCCAGTGGAGCTGATAATCGGGCGCTAACATCGTGCAAATGGTCTTTTCGGGGCTTTCTCGTTGGGACATGTACATGGGTCTCCCGGCTTCAGCGTGTCCGTCGCTGATGGTAGACCCTCGAGCGCGTCTGTTGACCTAGCCGATCTAGGCGGCTTTCTTTCTGGCCTCTCGTTCCCGCCTCTCTGCTTGCTCTTTGCGCATTTCTGCTAGCTTCCAAAGGTTGTGGGCGAGGGCGCCCCAACTAACCGCTGTCTCTCGATTGGCGAACCCTTTGACTCGGAGCAGATCTCCCATGATCCGGTGGACGAAGATGCCTACTCGCCCTTCCGTTTGACTCCGCCGTCGTTGGCGTTTCGCGAACTCGCCGTTCTTCATCTTCTCTTGTAGAGCCTCGATCCGTCTTGGACAGATGTAGTCTCTTTTCTCGCCTAACGCTTTTGTGTTTGCTTTGCTTCCGAACCCACGATCTCCGCACACTCCTTCTATCTCTATGCTTAGGCGCTCTTCGATGCTTTCTACCCCTTCGATTAGGATCGTCGAATCGCACACGACTTTCTCATACAATTGATGGTGCACGAGCAATCCATCCTCTTGCTCCCCTAGCAGGACCTGATTTCCAAATTCGACTGCGGCGCCTAACTTTCCCCGCTTTATCACCTGCACGTCTGGATCGTAGAGGCTGAGGATCTTTTCAGAACTCTTGACCTGACGCTCGCCAATGATTCGCTCGTGAGCCTGCTTTTCTGCCGTGGGCAATTGCGTCAGGATGTTGTCGATTCTCATGATGATCTGCTGGGTTTCCGGCCAACTCCATTCCGTTTCTTGCCATCTCTTTTCTAACAAATCGCGATGTGTCTTGGCGTGGTTCTGGATCTTGCGAACGGCCTTCTTCATCGTCCTCAGGATCTTCTTCCGGTTGCGTTTGCTGTCTTTCTGACGCCTTTGCTGGCTCATGGCGATCCCTAACTTATTCATGTCTCGTAGGAAGTCTTCGGGGCTTTGAGGCATGCGGTTCTTCAGTCCAGCTTTGCGGATGTGGATGGTTGCATTCGTCAACGTGCGCGTGGCATCGATGAGTAGCACCCAGTCTGTGGGAAAATGAATGTTAGCTTTGAGACAGAAAGTGTCGACCCACACATTGGTTAGGTTGATTGGCACTTCTAACCCGAGCGCTTGTTCGTTCTTTCCCTGAGGTTGCTGGGCAGCAAGTTGGAGAAGTTGCGCGCCGAGTTGGTCGATTGCTTCCTGAGGTAGGAAGCGACCGTAACGATCAAGAGTGCTCTTGGAAGGCGGCAGAATGGGGCCAAATTCGCCTACATGACAGAACCACTGCAGCAGATGGCTCTCGGCGACTTGAATGCTGAGTTCTCTCATCGGAAGATGGTTCTCGACAAAGCGAACGATGTTAGTGCGGAAGGCGGTGACGCAGTGATTGAGGAAGCGGGTGCCTACTTGATGCGGCTTCAAATCACGGTGTTGGAGAACGAGCTTGGTGAACTGATCGTCGAGTCCGGTCCGCCCAATGAGGTCGTCGATGAATTCGTATCTGGCTCGCTTGTCACGATAATCTTTGGCTCCGTAACAGGGTGGAAGAGGTAGACGAAATGAAAGTTGGCGTGTAATCTCAGGCATGGTTCGGCGGGTTTGATTTAGCTGTTAACCGAATTATACACGCCGAATTTGGCTATGGGAGTCCAAATTGGGCTCTCTTAGCCCCCTCAAATCTCGCCCAAATACTGCTATTTCAGTGCTTGGCGACGTTGGGACAGGCCCTATGTAAGACCTCGGCTGTCATGCCTAAGCATCTTCCATATAATTACCACAAAGCGCAGCCCATGGTCATATTTTTTCCATTGAACACCATAGCCACCACATTATTCGCCGGTCACACCCTCGTAGAACCTCTCCAAATCCAGATGCAAAGCAGCCCGCAGATTCCATATCATGATTAAGCACAGTCGATGAAAGGGAGGCTTGCGTTCACGAGTGAACGCGGAAGGTTTGGTGCGATGCTTCGCGATGAAATCGTCATCGTGAAGAGACTCAGAGAGCGATTGAAACAAGGCTTCTCCGTATTGGTGTGAATGATAGTTCACCTTCGCGCCATAGCCACTATAGTTTCAGGATTAGTTGGATGTTGGTTAGTTGACGTAAGCTACAAGCCCATCCTAACATCGCCTGCTATATTCGCAACGCATTTCATCGCGCCTTAAGTCAATGATATTGACTCTATACCGCACCGCCTTCCCAATCCCCATCGGCAAGACCTTGGTGATCGGGAGCATTGAAGAAGACGCCTCAGCGACAGACATCGCCTTCAAGCAAACCCCCGCTACGAAGATCCTCATCATGATCCGCCCCACCAAGGTCATTGGTCTAGATTGGCCCAAACCCTTCAATATCTTTGATGAGATAGATCGTTAGCCTGTCCTATTCACTTAGGATAGCGTGAGGGGTGTCAGAGCCGTTCAAGCAATAGTGCTCGTGTTAGGGATTGTGCCATGGCCAGAAATGCGGCGGAGAAGGCCACTTAGCCCTAAAAAAGAGCGATGATCGAGCCATCAGGGCACACCGAGGGACACCCACCTCCATTTTAAACGGCTGGAAGGCTCAGCCTGGGCCGGTTCTCACTGCAAAGCGGGCTGAACGCAGCGTTCCCAGATCACTCGGTGCGATGCCTCCAGTGCCATTGCCAAATGGAGCCGCACTTTTGTCTTCATTACTTTGAGCCGTCCGGCGATTTTGAACAGTCTCAGCCGGATCTCGTCGAAGGTCTTCCGTTCCCACTTCGTTCCTTTCAACACGGTGCTCCGAAAGCGATGGAGGATCGCGTAGGTCACCGCGTGCAGAAGCAGCCGGAACTGGTAGGCCGTCGCTTTCTGACAGGGGCTCGTATCGCTGCCCAACCCATGCTTGCATTCCTTGATGAACAGTTCGGCTTCGCCACGTCCGCAGTAGACGACTGTGTAAAGATACTTCGCTTCGGCCTTCTCGTAGGACGTCACCACATAACGGACGTCCACGCCCTGTGGCCCCACAATGATGCG
>JBLHHN010000028.1:0-30703 GCA_047616785.1 Verrucomicrobiales bacterium
AAGCGGCGAGGAACCCATCACCCCAAGGCGGTGGCAACGGTGGCCCGTCAGGAGGGTGGGTTGAACGTGGCGCAGGTGGTGCGCGTGCGGATGCGCTATTTCACAGACAGCGTGGCTCTGGGGAGTCAAGCGTGGGTGGAAGAGGTCTTCGAAAGGAACCGAGAACGGCTGCGCGTGAAACGTGAACGCGGGGCGCGAGAGCTGAAGACGCCCGGGCTGGAAGCGTGGCGTGGCTTGGTGGATCTACGAGGCGGCGTGGAATAGCGCACTCCATCCATCACACAGCCAACTCTCCTCACAAACTAACGCAGACATTAATTTTCCCACAGCAATGCTAACTGTCCCCTTTTTCCCTCCTAACAGGCCCCCCACGCGGCTCCTTCGGTTTAGAGCTGTCAAAGGCAGACGTTGACGAACTCTTTGAAGAAGACCAACTCGCCGACACCCTAGCACGCGTCACCAAATTGGTGGAAGCCGCCGGACGTAGCGAAAAAGACTTCGCCGTGGAACTCGACGAGACCGCACCACGCGTGGACCAAAGCTTAAAGAACTTCCTGGAAGTCATCTCTCAAGGCCACGCTGGCCTCCGACTCGAGTCAGGAGACTTTCGTTGCACGCTGTCACCAGCAGAAGCGACCGACGCCTACCAACGCGTGTCAGACACCATCACCAAAGACGAGGAGATCACTGAACGCGGCGTCTTCAAAGGTGCCCTTCTCGAATCTTGGCGCTTCGATTTCATGAAAGCGACAGGACACAAGATCACCGGGAAGCTGGACGAGAATCTCACCCAAGACGAAGCCGTCATCATGAGCAGGACCTATCTTGAGCGAGAGTGTCTCGCCGCTCTCACTAAGACGACCGTCCATTTTAAGAACGGTCAGGACAACTTACAAGCTCGACCGCCTCAGCGATGTCTAGCTTAAGCACGCAGATTGCTGCTCTTGAGGAGAGTCGGCCTATGAAGCCTTAGGAACGCCAAGCCACTACCGCATTCTTCAATTATCTCTTTGACGACGAGTCGATCTCTTCCGAAAGCCTCACAGATCGCACATTGGACGACACTGCCTCCATCACCCAAACTCAAACTCCAGAATGACTCGCCTCACTGAGCTGGCAAAATTGAAGAACGGCTGGTTCGAAGGGCAAGGTGAGGTGGCTAATCTCGCTAAGCATGCAGAACTGGCTGAGGCTTTGATGCAATATGCTGATGACTTGATACTCCCATCGATCTTCCCAACACAAGATGGCAACCTTCTGCTAGATAGAGTGGCGATTGGAAGGTGACCCATCCCTAGAACTTTGCTTAGAGGAAATGAGAGGAAACTTCCATGCTTTCGATGGAGCAGAGGATATTGAAGCAGAGTTTGCCCTTGAGGCACCTGATGACCGGCAAGCGTTCTACACATTCCTCAAACAGAACTTAAAGGAAAGCGCCGCATGGTTTCCTTAGGACGACGGTCGCCTCACGGTCTATGATAACCAAGCGCGTCTCACGAGCCCCGAGCCAGATCCTTTAGTGAATTCACCCGCCCTTGCCGTGACCGACTTCAATGATCACGGTCCGAAGAAACACCGGAAGCTCGCCAAGAAACTCAAAGCAGATGCGATCGCGCGGGGCTGCCTGCACGAAGGCTAGTCACGTTCTTTCTTCTTTCCAAACAAAGTCTCGACTTGATCGGCGGCTTTCACCTTGTGCTCGGGAATGATGTGCGCTGCCACCGTGGCACTCGCAGCGGCCAAGGCTCCAAGATCGTCTGAAAAACCCACGACTGGGATGATGTCAGGAATCGCATCCACGGGCAAGATGAGATAGCCAAGTGCTCCCACGATGGTCGTCTTTGCCCACGTGGGAGTCCGGTCATCCTGCAGGCAGTAATAGAGCGTGAAGCCATGCTTGAAAACTTCTTCACCCGCCACCTTGGCATACTTGGTTACCTTCTCCCAGAAGCTGGTATCGCTGTAATGCGGTGACTCAGGCTCATCAGGGTGTTCGCTCATTGATTAATTAAAGGAATATCAAAGCGTCTCACCTAGAGAAAGTCGACGAGTGATTGAGAGATCGCTGGCGATTCTGATGTCAATCTAACGACCGAAGCCCTATTCTCGGCCCCTTATAGATCATGAAGAATTGCCCGCAAGTCATCCTCATCTCTTTACTGGGGTTCTCTCTTTCCTTACCCACTTTAGCCCAACGCGGTTTCGGAGGTGGCGAAACCAGCAATTGAGCCGGAGGACTTGGATTTCGAAATGGGCGTGGAGACGATTCCGGACCGGGCGACGTTTGAGAAGCTCTCCTATCAATGGCCTGATACATTGCGATCTCTCCATCACTCTGACAACCACCCCTGGGCGAACTCCATGACATGAACTCCTTTCAGCTAAAGCTCACTGCCGGAATCGTCTGCGCCTTTGCTTTGCTGGCAGCCTATCTCTGGCGATCGTCTCCCCAGCAATCCATAGAAGCTTCATCGAATTTCGAACTGTTAGAGACCACATCACCCGAAGAAACGCCGTCGGGTGATCCGGCACAGCTCCCCTCTGGGCAAGGTGACCTACTGGAATCAGACAAGCCAAGTGAATCGAAAGAGCCTGTCGATTGGAAAGAGAAACGCGCTCAAGCACTGACCAAAGACTTGCTGGATGAAGAGTGGAAGATAAGGCGCGGGGCGGCTGCGACCCTTCGGGACAGCGACATCCCAGCTGCGCTCGCGGTGCCAGCTCTGACAAACGCCCTAAGCGATGAGGAATGGCAGGTACGCAAAGAAGCGGCGCTTGCGTTGGGTTCGTATGGGAACGCATCCGCTCCGGCGGTTTCGGCCCTCATTGAGGCACTCACGGATGAGGAATGGCATGTGCGCAAACCAGCGGCGGAGGCTCTGGGCGCCATGGGACTGCAGGCCAACAAAGCCATTCCCGCATTGATCGAAAGTCTGTCCGATGAAGAATGGCAGGTGAGAAACCCAGCCGCCATGGCTCTAGCCGAGATGGGGCCCGCATCTGCGTCGGCGGTGCCAGCCTTGCGTGAGTCTCTTGGCGATAAAGAATGGCATGTGGTCAACAACTCCGCAGCGGCCCTGGCCTCCATCGGCGAAGCCGCGGCGCCTGCGGTTCCTGAACTGGTGCAAGCGCTAGAACATGAGGAATGGCATGTGCGCAGTTCGGCAGCGTATGCTTTGGGCGCCATTGGTGCCGAAGCGCGAGTGGGTCTCGATCAGCTTAGGGCTCACCTTGAAGACGAGTCGCCTGAAGTGCAGCAAATCGTGACGGAAGCGCTTGCGAAGCTAGAGCCATAACACAGCTCAAAAGATGGGTGACGATTTCCCAACGCTGAAAGAATGCGGCTTGGATATCAATAGAGCTTAGAAGAAATAACAGCTGCACGATAGCCGTGAAAGTAGGAAGCCCTCGATCGAGAAGGCCGGTCTGGGCTCAGCCCTTGTTTATTTCTTCTTCCGAGCAGATATTTATTCCAATCGTCTTGACATTGGGGGTCAAAGAATGGGAAATTAACCGTTGTCCAACGTTTCAAATTAGCGCCATGCGTATTGCCACTGCCCCACTACCACCTCTGAGCCGCCGAGAACGAGAACTCTTGGAGATCATCTACAGGCTCAGGAAGTCCACCGTTTCTGAGGTCATCGATCAGATGGATGATCCGCCCACCCGCGCGGCTGTCCGGTTTCTTCTTCGCGTCATGGAAGAGAAAGGTCATATCAAACACACCAAACGCGGCCGCGAATTTGTCTATGAGGCGACTCAGGCACGAAATTCCGTGGGCAAGTCGGCTCTGCACAATGTGTTGCACACTTTCTTCGACGGCTCTCTTCAGAAGGGTCTCGGTGCTTACCTGGCTGATCCGAAGGTTCAGTATGATGGTGACGAATTGGCTGAGCTTGCTCGCATGATCGAGGAAGCGAAAGAAGGCCAGAGCGTTCAGTAAACTCTAACTCACACACATGTAGATCGTTCATTCTTGTCGGTCTCACATCAATCGATTGTCATGACCCCCACCGTGACCAACTCCGAGACTTTTCTAAGTCTTCTCGTCACGTGTTCCTTGAAAGGCACGATGTTCCTCCTTCTGGTGGGCATGGTGGCCTTGACTTCGTCGTCGGCTAGTCGTCGGCATTTCACTTGGGTTTGTGGCTTTGTTTGCCTGGGGGTGTTGCTTCTTGTTGAGCCGTTTGTTCCTCACTGGGGCGTGCTGCCAGATTGGCGTGCCGCCTCTTGGATGGAAACGATCCGCCCTTGGGTGCTGCCCATTTGGGGCGTGGGTGCGATCCTCTTTTGTAGCAAAGTCTTGCTGGGCCTGTTGGCGCTCTTCCGCATTGAGAGATCTTCTTCCACGCTGGATCGCGATCCCTGGGATGCAATGGTCGATGAATGTCGGCGTGATCTTGGCATCAAGCGTCAGGTACATTTGCTGAAATTTCCTGGTCGGATCATGCCGATGACTTGGGGTGTGCTGCGGAACTTTGTGGTGCTGCCATCTTCGGCGATGCGTTGGAGTGGGCAGCGGATCCGTGCTGTTCTCATGCATGAATTGGCCCACATCAGGCGCGGAGATTATCTGGCTTCGCTTGTGCGCGATGCCGTCTGTGCGTTCTACTGGTTTCACCCGCTGATCTGGTGGGCAGCTCGCGAGATGGATGAGGATCGCGAAGAGGCGAGTGATGATGCGGTGATCGCGGCTGGCCAAAGGCCCGTTTCTTATGCCGAGCATCTCACGACGATTGCGACACGGACTTGGGGACAGCCTTCTTTGAATCCACAAGTGCGGCCCAAGGTGGCGTTGGCTGACAAGCCTCTCTTGATGCGCATCCGGTCCATTCTGACTCCTTGGAAGTCTCGTCATCCCATCACTTGGGGACAGCGGCTCCAAATCGTAGGAGCGCTTGTTATCATGTTAGCTGCGGTGATCTTAGTCGGCCCGAGGGAGTCTATTTCAACCGGCGCGATGGCATCAACATCTTCGCCTGGGGTGCTCGACTTGGGAATCCGAGCGGCTTACCAGCCCACGTCTTGGGGAATGTCAGCCACGGCGATTCCCGCTGATCCGCCGCAAGCAGTGCTTGGTTGGAGCTCCGATAGAGAAACGACTGCCCTTGAGGCCTCTGCGGATCCGATGGACGTGGCCGAGAATGCCCCTTTGAAGAACCTAAGCAAGAGCGATACTGCTGATGCCATTCTAGCAGAAGAGCGTCGCGTAGCTTTGGAGAATAAGGTTGTCGAGCAAGACCGTCTGAATCAAGCATCATCTCTAGCGCAAACACCGAAGAATGGGTTGATTGTTCTTCCCCCAGCAGAGTATTCCACGGCGCCTCCAGAAGAATCTGAGGAAGGTCCAGAAACCATCGATATCGGTGAAGTCATGGCCTCATTTGAGAACGTCGGACACATCGGGGTGGATGATTTCGACCTTGGCCGATTGGATGGATCCTCCGGGGAAGTGACTGGTGGGTTTGACCTTGGATTTGATAATGGCCAGTTCTCGACGGCTTCCCTGACTTCGGTGAGCACGCGGAAGCTGAGCGCGAGTTCCGCTGGCCGTCTGACGAGTGAGAAGATCACACCAGAGTTGCCCGTTGCCGCTCAATCGAGGCCTGACCCAGGATTGGTGACGCGAGTAGGTTTGGTAAAGGCATGGCTGACGGGCGAGACCCATCTGGCCATCAACTCCCGGCGTAAAGCCGGAGCTCCGACGGCTAAGTTCCGCTTCGAAGCATCGAAAGATTTGAACCCAGATAGCTGGGACTTCAGCCCTGACCTCTTTGTCCTCGCGCAAGTTCGAAGTGTCGATGGCCAGCATGAATCGACCATCGTGCTCACTCAATCGATGGCTGCGAGTCCCTTCCGCTACCTCCGTATTCGGAGCAGTAGCCCCTCCGCTCCAGCGGGTCCTGAAGAGGGCTTGGATTAAAGTTGAAAAAACAACCTTAAATAGGTTGACTCATTGCTAAAGAGTTGTTATTTTAACTCAGTAGCCTGAGAACATGTCAACCTTCCTTCCGACCTCCTTTTCACTGCTTGATCACGCTGAGTGTCCCGTGCCAGGACCTCATCGGAATCAATCTGAGTGGTGTCTAAGTTGTTGGTGATGAGTGCGCGCATAGCGCCTTGAGGAAGAGGCACGTTTCGGGGTTTGGGGTTAATGGGTCGCCAGTGAGTGCTGGCGGCCCGATCTCGTTCTAGGGAGGTGATTCGTGTCCGAAGGTGCCGGGCAGACTCGCTTAAGCCGAGGTTCGCGAATAGCGCCACGTAGCTTGCCATTCCAAAGGCGAGTTGCCGTGCGTGTTCTCGACATTGGAATGGCGAGCTACGTTATTCGCGGACATCAACTGGAAAATCATGATGCAGGGAAGATCTCAACCACCTTTGTCCGACCCATGAAGCTTGTGAAATCTTTCACAAAGGGCTTGCTACCGCAGACCCGGAAACTACGTTTCACCGAGGCAACCCGCCTTTTCTAACCTGACTCCTTATGGTGGCTAACGACGACGACCCTTCGCAATCGCTTGCGGCTTACGATTCCAAGATCGAGGGCAATGTGATCATCACGCGCCTGGATGCGGCGATCAACTGGATGCGCAAGAACTCACTCTGGCCGATGCCAATGGGCCTTGCTTGCTGTGCCATCGAGTTGATGGCGACGGCATCCTCACGTTTTGACATCTCCCGTTTCGGTGCCGAAGTGATGCGCTTCTCACCACGCCAGGCGGATGTCATGATCGTTGCTGGCACAGTCACCTACAAGATGGCCCTCGCGGTGAAGCGCATTTACGATCAGATGCCCGAGCCCAAGTGGGTCATCGCCATGGGCGCCTGCGCCTCTACGGGCGGGATGTATCGCAGCTACGCAGTCCTTCAGGGAATCGATCAGCTGATCCCAGTCGACGTCTACATTTCCGGCTGCCCACCACGTCCCGAGGCACTCATTGAAGGCCTCTTGAAGCTTCAACGGAAGATCGATACGGAGCCTTCGTTCTTGGAGCAGAAGAAAGAATTGTTAGCCGAATTGGCCAAAGCGTAACAGAGATCATGACGGCTCAAGAAGCGCTCCAATCCCTACAAAAGACTTTCGCAAATGGGGTCATCTCCACGGTCGATTTCAGAGACGAAATCACCGCAGTGGTCGCCCTCGATCAGTTGCGTGCCATCCTCGAGCATTGCCACGGCCAGCTAGGCTTCAACTATTTGATCGATGTCTCCAGCCTGGATCATTCCGGCGAAGAGCCGCGGTTTGAGATGGTCTACGAACTGTACTCGTTAGAAACGCACGTTCATTTGCGTCTCCGTTCCCGCGTTTCCGAGGATTCTCTGGAAGTGCCTAGTGTCACGGATCTCTGGGCCACGGCCAACTGGCATGAGCGTGAGATCTACGACATGATGGGCATCAAGTTTACAAATCATCCAGACTTGCGCCGCATTCTCATGTGGGAAGGCTATCCATTCTATCCCTTGCGGAAAGAATTCCCCTTGGCTGGAAAACCAAGTGACATGCCGGATGTCGCTTTTACTGGCATCGCGCCGCTAGAAGGCGGTCCCTTTGTCACCGAGCCCTCCACGGCTGGCAACATCCGCCGTGAACCTCGTGCTCGGAGTTAGACAAAGCCCCTCTCAGTCAGCGCTATAGGCGCGAAAAGGTTCCATTCAATCACACACATCTTTCTCGTCATGCGCGCTACCACCCTTCTCCTCCTTCTTGGACTCACCAGCCTCGTCAGTTGTAAACATTATCTCAACGACTACGAGATTGACCGTGGCGATGCCAATACGAGCTGGCCGCCAACCGAGGAGACCGAGGACTATGTCGATATCTCAGATCGTTGGCGCGTGAAGTCTGAGGCGCTGAACGTCACACGCGATCAGTCTCGCAGGCAAGTGTTGCGCGTCGGTGCCCAAGCCGGCGCTACCCTGACATCCCTGCGCGCCCCGCGCCATTCCCAGGTCGCAACCACCGCGCAAGCTGAAGCCATCTACTATGATGCCTTCCAAAAGCGCTTTGAATTGGTCGGTGATCCTGTGATCGAGCAAGGCGCGAAAGTCACTCGGCGCTTCGGAAGAGATGCTAAACTGGTCATGTTCATGGATGGAAACATCCTGGTGGAAGGAAAGTCCTCGCTCGTCGAGCCAACGACTTAAGCGTGGGATTCTGCTAGGAAATGGGCAAGAAGAAGCCACGACCCAATCATATCCGTAAAGAGCGACCTCTTCGTCATTTCGACGAAGGCGACCTGGATGAGCGGAAAGAACGTGCGAACAAACACGCTGATCTTGATCAGCCACCACTCCTGTGGTCTGAGGACACGTTATACGATCGCCTAGCAGACGCCAAAGACACGGCGCCGCTGATCCTGATTCTCGATTGTGTGCAAGACCCGCACAATCTCGGTGCGTGCATGCGTTCGGCTGATGCCGCAGGTGTCCTCGCTGTCATTTGTCCGAAAGACAAGTCCGCTACTCTCACAGATGCCGCACGCCGAGTCGCCTGTGGAGCTACGGAGAACACCCCTTTCGTTCAAGTGACGAATCTTGCCCGATGCCTCACTCGATTGAAAGAGTTAGGGCTCTGGTTAGTCGGAACGGCCGATGAAGCGGAGCAGACCATTCATCAGGCCGACTTCAAAGGCCCACTCGCCATCCTCATGGGAGCCGAAGGCACGGGCCTTCGCCGTCTCACCCGTGAGCACTGTGATTTCCTTGTCAACATCCCCATGGCCAAGTCCCGCAAGGTGGATTGCTTGAATGTCTCTGTGGCCACAGGCGTGCTCTTATTTGAGGCGTTCCGGCAGCGGGCGGCTCCTATTGGGTGATCTCAGCGACGCGGGAGCAAGTTCGCCATGCCACGGCACTAAAATAGAGGGCGATCATGATGAGCCCCGCCGAAGGCAGAGGTAAGAGACATGAGAGCAGAGACAGCGAGGAGAAGGCGGCAATGATAGAAACGCCCCATCGTCGCTGACACGTTATCGGGAGGTAGGCTTCCAGCCTGACACCCTACGATCACCGGCCTCGCCCAGGAGCACGATCGATCTCGCCATCGCCATCACGATCTTCCCCAAAGAGCACGGCCATCTCAATGCGCTTTCCTTCAGAACGACCTTCCTGAACATGATCACTATAAATCTTCTTCTTCGTGGTCTTCGCATAAGTGTCATTAGCTTTGGCCAACGAAGTTAGGATCTGCTCGGGCCCGGCGTCGAGGTCTAGCCGCTCTATCACCGTGCCTTCAAGTCCGTACTCGCCTGGATTAATGAGATAGATGCCAGCTCCGGCGTCCGCTTTTTGAGAGAGCGGCTCTTTCCAAGTCCCCGTGCTCTCGAGATCGAAATGGAACCGGCCTTGCACCTTAGGATTCCAGGATAAACGGCGCAAGCGACTCTCCGCGGCGGCCAATTGATCCTCAGGAGCTGTGAGCAGAACGAGCACACGCTGATCTGCCGAGGCGATGTTGAGCGCCAACTTGAAGCTATGAAAGTCTGGAACCGGCGCTTCTCTATCATCAATCTTGGGTTCGTGCTTTGTAAGGATGGCCTTGAGTTCGGAGACAAAGTCTGACGCTTCTCCATAGACTTGACTGGGACTCCGAGCACTTCGCGAAAGACGTGTTTCTCCATCAGGAGCGAGAATGCAGAACGCCGTGTTCTCAAAGCGGCCATTGAGATGACTGCGCACGATCTTCTGGTTCTCTTCACTTTCGTAGGAATCAATGCGGACACACACGAACTTGCGGGAGACTTCAATGACATCAGGTTGGCTGAACACACGGTTCTGCGTCTTGGTGTAGCCCGGTCAGAAGACTCCAGGCACCCCGTTACACTGTGAGGCGGCCGCCATGAAGAGGATGGGCCGATTGCTGCGTTTGGCTTCTTGCAAGGCGAGGTCCAAACGTCCGTACCACGCGATCCCCGGTTCGCCGAGATCCAATGAAGACGGGGCAATGTCAGTTGGGCGAGGGCCTCCGCCGCCCCGGCGGGCATTCCCGGGAGGAGCTTGACGTCGTTGCGGGCGTACTTCTTCAGATGAGAGTTGGCCGTCGCCATCCTTGTCCAAGGTGAGTAATGAACCTGACGCTTTCTCCAACTCGCTCGCGGAAAGTTCGCCATTCTTATCCAGATCAAGCGCTTGCGTGAGTGGTATGGTAGGCCGACGGCGTGAGCCCTCGCCTTGAGCTTGGAGCCAGCAGGAAGATAGCAGGAGGCAAGAGGCCGTCGTTAGGAAATGAGATGATTTGATATTCATGATTCTAGATGAGGAAACCATCTTTAAGTGACGACCTCATGGCCAGTTTGTGACAACGGTGTCATGTTTTCATCTTGGAGCATGAGTGATTCGCGTGAAACTGAAATCTGCATCGCGGGAGGCGGCCCTGCCGGGTTGCTCTTGGGTTATCTCCTAGGGCGTTGTGGCATTCGCACCTTGGTGCTCGAAAGTCAGAAGGACTTTGATCGCGATTTCCGTGGAGACACCTTGCATGCGGGCGTGATGGAAATATTCGCTTCTCTTGGCTTGGCCGAGCGGATCTTTGAACTCCCGCACTTCAAGATCCGAAAACTGGGCGCAGGCGGTCTGGATTTGATCGATTTCACTTGGTTGAAGACCAAGTTCCCATTCGTGACGATGATAGCGCAATCGGTGTTTCTCGATTGGTTGGCCAAAGAAACGCAAGCGTTCCCATCCTATGAGATTGAAATGGGAGCAAACACACGGGAACTTGTCCGAGACGATTCTGATAGGATTGTAGGACTCCGTTACCGTCAGAAGAGCGAGCACACAGAGGTGCGTGCGAAACTTGTGGTGGCCTGTGACGGTCGCGGTTCGCGCATGCGCCAAGAAGCCCATCTGAAGCCCACACCTGTCACCGATCTGCTAGAAGTGCTTTGGTTCCGCTTGCCGCGATTCGAGACGGATTCTGACCAACTCCGCTCCGACGCTCTGACCGGTGGAAGGTTGCCTTTCGTCTTGTTAGAACGTCCTACGCACTATCAGATTGCCGCCGTGATTAATTCCGTGGAAAATGGGGACCGATACTAGTTCATGGACAGTGAACCCGCGTTTCTTGGGTAGAAAGGTAGGTAGGTAAATCCCGGCGCTCTGCCGCTCGAGGTCGATCTCTGCCAATCCAAAGGTGAGAGAGTCGACGACCTGGCCGACCATGCCGCTAAGGTCAATCTGTTGAGTGACGGAGACTATTCTAACACTCTTCTAGTCGCGGCCTTTCGTGTTCAGGGCGGATCGATGAATTGGTTGGATGGGAGCACGAAAACTGGCGAAACCTAGCCCCCAATTGTATCCGATTTCAGTGCTTCATTCGTTTCGCTTTTCGAAAATCGTCGAGATCGTTTATAATGAACGAATTAAGCGAAGCATCCCCGAGAGGAATCGAACCTCTATCTAAGGTTTAGGAAACCCTTGTTCTATCCGTTGAACTACGGGGACGGATGGTGAGAAATCTTAGTCGACTCGCTTCCAAGTTCAACTGCCCAATGCGGTAGATCCGAGGCAGATCGTGGTGGGCGCCGAGTTTCCTTGACCAAGCCGCGCGAGGACGCGCTGGCCTACGATGGCTTGCCGCTGGTGGGCTGATCTGGACCTGGGAATCGCCTCCATTTTCACACGACAGAGCCAGATCTGAGACGGGATCGAATTTCGGGCTTTCCGTGCGTTGTCAAAGCGAGAAAGCTCTCCTAGGGTGCCGCCCTTCCCCACCGGGGATTCTGCACGGACCGACTGACTTACCCACTATATTTTCTCAATCCATCCATGATCATCAACCTCAACCAAGGCGAGAACTGCCAAGCGACCCTGACCATCGAAATCCCTGCGGAGAAGGTGACCTCTGAACGAGATCTCGTGACGAAGCAGTTCATGATGCACACGAAAGTCTCTGGTTACCGTCCCGGCAAGGTCCCGCGTAAGCTGATCGAAAAGCGGTTCGAGAAGGGCATCCGCGAGGAATTGGAGAAACGCATCGCAGACGAAGCGTTCGCCGAGGCACGCCGGAAAGAGGATCTGCACATTCTGAAAGTCGTGAGTCGTGAGACCACGCTGAATGTGGATGAGACTTACACGGTCACGGCGAAATTGCTCGTGGCGCCCTCTTTTGAACTCCCTGACTACAAAGGCATTCCGATCTCGCTCCCCAAGGAAGAGGTCCTGGAAGAGCATGTGGAGAAATTGATCGATCGTTGGAAAGAGCGGAACGCGGATTATAAGAAGATCGAGGAGGGCGCGTTGGAAATGGGCCAGTATGGCGTGGTCGACTACACAGCCTCCAAAGATGGTGAGCCGCTGGTGAAGGAAGATTCTCCTCCGATGTATCGTGCGTTTTTCGAGCGGAAAGATGCTTGGATGATGATGGATGAGGGAGTGTTCCTGCCAGGTTTCTGCGGTGAATTGCTGGATCACAAGCCGGGCGATGAATTTGAGTTCAAGCTGACTTTGCCGGGAGATTTCGGTGAAGAATCGTTAGCCGGGCAGGAAGTCAGCTACGCGGTCACGCTAAAGAAGATCATGCGGAAAGAAATGCCGGAGCTGACGGACGAAATGGTCAAAGGGACGACAAACGGCGAGTTCGAGACGGCAGAGGCCTTTAAGGAGGATCTCAATGAGCGTCTGGGGGATGAGGCGAAGCAGTATGTGGATGGAATCCGCGCGCAGAAGGCTCTGGAGTATCTTCATGGCCTCCTCGATTTCGATTTGCCGGCACCCATGGTGGATCTGGAAACGCAGCAACATGTGAATCGGATCGTCAATGACAGTCAGCAGAAGGGTGTGGATAAGGAAGCGTTGCTTGAGAAAGAGCAGGAGATCGTGGATGCGGCCGGGCAGATGGGGCGACGCGATGTGAAAACGAAGTTCATCCTCAATGAGATATCGACGGCGGAAGGTCTCAAAGTGAATGACCAAGAAGTGCTAATGCGCGTCCAAGCGATGGCTCAAAGAGCGAATATGAGTCCTAAGAAGGCGATCCGCATCATGAAGGAGAACGGGCACCTGAATTCGATCGCTGAGGAGATCCTCTTCGGTAAGGCCCTTGATTTCGTCAAGGAGAACGCTAGCGTCAGTATCGACGAGGCGCAGAATGCTCTCGATCTCATGTGGGAAAGTGAGGAATCTGCGTGAAGTCGTTTCGGCCCATCAACCAGCCATCATGAAATTACCGAACAACTTGTCAGCACCCTTCATTGGGCAAAGCCCCCAGAGTTACATCATTCCAACCGTCATCGAATCGGATGCGCGAGGGGAACGTGGCTATGACATCTACTCTCGCTTGCTCAAGGACCGGATCGTCTTTCTGGGCACGCCGATTGATGATCAGGTGGCGAATATCATCATCGCCCAATTGCTTTTCTTGCAGATGCAAGATCCGCAGAAGGACATCAATCTCTACATCAATTCTCCAGGAGGTTCGGTCTCTGCAGGTTTGGCAATTTATGACACCATGCAGTTCCTGACGTGTGATGTGAACACCTACTGCATCGGGATCGCCGCCAGCATGGGCGCAGTCTTGTTGGCCGCAGGCTCGGAAGGGAAGCGCTTTGCTTTGCCAAATTCCGATATCATGATTCACCAAGTCTCTGGTGGAGCTCAAGGCACGGCAAGTGACGTCGAGCGGACGGTGGAATACATGTATCGCTTGAAAGGGCGCTTGAACAGGATCCTCGCCACGCACACGGGTAAAACTTCCGAGCAAATCGAGAAGGATGCCGATCGCGACTATTACATGACGGCCCAGGAAGCCGCTGACTACGGATTGGTGGACAAGGTCATGGAGAAGAAGGTTCCCAAATCGAAGAAGGAAACCGAAGCTTCCGACGACAAATCGGAGGACAAATCGTAGGTTCTCTCTTCGCCCTTTCTTCCTAGTCCTCTACTTCAATCATTCTCTATGGCCCGCGCTTCAAAGCTCACCATGTGCTCCTTCTGCGGAAAGAGTCATTCGGAAGTCCAGAAACTCATCGCGGGACCAGGTGTCTATATATGTGATAGTTGCATCAATGTCTGTAAGGACATTCTAGATAAAGAGTTAGGCGAAAAGGAATCTTACAGTCCCGATTGGGAGATTCCTGGACCACAAGATCTCTGCAAGCGTCTTGATGATTATGTGATCGGTCAGGAGTATGCAAAGCGCGTCCTTTCAGTGGCCGTTCACAATCATTACAAACGCATCTCGCAGTCGTCCTTCACGGATCCAGAGTTGGGTGATTTCAATGATGTCGAGATTGAGAAGAGCAACATTCTTCTCATCGGCCCCACAGGTTCCGGCAAGACCTTGTTAGCAAAAACGCTAGCGCGTGTATTGAATGTGCCTTTCTCCATCGCGGATGCCACGACGTTGACGGAAGCGGGCTACGTGGGTGAGGACGTGGAGAACATTGTCCTTCGTCTCTTGCAGTCGGCCGACTACGATGTGGGACGTGCTGAGCTTGGCATCATCTACATCGATGAGATCGATAAGATTGGCCGTAAAACGGAGAATGTGAGTATCACGCGCGATGTCTCTGGCGAAGGGGTGCAGCAAGCACTGCTCAAGATTCTTGAAGGCACAGTGTGCAATGTACCGCCCCAAGGTGGACGCAAGCATCCGCAACAAGAGTACATTCAGGTGAACACGGAGAAGATTCTCTTCATCTGTGGTGGTGCCTTTGTTGGTCTAGAGGATGTGATTGCTCGGCGCATGGGCAAGAATGTGTTAGGCTTCAATAGCCCTGGCAACGATAGCAATCCCGAAGAAGCGCGTGACTTGCGCAAGGTCGAGCAACAGGATTTGTTAGGCTTTGGACTCATCCCCGAGTTCATTGGACGCCTGCCAGTCATCTGCACGCTGAACGAACTTAAAGAAGCGGAGTTGGTGCGCATTCTGACCGAGCCGAAAAACGCCATCGTCAAGCAGTTCGCCAAACTCGTCGCCATGGAAGGTGCCAAGCTGTCTCTGACCAAGGATGGTCTGCAAGCCTTGGCCGCCGAAGCCGTCCGCCGTGGAACGGGTGCTCGCGCGCTCCGATCGATTTTCGAAAAGCTCATGCTGGATGTCATGTATGAACTCCCTGACCGCGATGATGTGGAATCTGTGAGGATCAATCGGGCCGTGGTCGAGGGCAAGCGCCCTGCCACTTTCCGCAAGAAGCCGAACAAGGACGCGGCCTAAAGTAGCTCGTCGTGGTCGCCATCTCGGCATAATGTAGCTCGCCATTCCAATGGCGAGAATCGAGGTCGCCATCTCGGCATTGGAATGCCAAGCTACGGTTCCCATGTTGATCCTTGCCTCTCAGTCTCCTCGTCGGGTGGATCTTCTCAATGAAGCGGGCTACGCTTTTGAAGCCATTCCCGCAGACGTGGAGGAGGCCATGGACGCTTCGCTGACGCCACCTGCCCTCACATGTGCCAATGCCGCTCTCAAAGCGCGTCACGTCGCCCAGTCTCACCCGGCCGCGATCGTACTTGGCGCAGACACGCTTGTTTATCTCGATGACGCTCCGTTAGGCAAACCGGATGATCTTGAGCATGCGGTGCGCATGGTCACGAGCTTAGCCGGGCGCACCCATCAAGTGTGCACCGGAGTGTCCTTGATCGGTGTGGATGCTGCCGTGGATGAGACGTTTCACGTCATCACGGATGTGACCTTTCTTTCTCTCACGGAGACACAGGTGCGCGATTATTTGACCAAGATCGATCCGCTCGATAAAGCCGGCGGTTACGCCGCTCAAGAGCATGGGAATCTGGTCCTCGAGAAGGTGTCGGGATCCTGGACCAACGTTGTTGGCCTTCCCATGGAAGCGCTGGCTGAACACCTCGCTCCTGTAGGGATCGAACCGACACGGTAGATCTTTCAGATTTTCGAATCCCGTTGCTTGCCACCCGGCCTTGCTCTAAGTACTAGGACGGCCATGACGCGAGAGGAAATCACTGATGTGCTGGAAGAGATCGCCCTGCTCCTAGAGTTGAAGGGGGAGAATCCGTTTAAGATTCGTGCCTATCGCAATGGCGCGGACATTGTCACGCATCACAGTGAGGATTTCATCCAGATCGCTCGGGACAACAAGCTGTCTAGCATCAAGGGCTTTGGGGAAGCTCTCGCCAACAAAGTCCATGAGTTCGTCACCACAGGCGAAATGGAATACCACAAGAACCTGCGCGCGGAGTTTCCGGAGACGATCTTCGAGCTGTTCGGCATCAATGGCCTTGGACCGAAGAAGATCAAAGCGCTGCACCAACAACTGAAAGTCGCTTCGATTGCGGATCTCAAACGTGTGTGTGAGTCGGGAGAAGCGTCAAGCTTGAGCGGATTCGGCAAGAAGACGTGCGAGAAGATCTTAGAAG
Organism: Verrucomicrobiales bacterium; assembly: GCA_047616785.1. GTDB lineage: Bacteria > Verrucomicrobiota > Verrucomicrobiia > Verrucomicrobiales > DEV007 > JAACDM01. The sequence continues at coordinate 16,327 of JBLHHN010000028.1, forward strand.
CCATCGCTTTCCGCGAGGCGCATGCCGATCGCTTCTTGTTAGGCGCGGTTATGCCCGCTGTGAGTCAGATGCTTGAGGGTTTGAGATCGCTTCCGGAGGCTGATCAAGTGAGCGTTGCCGGCAGTGTTAGGAGAGGCAAGGAAACGGTGCACGATCTCGACTTCATCGTGGCGACCAAGGATCCCGGAACCGTCATGAAGTTCTTTGTCAGTCAAGAGGCTGTCCAGAATGTCATTGTCCAAGGCGCCACGAAATCCAGTGTGCATTTGGAGAATGGTGTGCAATGCGATTTACGTGCGGTCTCCGCCGAAGAATTCCCCTTTGCTCTGAACTATTTCACGGGGAGCAAGGAGCACAACGTGGCCATACGCGGTCGTGCGCGTGATCAAGGTTACACCTTGAACGAGTATCGACTGGCTCCGATCGAAGGACGCGAGCCGAAGACGCTCGAGCCGATCCATACGGAAGCCGACCTCTACGGGGCGCTCGGCCTCGACTACGTGGAACCTTCTTTGCGGGAAAACATGGGCGAGATTGAGGCGGCTGAAAAGGGCACGTTACCGAAGCTCGTTGAACTGGAGAATCTGCGAGGCACCTTTCATAATCACACGACGGAAAGTGATGGAAAGAACACCTTGGCGGAAATGGCGGCTGCGGCAGAGGAGCTCGGGTTGGATTACCTGGGGATTTCTGATCACAGCAAGAGTTCATTCCAAGCCAATGGGCTCGATGCCGACCGATTGCTAAAGCAAGTCGAAGACATCCGCACTTACAATGCGGCGAATGATGGCCTCACCGTCTTTGCCGGGACGGAATGCGACATTCTCAAAGACGGCACCCTTGATTTCGAGGATGAGGTCCTTGCCCAGCTCGACTATGTGGTCGCTTCCATTCACAATGTCTTCACTCTTTCAGAGAAAGATCAGACCGCGCGTTTGATCAAAGCCATTGAAAATCCACACATCACGATGTTAGGACATATCACCGGTCGCCTCCTTCTGCGTCGTGATCCTTACGCGCTTGATGTGGCGAAGATCATCGATGCTTGCGTGGCTAATGGGACGTGGATCGAGATCAACGCCAACCCTCGTCGGCTTGACATGGATTGGCGGCATTGGCGACGCGCGCGCGATCTTGGTCTGAAAGCGGTGATCAATCCGGATGCGCATCGGGTTGAGGGCCTGCAAGACTTGTACTATGGCATTCAGGTCGCGCGCAAAGGGTGGCTGCGCCGTGAAGACGTCATCAATTGCTTGCCAATCGAAGAAGTGAAAGTCGCCCTCCAATCGAAATCCTCATGATCCCAAGCCATGCACTCCTCATTATGGGCGCCTATTTGGTAGGGTCCATTCCTTTCGGGCTGCTCGCTGGCAAGCTGAGAGGCTTAGACATTCGAAAGCACGGAAGTGGAAATATCGGCACGACCAATGTCTTCCGTATTTGTGGAAAAGAGCTAGGCATCACCGTCTTCATCTTGGATCTGCTTAAAGGCTTGGTGCCCGTACTCTGCGCGCAACGATTTGCGCCAGGAACTGAAGGCGTCATTCCTATCCTATCGGGAGTCGGCGCCATCATGGGGCACAATTTCCCCCTGTGGTTGAAGTTCAAAGGAGGAAAAGGAATCGCCACGTCTGCGGGCGTGTTAGGAGGCTTGCTGCCATGGGCCTTGCTCTTTGCCACGCTCGCTTGGATTCTCACATTCGTCTTCACGCGTTACGTTTCTCTCGCATCGATCGCTTCGGCCAGCGCGCTGCCCGTCACGGTGGCGATTTCGACCTTTCGATCCGATGGTCAGCGCCCTCTAAGTTACCTCATCTTTGCCGTTCTCATCGGAGGGCTTGCCATCTGGCGGCACCGAACGAATATTCAACGATTAAGAGCTGGCACGGAACCTCGTTTCGCTCGCAAAACCAGCGCCTCTTAAAACCCATCCCTCACATGAAAGTCAAGAAAGCCTCCGTCATCGGTGCCGGCAGTTGGGGCACGGCCATCAGCATGTTGTTAGCAGAGAAAGCGGAGCAGGTCCTTCTCTGGGGACGTGATCCTAAAACGATTCAGGACATCAATCACAAACGGGTCAATCGGCATTACCTACCAAGGGAAGAGGTCCCTGCCAATGTCACCGCCACAACGGATTTCGCCGACCTAGCGGATTCACAGGTCGTCATCGTGGTCACGCCCTCCTCAGTCACGCGAGAAGTCACGGCCAGAGCGGCCGCTGCCATAGGACTCTCTAAAGATGTTCCGATCGTTTCCGCGTCCAAGGGTGTGGAAGCCGAGAGCGGCAAACGCATGACGGAGATCCTATCAGAAACCTTCGTGGGGCATCCCGTGGCGGTTCTGTCAGGTCCCAGCCACGCAGAAGAGGTTGCTCGCCACATGGCGACAGCCGCCGTCATCGGCTGCGCGGATTCAGAAGTGGCCGCCAAGCTCCAGGAATTGTTCACCCTACCATTTTTCCGAACCTACACGAGCAAAGACGTGATCGGCATTGAGTACGGGGGGGCGGTGAAGAACGTCTTTGCCCTCGCTGGTGGCATCGCCGATGGGCTTGGTCTTGGTGACAATGCCAAAGCGGCTCTTGTCACGCGTGGCTTGGCTGAGCTGGTCCGCTTGGGTACGACGTTAGGCGGTGATCCAGAGACTTTCCAAGGACTCAGCGGGGTAGGTGATCTCATTGTGACCTGTTACAGCACGCACAGTCGGAACAATCGTGTCGGACAAATGATCGGGAAAGGTCATTCTCTGGATGAAATCAATCAGTCCATGCACATGGTCGTCGAGGGCATCCCCAACACGAAGAATCTCCACGCCCTCGCGAAATCCAAGAACGTGCGCACACCGATCATTGATGAAGTGAATGCCATTCTCTACGAGAACAAATCCCCCGAGGACGCTCTCAGCGGCCTGCTCAATCGAGATCCACGCCCCGAAGCCGGCTAGTCATGTAGCCCAGGCTTCCAGCCTGGAATCACACGCAAAGCGCCAAAGCCCTATCATGAGCACCTCCACCAATCCCCGATCGCTCCCAGCTGTCGAGAAAGTGCTCAAAGCTTTGGGCGAACAGCCCATCCCGCGGCCGCTGGTGACGGAATTGGTTCGGCACGCCATTCAAGACAAGCGTGAGGCCCAGACCGGTGTCACCGATCTCGACGCCTTTGTGGCGACCATCCAGGCAGAGATCGATCGTCTCGATCGCACGCGCATTCAGTCGGTCATCAATGGCACTGGCGTGCTCATCCATACCAATCTCGGAAGATCACCGCTCAACGAAGAGGCCATCGAGCGTCTGCGTGACATTGCGATCAACTACAACAACTTGGAGATCGATCTCGACTCCGGCGCACGTGGCAAACGCGGCCGCTACTTCGAACAGCTCCTGGCATTGTTAGTCGAAGCCGAAGCCGCCACCGTGGTCAACAACTGCGCCTCGGCGTTGATCCTTATCCTTCGACTGTTCACGGCGAACTCCAGCAAGAAAGAGGTGCTCATTTCGCGTGGCGAACTCGTCGAGATCGGCGGTGGATTTCGTGTGCCAGAGATCATGGAAGCCAGTGGCGCGACCCTTCGCGAAGTTGGTGCGACGAATAAGACGTCTCTTGAGGACTATGAAAGAGCGATCGGGCCGAACACGGCGATGCTTCTCAAGGTGCATCGCAGTAATTTTTGGATGGAAGGCTTTGTCGAGTCTCCCAGCACCGAAGAACTAGCCGAGCTGGCGCACAAACATGATCTACCCTTCGTGGAAGACCTCGGCAGTGGCGCCATGGTGGACACGGAGCAGCTCGCCCAACTCGATCACGAACCTCGCGCCCACGAGATTCTTGCCAAAGGCGTGGATCTCGTGTGTTTCAGCGGCGATAAGATCTTTGGCGGGCCTCAGGCAGGGATGATCGCAGGTCGTGCGGACCTCATCCAAGGCCTGAAGAAAGAGCCCTTCTTCCGCGCCTTGCGTTGCGACAAACTCATCCTCAGTTTGTTAGAATCCACGGCGCAAATCTACTTGGAAGCCCGCGCAGCTAACAAAGTGGCGTCATTGCCACTGCTAGACATGCTCCAACTTTCCACGGACACGTTGAAAGAACGCGCCGAAGCCATCGGAAATCAGTTAGGCGATCTCCCGCTTGCCTGGTCCATCGGAGAGGGCGTCGCCCAAGTGGGTGGAGGGACCATGCCCAAGTCCGCCATCCCCTCCGTCACGCTGGATCTGAAACCAGAGAAGCTCAAGGCCCCCGTTTTCGCCAAACGCCTCCGTCTGCAACCCTTGCCAGTCATGGGCTACATCGCAGAAGACCTCTTCCGGCTCGATCTCAGGACCATCTTCCCGCGACAAGACGCACAAGTCGTTGCGGCGATTGCTATGGCTTTCGCGCTCTAGATCGGAATCTTGTCCGCAGATTTCACGAATTCTCGAACATGCTTTCGGACAAGTGGCTGACAGAAAGAGCGGGGCAGAAATATCTGCAGGTGGCTGATCGGGCCCAGGCAGCGAGGTAACTGATCAATAAGAAGAAAAGCGCGATCTCGAAGGTCTTCTTGAAGTCGTGGGTGATGCCGACGTGCAGGTAGAGCGTGCCCATGAGGGGAAGAAACCAGAAAGTCATTTGGTCCGTCCCCAACGTCGGCGCATTCTGCATCAATCTCAGACCGGACACCGATCCGAGGCCAAAGAGGAAGCCGCAGGCGAGCAGTTTCCAAATGAGGTTCTCATCAATCCGATTCTTGAGACGAGACTTCCGCACCCAGTAAACAGGCAACAAGACGAGCAGGCAGATGACGACGACTTCGACAAAGACCGTAGACTGATACCAAAGTCGGAACGGGCTCATCCGTGAGGTCAGTCGGCGATAGGTTCCTTAGCCATGCTTTCCATCACGATGACAACGCCAATGCCAAGAACGATCAACCCAATGGCGAACCAAGTGTTGGTCGCCGCAAAGTCAGGGGCATGCCAATCGTAGCCTTCGACCATCTTCTTGCCACTCGAGCGCAACATGGGCGTACCATCCGCGGCGAGCTTGTAGATCTCAGTCTTCCAAGGCCAGATGATCATGAGAGACCCTGCGACAAATCCTGTCAGAAGCGCCACAGCCAGATCGCGGAAACGACGGAAGAGCCAGGAGATGAAATGCGAGAATGTGACCAGACCGATCACGACACCCACGAGCACGGGGATGAAGATTTTCAAAGGAGCCGCCATCGCTCCGAAATCGAAAGAAGTGCCTGCGGAAACGACGTCTGACAAGGAGTCGAGGATCAGCCGGTAATTGCCCATCAAGATGAGAACAAACGACCCGGACAAACCCGGAATAATCATGCTGCAAACTCCTACGATGCCGCAAAGCACCAGGTAGACCAGACTCGTGTTCTCGGAGGCAGGCTTGAGCAGGGCAATGGATACGGCGATGACTAAACCAACAAGCAAGGTCAGCACAGCTCCCACCGACCAGCGCCCCACCGTCTTGCCGACGAAGTAGACAGATGCTAGGATCAGACCAAAGAAGAGGGCCCAGATGAGCACCGGATGGTTATCGAACAGATAGCCTAACAACTTCGCCAGACTCGCCACACTGATGACAACGCCAAGCCCCAGAGGCACGAGAAACTTGCCGTTGATGTGTTCCCAGAAGTCTTTGAGCCGAAACTTCGTCAGGAGCTGGATCGCTTCAAGATCGAAGGATTTCAGCGAATTGATGAGTGTTTCAAAGATCCCGGTGATGAAGGCGACGGTGCCGCCGGAGACGCCGGGAATGACGTTGGCTGCGCCCATGGCGTAGCCTTTGAGGAACGTGGAGAGAGCTGGAGGCATCACGCTTCCACTAACAGACGGGTGGGGTCTTCAAGACATTCTTTCAAGCGGATGAGGAACGTCACGGCTTCCTTGCCATCGACCAGGCGATGATCATAGCTCAGCGCCAGATACATCATGGGACGGATGACCACCTCTCCATTGAGGGCGATGGGACGCTGTTGAATGGTGTGCATGCCGAGGATGCCGCTTTGTGGCGGATTGAGGATCGGCGTGCTTAACAGAGACCCATAGATACCTCCGTTAGAGATGGTAAAGACACCGCCCTGCAGGTCATTGAACTGGATCTTGCCGTCGCGCGCCTTGGTGGCATAATCGACAATGGCTTGTTCGATCTCGGCGAAGCTCTTCTGATCACAATCACGGATCACTGGCACGATGAGCCCGCGTTCCGTTCCGACGGCCACGCCAATATCAAAGTAGTGATTGAGAACCATTTCATCGCCTTCGATTCTACCATTGACCGAAGGCACCGTCTTCAGCGCCTCGACGACCGCTTTGATGAAGAACGACATGAAGCCTAACTTGATGCCATGCTTCGCTACAAAAGCCTCTTGCAGAGTCTTTCGCATCGCCATGATGGCGCTCATGTCGCACTCATTGAAAGTAGAGAGAATGGCCGCGTTCTGCTGAGCATTCACCAGATGTGTGGCGATCTTACGGCGGAGCGGAGACATCTTCTTGCGAGTGAACCGCGTTTCATCGCCAGGACTGTCACTTTTCTCAATCTTGGGCTTCTCAACAACGGTGAGTTCACGGGTTTCGTCCTCGACCTTTGCCGTTCCCAAAGCTGTTTCGACATCCGCTTTGGTGATGAATCCTTTCTTACCTGTCCCCTCCACTTTCGTCAGATCGACACCCTTGCCTTCGGCAAACTTACGCACTGTGGGCGAGACACTAACGCTGTCTTCTTCGGCAACTGAAGGATCAATATCCGATGGTGGATGAGGAGGCACGCTATCGGAAGCAGCGATGGCATCCGTATCGATGGTCGCCACCACAGACCCGATCTCTACCTCGGCTCCTTCCTCCACGAGGATCTGCAAGACGCCCCCAGCTTCGGCTTCGAGATCATTGCTGACCTTGTCTGTTTCCAAAGTGAGCAAGACATCACCCTTGCTCACGGCAGAGCCGTTGGCTTGATGCCATTTGGCAATGGTACCTGAGGTGATCGATTCACCCACGGTAGGAATTTTCACGTCGACGGCCATGATATCGTAAAGAGTTAGGGGCGAGGGTTAAACTGTAAAGGCATCTTTGACCAACTTCTTCTGCTCGATTTTATGAATTCTCTTCGCTCCAGTAGCCGGACTCGAGGCTCGGTCACGTCCTGCATAGCGAACCTTGTATGGAGTAAAACCTTGCAACCGTGGACCAATGTAAGACCACGCGCCCATGTTGAGCGGTTCTTCCTGACACCACACCCACTTGTGCGCATGCTCGTACTGCGAAGCGATCTCCCTGAGAAGATCTCGGTGCAATGGATAGAGCTGCTCCACGCGAACGATGACGGTGTCCTTGATCTCCTCCGTCTCACGATGAGCGAGTAAGTCGTAATAGACTTTACCGGAGCAGAAGATCACACGATTCACATCACCCGGCACACACGGGCGATTCTCATCATCGATGATCTCTTGGAAGGACGTTCCCTCCGCCATGTCTTCAATCTTTGAAACACACTCAGGCAATCCCAACAGGCTCTTAGGAGTCATGAGAATGAGCGGCTTAGCAATATCGCGAAGGACCTGACGGCGCAGGATGTGGAAGTACTGAGCCGGTGTCGTAAGATTCGCGACTTGGATGTTCTGCTCGGCACATTGCTGCAGAAACCGCTCCAAACGCGCGCTGGAATGCTCCGGGCCCATGCCTTCGTAGCCATGCGGTAAGAGTAGGACGACACGACTGGGGCGAGCCCATTTCGATTCGGCAGAAGTGATGAATTGATCAATGATGACCTGAGCTCCATTCACAAAGTCACCAAATTGTGCTTCCCACATGATAAGCATCTCTTGAGCGACAAGTGAGTAACCGTAGTCAAAGCCTAACACCGCAGCTTCTGACAAAAGGCTATTGTACACACACATTTGGCCCTGCTCAGGCTGCAAGTGTTGCAACGGAATGTAGCGCTCACGGGTTACATTATCATAAAGCACCGCGTGGCGCTGACTGAAGGTGCCTCGACGACAATCCTGGCCAGACAGGCGCACTGAACGGTTCTCTGTCAGGAGCGTCCCGAACGCCAGTGCCTCGGCAAAAGCCCAGTTGAAGAGCCCACCTTCTTCAGCAACTTCGCGACGTTTATCGAGAAAGCGCCGCTTGAGCTTTTCATGCACCTGGAAGCCATCGGGCACTTCGTTAAGCTTGATGCCGATCTCCCGAAGTTTCTCCACAGGGACACCACTCTCAACCTCGTTAAAATGGAAGTCCCCTTGATGAATCGCATTGGACTCCATGTAAGGATGACCTTCACCGGACTGCTCCAACTCTTTCAACTCAGCAAGTTCCTTCTCTATCCGAGCCTCATAGTCTTCTCGGATCTCATCCAACTCAGCCTGAGTAAGCGAGCCTTCCTCGACCAAACGCTTCGCATACTCGATCGTCACCGAAGAATGTTTCTTCAAATGACGGTAAACTAACGGCTGTGTGTATTCAGGCTCGTCCCCCTCATTGTGCCCATGCCGCCGGTAACAAACGATATCGATGATCACGTCACGACCAAAGGTCTGACGGAATTCCAAAGCCAACTCCGTCGCACGCAAGACTTCAAGTGGATGATCTCCATTCACATGAAAGACAGGAGCCTCAATCATCTTCGCCACGTCCGTGCAATAATCCGAAGAACGCGCATCTTCAGGCATCGTGGTAAAACCAATCTGATTGTTCACAATCAAATGCACGGTACCACCCGTGCGGTAGCCTCGTAGTTGAGACAAATTCAGAACTTCAGCGACCAACCCCTGCCCTGCGAATGCAGCATCTCCATGAATCAAGAGAGGCATCACGCGCTTCCGCTCTTTCGTATCGCCTAACTGGCGCTGGCGAGCCCGAGCTTTGCCTTCCACCACCGGATTGACCGCTTCTAGATGGCTTGGGTTTGATGAAAGTGTGATTTGAAGCTTTTCGCCGAGGCTATTCACGCGTTCTGAATCATAGCCAAGATGGTACTTCACGTCCCCATCACCAGCCACAAGGTTAGGCACGTAGTTCTGCTCGAACTCATAAAGAAGGACCTTCAGCGATTTTCCAAGGAAATTGGCTAACACATTCAGGCGTCCACGGTGCGCCATGCCCATGAGTACCTCGTCAATTCCTAACGAAGGTCCCAACTCTAGAATGGTATCCAGCGCAACCATCAACGATTCACCGCCCTCCAGTGAGAATCGCTTCTCTCCCACAAACTTCTTGTGCAGGAAATGCTCGAAGCTCTCCGCATGCGTCACCGCTCGAAAAGCCTGTTTCTTGGCGACAACATCACGAGACTGCGAGGCCAACCCTGACTCAACGCGCTCGCGTAGCCAGTAACGCACTTCACGGTTGTGGATGTGCATGAACTCGAATCCGATGCGACCACAGAAGATCCCTCTAAGTTCCGCTTGGAGTTCGCGGAGTGGCATGTACTCGCCCCCGCGGTAGTATTGAGAGGCCACGGGCCGATCCAAGTCATCCTCAGAGAACCCGAACTCTGCCAAGTCCAACGCCGGTACTTTCGGCGGAGCATCTTCGAGAGGGTTGATCCACGCCGCTGTGTGACCGATGGTCCGATAAGCATAGACCATGGTCCCCGTCCGCGCTCGAAGGCTCAGATCTTCTTCCGTCGGCACAGATGATGACGCGGTCTTCGCATCACTATCCTTCTGCTTCAGTTGCGCAGAGCCTAGCTCGAAGCCCTCGAAGAAGGCAGACCACGTCTGATCCACACTGGACGGATCATTCTGCCAAGCGGCGTATTTCTCCTCCAAGAGATCCACGTTTAAACGGGGGGACAATGATACTGGCATGACCCGTTACGTTTCGACGGTTCGGGCATGGCACAAATAGAATTTCGCACTCTTTCCTGCGATCCACTAGAATCCCAGAATCGACCCTAGCAATTCCCGGAAAATCTCAAATATCTGCACATAGGCATTGTCGAGTTTCCCCTCGCGGAAGAATCCAACGCCCCGATCAGGCGAACCGATGAAAGGTCTCAGCGTCCACGCCATCTGAATGCCGACAAATGCGTAAAGGACGGTCCAAAAACGAAGGAGCAGTCGGTGCCGGAAGTCACGCTTGACCAATTCACGTGCCTGGGTCGCAAATCTGATCTGCGCTACCGTTGCTGCGGTGAGGAAGGCCAGGCTATTCCAGAACTGAACCAACTGGTAGGCCTCCGCAGTCACAGACAGATTGATCAACGCCGTGATCGGAGCCAAAGCCGCGAGGATAACCGCCACGCGCAGTTGGTAACCTAACAAGAGGGACAGCACTTTGCCAAAGTCCGCGCCCACGCCACGCAAGGCATTCAGAACGTAGAATCCCGGGATCGCCAGAAACATGGTGCACCCAAAGAGAATCGGGACCTTGATCGTTCCGAATACGACCAAAGGCAGACGCGTGGTTGTCAGAGAGAATGTCGCCATGACCGCCCCATAGAATCCTCCACAGATGAAGAAGACCGCCAGGGCCCGTCCTCTTGACAGAGATTCTGGGGGTGATCGCAAAAGACCATCCATATCACCCCCGAATTCAAGGAGGTGACGGCGAATCTGCATCATGATGGCCTAACTAAACGATTGATTCCTAACCACCCAAATACTCTCCCAATGCTCGGATGACCGTGTCCACAAATCCTCCCGACTTCCCACGGAACCACACGAAAGGTGAATCTGGTTGCCCAATGAACGGCCGCAGAATCCACGCGAGCTGCGTGCCGACAAAGACGTAAAGGACCATCCACACACCGATGATACCTCGCCACCCGGATACCGGCTTGGGAACTGAGGGACCATCCTTAGCTCCCTCAGTTCCCTCATTCATCTCATCCTGGCTCGGTTCTACCTGCTTCTCGACCACGGCTGGAGGACTGGCCGCATTGAGCGTCTTGATCACCATGCGCATCCCTAACAAGCCTCCAAACCCACAGATCACGACATTGAGTAAGAGAATGAAAGGGTAAGACTGTGAAGATAAGCTGAAGAATGCCAGAATAGGCCCCATGGAAGCAATCACCGTCGCGAAGATGGTGTTTGCTGCCAGCATACCAACTAACACTTGCTTGAACCTAAGCGGCACATCGAAAAGCGCCAGAAACACATAGAGCGAAGGCAACGTCACGGCCGTGGAGCCTAAGATCAGAATCGGCAACTTCAGGCCTGCCGCCAACATGAAACGAGCATCCGGAGATTCCCTAGCCGATAGAGCAAAGAGCCCAAGGCAAAGCCCGTAGAAAGAGGCAAGAGCAACCTGCCAACAAAGAAGGGATCGGACAAAACGAGGCGCTTCTGCATTGGCTAGAGTTCCCCTGAGCAGGCCATCTAAGACATTCCACGAAAAGTAGTTCATATATTAAAGCTATGTACCTTGCTTAACAAGGTAGAGGATCTGATAGATCCAGCAAGGAGTTTTTTCCCACTGAGTTTCCGAAAGGGAGAAAGACGGTAGGGCTTCGACGCTTCGTGGACGGACGGGCTACAGGCTTTAGTTGTTCCTAACGCTTCTCCAGCAAGGCCACCTGCGAGGGGCTCAGCCATGAGCGCGCTTCCTCTTGATTCACCCGACACCAAGCGTTCACCTTGGTCGATTGCTTAGGGGAAAGTGATATCCTAGCGAACACCGTCCCTTGCAGTTGCCGTTTCTGATCGCTGGCTCGGGGTTTGCGATAGGCTTGTGATAGATCGACTACGGAAACACGCTCTTGCGGGACCTTCAGTTTCTGATCGGCTTTCCCTAGATAAACGTGAGCGGCGCAACTGTCCGTGTGCGCTTTCTTCACGAGGGCCTGAAGAGACACCCGCGCAGGATCGTAGTGGACGAGGGTGACTTCGTGGCCTTCGATCCAACCCGCCTCCGTGGTGAGCACCCCCTCGAGCTGGCCTAACTTCATCTCACCCGTCCAAAAGCAATGCATGGCAAAGGCCACTTGAGCCGTCTTGGCTGGCGGTAAATAGGTGTCAGATAGAGCCTGCAGATAATTCGGCACTGGCCGTTTTGCCACACCCAGCGCGGCCACCATGCGCTAGGCGAGAGGTCCGATCGACCACACCCGATCTTTCCTCGGACTGAGGTCTTTGCCAGAGCCGTCCAGGAATCGAATGACTTGGTAATTCCAAGCGAGCTCGCGAAAATGTTTAAGAAGCTTCGCATCATTTCCAGAGCTGTTGTTCTTCACTAGCAATGGGATGAATGCCGACTCGATCGCATCGACCAAGAGCGGTTGTGTAAGGACGTCCTGACCGAACGCCTGGCACCCGGCTCACCCCGGCACTTCTTGGAATAGCACGAAGATCGGTTTCCCTGAGGACTTGGAAGTCTTCAGCACAGCATCGTAGTCGCGCCCCCACCGAACCGTCCCAACTTCTCGAGGACCCGCATTCTCAGGTGATGGCAACCTGTCGACCGTTTCTGGTAAAAAGAGGAATCCGGCAAGGAGCACCGTGACGGCACCAAGAAAGAGAGTTTGGAATCGCATGTTCAGAGGACGTCGAATCCCCTCATGTTATTCCAGATCACGCCTGACTCAAGACTCAGCGGGCGCTCCTTGGCCGACACCATAGGCCTCGAATCCGATCTCGCGGAGCTTCTTGAGATCCGTGATGTTCCGACCATCGAAGATGAATGCGGGCTTCTGCATGCCTTCATAGATCTTCTCAAAGTCCTGTTCTTTGAAGTTGTCCCACTCGGTGAGAATGACAACGGCATGCGCCTCATCAGCAGCTTCAGCCGCAGACTGACAGATTTGCACACCATCTTCGCTTTCTTCACATTCGAGATCCTCAAAGATCCTGGCCTTGGAGACTTTCGGATCGTAGATATTCAGCTGAGCTTGCTCGCCAAGGAGTTCCTTACAAACGGCAATGGCAGGAGATTCCCGCGTGTCATCCGTGTCTTTCTTGAAGGCAAATCCCCAGATCGCAATACGCTTCTTCGCCACCGTGTTGAACATGCTTTGCACGATCCGCGTGGAGAAACGACGTTTCTGATAGTCATTCATCTTCACCACTTGCTCCCAATACTCAGCGACCTCAGGCAAGCCATAGTGTTCACACAGGTAGACGAGATTGAGGATGTCTTTCTGAAAACAAGAGCCTCCAAAACCTACGGACGCCTTGAGGAACTTAGGTCCGATCCGGCTGTCCATGCCGATGGCGTGGGCCACTTCATCGACTTCCGCGTTCGTAGCCTCACACAACGCTGACATGGCATTGATCGAAGAAATACGTTGGGCGAGAAACGCATTGGCCGTGAGCTTGGAAAGTTCGGAAGACCAGAGATTCGTCGTGAGCACACGTTCACGAGGCACCCAACGCTGGTAAATGCTCGCCAACGTCGCCACGGCTTTATCATCCTCTCCACCAATGAGCACACGATCAGGATTGAGCAGATCTGGAACGGCAGTGCCCTCAGCCAGGAACTCAGGATTGGAGAGGACATCAAAACGGATGTTAGGATTCCCTGCTTTGAGGATCCGCTTGATGGAGTTCGCAGTACGCACGGGGATGGTGGATTTCTCCACCACAATCTTATCACTGTCCGCAACAGCGGCAATGCGGCGCGCGCATCCTTCGATGTAACGCATGTCAGCCGCCCGCCCGGCCCCCACACCAAAGGTCTTGGTCGGCGTGCCCACGCAGATGAAGAGAATTTCAGCCTCACGGATGTGCCGATCGATCTCCGTATCAAAGAAGAGATTCTTTCCACGACGGTCTTGGACGATCTCGTCCAGGCCTGGCTCATGAATGGGCAGGGTGTCGGAATTCCAGGCACGGATGCGGTCCTCATTCAGATCCACCACGGTCACCTCAATGTCATGGCACTGATGGGTAATCATCGCCATCGTTGGTCCGCCCACATACCCCGCGCCAATACAACAAATTTTCATAATTTCTGAGAAATAACACGCCAGTCACGAATACCCCGATCGAAATGCCTTTTTTCACCATTGATTCGCGAGGCTGAGAACGGTAATCAGCTCGATACTCGATGAAGCAAGCACCATCTGCCGCTGCATGGATCTAACTGCAGAAAAAAAGCAGAAGGAAGAGCATCAGGGCCGGGCTTCCAAGCCAGATAAGGCTGGCAAACACTACAGAATAAGCAGCGCGCGAGTTTCTCTCTGTCGGAACGCGGTTCTCACCCACACGCGGAGCAGAACGAGAAGACCGAGGTTTTCCGGCTGGTGTTGAGGAGAAACTGAGGAGTCCTATTCTCATCATAGAGGATACGCTCGGAACAGCCTCCTCTTATCAACTATGACAGAAATTTCACCTGGCGGGGATTTCATCCGATTCCGTCACATCCATCAGTCCCCAATCGATGTACTGACCTCCCTCGGTCTGTTGGCAATGAATGGCGATCACATTCTCGCCCACC
>JBLHHN010000029.1:0-30531 GCA_047616785.1 Verrucomicrobiales bacterium
ACCGAGTTAGAGAACGGGATCAAGAGTATCCCCAATGAACTTGGGAAACCCACGGCCAGGCTACTTGATGCTGGCTACGTAGACGCAGACGCCATCGAACGCGTGGAAAAGGAAATGGGGATCGAACTCTATGTCAGCGTGCATCGAGAAGACGCGCACAGCAAGCGCGAGTATGACTATCGGCCCAAGCAGCAAAGCGATCGACCTATCAAAAACGTCAAAGACCCACGACTACTGAAGATGAGAGAGAAGCTTCGGACGGAAGAGGGCAAAGCGCTCTACGCCAAACGTAACAACACCGTAGAAACAGCCTTTAGCATCATCAAAGCAGTCATGGGATTTCGAGGGTTCATGCTACGAGGGCTGGAAAAAGTGAGAGGAGAATGGAGCCTTGTTTGCTTGAGCTACAATCTGAAACGGCTACACCAACTGAAGAAGGCCTCCTGAAGAGGCGAAGAGGGCCTATCGCAGCTTCGCAAGCTTGATCTGAGGGGCACGCCCGAAGCCAAATGGGAAATTGGTCCCCCTCGAAGAGAAATCTTTGCCCATCTGCGCCACCTGGGAACCGCCGCGGCTGCACTTTCAAAATCAGCTTAATTTTCGCCCTATTCCTAGGCCTGACAGACTCCTAGCTTAGACTTTAGTCTGAGCCCCGGAAGCAAGGTAGGTTATGGATGGAGCCACCCTTTGAAGTGTCGGCAGCCCTCGGCATAACGGTTCGATTAAAGTCTACGCTACGGCTTTCATTCACTTGAAGATATCTCGGACGCTATCGATGAGATCTTTGGCAGAGTCTCTCAACTCATCGACATCCAGATCGGGGAGTTTGTCAGAGAAGTCGACTTTGGGACGGCCAATGTCGCCGTTGGTCTTCAGCTTGAGGGTGAACTGCCCGTCCTCGAGGAAATGATCTCCAATGAGACGCCGGAAGGTGTCGGGCGGAAGGAAGCGTAACTTGCGAGAAATGTACTTGTCGACACTGCTGAAGATCGCCTCCGTGACAGCGCGCCCTGCTGTGAGCTTGGTGGCAAACTCGTGCTGGCTATCATCGGTCTCGAACCAACTGCCCTGACCAAGAGAGAGCTGGTAGTCAGGAAAGGTAAAGATGGCTTCTTTCGTGAGGGTGAATTGCTCCTTCTTGTAGACCCCTTCTAGCATCGCGACATTCTCCAAGTTACCACCCACTTTGAGATCGCCTAACCGAATCCCGTACTTCTTGAGATCGCCCAACTTATCCACCACCGCATCAATCAAGGGTGCTGCCTCGACATAGGTGCCTTCGACCAAGTTCAGCTGAAACTCGATCTCAGGTTTCATTTTGCGCGTCTCACGATCTACCGGCGTGATCGCTCCGACGCCTTTGAGATCCATTTCCCCATAGTGAAGATCTCTCTCACGATGATCAAAAGAGATCTGACCTTCGAGCGCGAGGGTGGCGTGATTCCTCTTCTCAAGATCGGAGGCTGAGATTTCGACATCTGTAAGATCGATATTCACGTTGCGGCACGTGATGCGCGTCTTCTTCTCGATGAGTTCAGCGACGAACGAGAAATTCTCGAAACGCGCCGCGCGCAAAGACGCCGGTAGCTTCAGGCTATCAATGGTATGATCGTCGCCATCATCATCTGACTTGTCGCCTTTGGCTTTCTTCTTCTTGGGTTTGCGATCCGGTTTGTCGAAAAGGATATCGAGCGAGTTGTCGCCCTCTTCAGGTTTCACAAGAAGGGCTTGAATGTCTGAGCCCAACAGCTCGTGCACATGAATCTTGCCGATCAGAAGATGGGGAAAGGAGACCGCAAGTGAGAGCTTATCCGCCGAGATCTGAGGATCCGTTAGGGCAGGGCGATCCGCTTGGCCAGTCCGTTTCCGAGCGTAGTCGTCACGTTCTGCGAGAGAAAGACCATGGATGATGAGGCGCGATGGATTGCTGAAGAGAGAAAGATCCACCGACCCAATGGCCGCGCGGCAGTTCAGTTGTTTCTCTAGCTTCCGCACCAGACGATCCGGCTGAAAGAAGACATTGGCCGCAAGATAGAGCAAGGCCGCGCCTAGCACGACGATCACTAGACCAAGAATAAGGACACGACGGATCCACGGTTTCATCACCGCCCATGATGAAACAGGCTAGAGGGAGATGCGAGTGGCAAATCTGCCTTCGTTTCGGAATTTGATTTTTCCAGCGAACTCACCAAGCTAGACTGCATCATGAAACCTTCCTCAGCACCCCTTTCAGCCATCAGGGTCGGCCTCATTCTCACCATATCTCTCTGCCTCAGCTGGGCGGATGAGGAATGGATGGAGGTGAAGAATCTCAAAGGCCAAGCGCTGACGATCAAGATCGAGAGCGTGGAAGGCGACCGTGTCAAATTCTCGACCAAGAACCGCAAATCTTACACTTACGACATCACCAAGTTCAGCGTGACGGATCGACTGACGCTGCGCAAATGGAAACCCACCGAGAAGAATCCGGTGGAAGAGGATTCCAAATTGAATCCTGCCAAGTCGGAAGAAGGTCACACGGCCTTCCGCTCCAAGCACTTCGAGTTCGACATCATCGGCGACACAACGGCGGATCAGTTGGCAGGATTTGTGCCCATCTTCGAAGCGGTGCATTGGGCCTTCTCGAAGCTTCCGGTCGATCTCAAGCCGAAGCCCGCCGAATCTCATTTCAAAGTGAAGCTCTACACTTCTTACAAAGACTTCGAGATCGCTTCAAAAGAATCTCTCACAGAAGAGCAACCCGCCATTTACAACTTAGATAAGGACATCTTCCTAGCGCCCATCGACCGCTTGAAGCCTTCTCCACTTCTCACACGTGAGATTGCGTATGCCTTGCTCGGCGAACGCCTCGCGACGATGCCACCTTGGCTGGCCGTAGCGGTCACGGAGTACCTTGCCGCCGCCCCTTACAAAGACCTCGCGCTGAACCAGAAAGACCCTTTGGCAAATACGATAGCCTATTTGAACAAGTCCTATGGTCTGTCTGCCAAGACCATTCCCATGGTCTCTCCATTCACCGTCATGGGCCTGAATTACAAGACGCTCCGCGACTCGGGTTTGGAAGGAAGCAAAGGCCGATCTTCGGCGCTGTTGACCTTCTATTACTTCGCGCACCTGGACCGGAAGGGCAAAGGGATGGATGCCTACATGCTCGCCATTCGCACCAAGACCGCACCAGACGAAGCCGCTGCCGCGTTGCTCAACGATCGCAACCAAGCCAAGCTTGAGGACGAATTCAAAGTCGCATTCGTGCCGAAGAAACTTCGAATCGCATTCATTCAATAGAGCGATCTCCGGCTGAAACATTGCCGCATGGCCAGGGTTGGATGGAAGGTGTTCCCCCTCCACTTCCTTGCCACTCTGACGGTCATCTTCGGCCTGTCCGTACAAGCATGGGCAAAAGACCCTTGGCCCGAGGTCAAGGCGATCCTCAGCGAGCGGTGCACCAAGTGCCACGGCGGGGTGAAGCACAAGGGAGGGCTCGATCTTCGCGCCATTCCTAACATCTTGCGCGGTGGTGAAAACGGACCCGCCGCTATTCCCGGCAACCCTGCCGAAAGTCTCCTCATTCAGGTTCTCCATGAAGACGGTGATCCCAGCATGCCACCGAAAGGGGATCGTGTGCCCGCGGACGAAATAGCCAAGATCTCTCAATGGATCCTCTCCCTCACAGACGCCACAAATCATGCCGAGGAAACGATCATTCCCGAAGGGATGCCACCGCATGTGGTGATTGATTTCCTCATCGCTCGCCGGTGGCAAGAACTTCAGGTGACGCCATCGCATGAGATCAATGATGCGACGTTCGTTCGGCGAGTGTATCTCGACTTGTTAGGCCGGATCTCGACGACCGAAGAACAAGACTCTTTTCTCAAACAAACGTCCTCAGCCAAGCGCGACCAGTTGATAAAGACCTTGTTAGAGCACTCTGAATCTTCGAGGCATTTCGCGGAGATCTTCGACACCGTCTTTCTTGGAAGGCAGCATGGACTCATTAGAGGCGAACGCTCTCTCGAACGTCAGGATGATTGGCATGCCTACCTGCGCTGGGCCTTTAAAACCAATCGCCCTTGGAATGTGGTCGCCCATGATTTGCTGGACGGGAAATTCACTGAAGACAAAGCCCGTGGGGCTCGCTGGTATCTCGCAGCACACAAGGACAAGCATGAGGACATGGTGAGGACGATCGCACCAACGTTGTTAGGCAAACAGATTGCCTGCGCCCAGTGTCACAATCATCCAATCATCCCAGAGATCGAACAGCGCCACTACTGGGGACTGGTCGCATTTCTCAATCGCTCGTTCAATGTCGAAACGCCAGAGGGTCTTGCTGTGGGTGAGGCTGCGGCCGGTGGTGATCTCAAGTTCAGTTCGCTTGAGGGCGAATCTTATGAAGCCGCGTTGGCATTTCTCAGTGGCGAAACGGTAGAAGAGCCTCATACGGACGCTCCCCATGATGCCTCACTCTATCATGTGCCCCCTTCGAAGGAATACTTTGAGCGGATCGCCAAGAAGGACGACAAAGAAAAGGATAAAAAGAAGAAGAGAAGACGCGGTGCCATGAAGATGGACGCAGCGCCGGTTCCTCAGTTCTCCAGACGCCAAGCTTTGGCCGAAGTCGCCATTGAGAAGTACCCAGACTTTGCCGAAGCCTTCGTCAATCGTCTCTGGGCACTTTTGTTAGGGCGCGGCATCGTGCACCCCGTCGATCACTTGGATTCCATCCATCCACCGAGTCATCCAGAATTGTTGAAATGGTTAGGCCACGACTTCAGCGAGCATGGCTATGATGTGAAACGTCTCGTCCGCGAAATCATTGCCAGCCGTGCCTACCAGCTCGCTTCCATACCCGCCGAGGACCAACGCCCCGCGGAGGAGACATTCGCTTGTGGTTTGGTGAGTCCCCTCTCGGCGGAAGCGCTCTACCGCTCCATGCTCGTCGCGGGAGGTCATGTACCGGAAGCATCGGGAACATTTCCTGGCATTGATGAGAAGCCTTACCGAGAGGCTTTTGCCAAGATCTATCCGGTTCTTTTCCCAGAGACTTTCAGTCCCACAGCCGCAGAAGGGATGTTCTTCACGAACAATCCACGAATGAGTGAAATCATCGTCACCACATTCGAAAATCTAACGCCTGAGGAGATCGTCGCGGAAGCCTTCTCCCAAAGTTTCGGCCGTTTGCCAGACGACGAAGAACGAGCCGCCAGCCTCGCCTACCTTGGTGATGCTCCGGACACAAAGCGCAGCCAATCTCTTCTTTGGACGTTGATCGCGAGTTCAGAATTTCGATTCAATCACTGATGCCAGACTCCTCACACACTTCTCAACCGTCTGATTGTGGCTCACCGGATCACGCGATGCACCGTCGGCGCTTTCTTCAGGGCGCCTTGGCTTCGGGAGCTGTCTCGACGATGAGTTGGAATGGGCTCTTCTCCGTGCCAGCGTTCGCTGAGCAGGTGAAACGATCACAGAAACACTGCATTCTCTTGTGGCTCTGTGGGGGCCCCAGCCAGTTCGAGACATGGGATCCCAAACCCGGCGCGGAAACAGGCGGCCCCTTTGGAAGTATCCCCACCGCCATCCCTGGCATTCATGTGAGTGAGTTGATGCCCAAGTGCGCGTCCATTCTCGATAAGATGGCCATCATCCGCTCAATGAAGACGAATCAGTCGGAGCATTCTCAGGCCATCTCGTTGCTCAATCGCGGTGACAATCCGCGTCCGCCGTTCACACGACCGACCTTAGGATCCGTCCTAGGCCAACAGTTAGGCCAATTGGACAGTCCGATCCCAAATTTCATCTTGTTAGATCCCTGCCCGGAAGGCAATGAGTTCAAAGGATTCAAAGCAGGCAACTGGGCCGGCTGGTTAGGCGCGGAGTATGCTCCCGTGCGCGTGGGCGGCGAGTTCAAGATCGAGGACGTCATGCGTATGCCTGGCTTCTCCGAGGCCGATCAGGAAGAGCGTGAGGCTCTCCGGAGTTTCTTCAGCAAGAAGTTTGAGAATGAGCGCCAAAGCGCGGCGGCTTCCTCACACAATGCCGTTTACGAACGGGTAAAAGGGCTCATGAGCTGCGCGCATCTCTTTGATCTCGATCGCTTGCCCCAGAAGGATAAGGAACGTTACGGACCCGGAACCTTTGGATTGCATTCATTGTTAGCCCGTTCGCTGGTCGAGGAAGGCGCGCCCTTTGTCATGGTCGCTAACGGCATGCCCTGGGACACGCATGTCTTCAATCATGAGATCTATCAAATGGTCGTCCCAGATATGGACAACATCGTCTACCAACTCGTCACCGATCTCGAAGAACGCGGACTCGCCGACGACACGTTGGTCGTCGTCATGGGAGAATTCGGGCGCACGCCTTGGATCAATGTAAAGCGAGGGCGCGATCACTATCCCAACGCGTGGAGCTTGGCCATGGCCGGGTGCGGGATTCAGCCCGGAGCCGTGATCGGTGCCACGGATCGGTTAGGCGTCGATGTCACCGAGAGTCCGTTCAACGAGAAGAACTTGTTTGCCACCATCTATCAAGCGCTCGGAATCGACCCTTACGCCGAGTACGAGCTGCCGAACTTGCCCACCTTCCATCGCGTGGAAGAACGGGCCGATCCGATCAAGGAGGTCTTGGCATGAATTTCGACGAGCTGAAAGAGATCAAGATCGGAACCACCGTGCATGACGTGGCCGCGGCTCCGGATTCCAGCATGCTCTGGGCAGCCTGTCTTGATGGTGGCATTCACGGCGTGCCTCTCGATGACAAATCGGAACCTTTCTTGTTAGGTCAACATCGCCGCTATGCCTCCGGCGTGCACGCTTTGCCCAATGGTGAAACGGTCATTTCCGCAGGCTACGACGGACGCTTGCTCTGGCATGATGTGAAGGAGCGCACCTGCTTCCGCGAAGTCCGGGCGCATGATTTCTGGTCCTGGCAGAGCGCACTCTCACCCGACGGACAATGGATCGCTTCATCCACCGGTCAGTATCTCTGCGGCGGTTACAAGTATGAGCCAGCACCGGAAAGGGAGCCCTCGGTGAAAGTGTATTCCACCAAATCCGGTGATCTCAAAGCGACCTTTTCTCATGGCCCGCCCGTGCAATCCGTGACCTTCAGCCGAGACGGACGCTACGTGGCCGCGGGCAATCTCATGGGCGAGATCCGGGTGTGGGAACTTGAAACACAAACATTAGTGGCGAACTGGACCACGGGTGATTTCACCGGCTGGGGCATCATCAAAGGCCACTACTACACCGGTGGCGTGTTCGCTCTCGCATTCGGCCCCAGCGATGACCACCTTTACCTAATCGGCATGGGAGTGACTCGAGATCCAGCCGCAGGCAATGGCAAGCAACTCTGGCAAGCTTACAACTGGCGAGACGTCGAACCTAACAAACACGCCGAAGCCTCGCCGGATGAGACCGGGCAAGGCCTGATGGAGGCCGTCGCCTTCCACCCCTCCGACGATTGGTTCATCATGGCAGGCCGTTTGGAAGCCGGCCAATGGAACGCCGCCACGTTCACGCGGGAGTCCGGCAATCTTCAAAGATCCAAAGACGTCAAAGGCCGTGTCTGCCAAGCCGCCTTTCTAAACGAAGGTAAACGCTTCGTTCTCGCGGGCGGCGTCTCCCAAGGCGACCTCAAGGATGGGAAGTTCCGCGACTACGGCAGGCTCTGGGTCGGGAAGGGTTAGCTTTCCCGTAGCACCATCGGCTCCACAAGGGACCCGCGCCTGGGAGCAGTATAATTCGAACACAATGGTGTAATGGCGCGTCGATTACTTAGATGAAAGTATGTGTCGTCACCAATGACCACTTCAAATCCTATGAACATCAATCCTAATACTAGCCGTCCTCGCAAAGCTCTTCGCTCACATCGTAAGTTGTCACCAGGAACCTGCCACATGATGCGCGATGGTCGCATCTTGACGACTGCCGAAACGCGTCGCCTATTCCTGAAGCGTTTCTAGAATGACACGCCAGACAAGATGAAGGCTGTAAGAAGGTAGTTTTACCGTAGCACCCTCGGCTCGACTGGCGTATACTAAAGTAGCGCCATGCCGTCTGCACCTGACAGCCCATCCGTTGATGTCTTGATTCTGGGAGGATCCCTTTCCGGGTCTTCCATGGGGCTTCTACTGAAACGGATGAATCCAGATTGGTCGGTGACGATTGTGGAGAAGGGCAGCGCCTTCAAACGTCGCGTTGGCGAGTCCACTTCGGAAGTGGGTGGCTGTTTCCTCACGCGAGTGTTGCGGCTCTCGCAGTATCTTTCACAGCACCACATTGTAAAACATGGCTTGCGCATCTGGTTTCAAAAGGAAGGCAACGACTGTCCCATACGCTGCGGCGAACTCGGGCCTCTCTTTCAAGCGCGCTTGCCGACGTTTCAGTTAGACCGCTCGACCCTGGATGAGCATGTGCTAGAAACCGCCGAGCTGGAAGGCTGCCGTGTGCTTCGTCCTGCACGATCCACTGAGATCGCCCTGGATGGTGTGGGAAAGAATAGCGTCACCGTGAAGACGGCGGACGGTGGGGAAAGAACCATCACCGCGAAATGGGTGGTCGATGCGACGGGCAAAGCCGCCGTGATCGGACGTCAGCGCGAGACCTTACGGCCCATGACCGAGCACCCGACCAAGTCCGTTTGGGCACGTTTTCGCAACGTACGGGACTTGGACGGATCCGAACTCGCCCTGGCACATCCAGAATTTTCCGAGGCGTGCTACGTCTCACGCGGTTCCGCGACGAATCATCTCACCGGTCGCGGCTGGTGGTGCTGGATCATTCCCCTGAAGAATGGCGAAGTCAGCGCAGGCATCACCTATGACCCACGTTACTTCCAACTGAAACGCAGTGAGAATCTTACACAGACACTACTGACACACTTAAAGGATCATCCCATTGGCAAATGGATGTTCGACGGAGCCGAGGTCGTCCCCAAAGACATCCTCGCATACTCCCAGCTCGCCTATCAGAACACCGAAGTGGCTGGCCCTGGCTGGGCTTGCGTCGGTGATGCCGCTGGCTTCATGGATCCGCTCTACAGTCACGGCATCGACTACATCGGGCACAGCGTGATGACCGTCCGTTCCATCATCGCGGCAGATCTGGTAGGCAAGAAAGATGGGCCCACCTGGGAAAACTACCAGCGCGATTACGCCCAAAGCTTCCACCGCTGGTTCGAAGCGCTCTACCGCGACAAGTACACTTACCTCGGCGATGCCGACCTCATGCGTGCCGCCTTTCTGCTAGATATCGGGACCTACTTCATTGGTCCCGTGCACTTCGTCTATCGGAACACGGAGGCCGAGTTCTCCAGACTTCCCTATCATGGCCCCATCGGTGGCGTCGTGGCGCGTCTTATGCGCTTCTACAACCGCCGCCTGGTCGCCCTAGCCGAGCAGAGACACGCCGTCGGTCGCTACGGCATTCACAACCTCGATCACCGCTACTTCGTCACCCCAGGATTCTCACCAGGCCCCGCAGCCATCAAACCATTCTTGAAAGGCGTCTTGGCGTGGTGGAAATGTGAGTTGCAAGGCGTCCGCTATCGCTTCCTTCCCAAGGTCAGTCCAGAGATGACGCCTATTTCGCAAGTAAAGATGGAAGCGTGAGCAGGCGATCTGCGAAATCTTCGGACTTCACTCGCGAAACCTGCTATGAAGATCTACATGATTCGAACCTTCATTCTCCACTGTCTCCTCGTCAGCGTTCTCCAAGCGGAACCTGCGCATGAAGCGGAGCTCATCTTTCCGCTAGAGTCCTTTCACAATCACGGATCCTGCGTGGTTGAAGCTCCGAATGGTGATCTCATCGTTTGCTGGTTTCATGGCTCCGGCGAACGGAAAGCGGATGACGTCGTCATTCTGGGAGCAAAACAAGATCACAAGACTGGGAAATGGAGCACGCCGTTTTCCATGGCAGACACTCCTGAGTTCCCTGATACGAACTGCTGCATGATCATCGATCCGGAAAACCGGCTCTGGCTTTTCTGGCCTACCATTCAGGCGAATCTGTGGGAGTCCGCGCTGATGAACTACAAGATCTCTACGGACTATCAAGAGCCTGGCAAGCCACCGGTCTGGTCCATCTCCAAGGTCTTGCACATGAAGCCTGGGGAAACGTTTCCTCAAAAGGTACGCGAGAAGATGGCCGCGTATCTCAATGGCCGTGTGACGCCTCAAGCGATCAGCTGGGCTCATAAGATCTTCGAGCAAGCGGATGACAAACTCACACGTCGGTTGGGCTGGTTCACGCGGGCGCATCCTTACATCACTGATGGTGGGCGGATGCTCGTCGGCTTGTACTCAGATGGTTTCGATTTCTCTCTGGTGACTTACACAGATGATTGGGGAGAATCCTGGCAATGTAGCGAACCGATTGTTGGCGGCGCTAACATTCAACCGAGTTTCGCGCGCAAGAAAGATGGGACCTTGGTCACCTACATGCGCGACAATGGGCCCGCGCCCAAGCGGGTGCACGTGAGTGAATCCAAAGACGAAGGGGAAACGTGGGGCATGGTCTACGATCATCCCGAGCTGAAGAATCCCGGCGCTGGCCTGGAGCTGATGAATCTCAAGGACGGCCGTTTCCTCGCCATCTACAATGATACGGAGCTAGGCCGCCATCAGTTGGCGGTTTCCGTATCTGAAGACGAGGGCAAGACCTGGAAATGGACGAGGTACTTGGAAAAAGTGGCGCCTGATCAAGGTGAGTTCCATTATCCCTCTATCATTCAGACGGAGGATGGGATGTTGCATGCCAGCTACAGCTACTTTGTTCCTGGGGCTGACGGCAAAGAAGAAGTGAAGTCGATCAAATACGCGCGCTTCAATCTTGAGTGGCTGATGCAGTCACGGCCTTCGAGGCCGGACGCTCGCGCTGATCGCTAAGGAAACACCTCAGTCAGATCAGCTTTCAAGCCAATGATAGGATCTGTGACCACGCCTTTGGTAAAGGTCTCTTCACCGTTGGCGGTGATGACCATGACCGTCCGGTTGAACGGCGTGACGACCCAGCAACTCTTGACGCCAAAAGCAAGATATCGATCCACATGATCCATCACCTCTTTCCAGCCCTGTGTGGGAGAAATGATAGCAGTCGCCCCTACCACACAAACTAACAGAGGGCTTCAGCTCTTCGCGATTGTGCCAGTCCAGAAGCCCAGGCCACTCTACTTTCCTGGCGCTTTGCGAATACGTTCGCCCCTGTAGACAGCAATGTTATCGAAGAGGGCATGGACTTTGATCCATTTCCCGTCTTTGTCTTTGGGCGTCCATTTGTCGGCGCTCCCGCCGTGGAAGGTGCTGAAGAGGAAATTGTTAATCAGGGTGTCTTTGCCTCCTTCAGCGCGCCATTGCACTTTCTCCATGCTCTCGATGAGCTTTCCGTTCACGTACAATTTGCTGAAGCCGGTCTTCTTCTTGGGATTTTCATTCACTCGAACGTGCAGTGACACGGACACCCACTTATCTTTGGGAAAGCGAAAGGACTTCGGAGGCGCCTTTCCGCCTTCGCCGTATTGGCCCGGTTGGTGTTGGTGATAGTTGTAGGTCTTGACCCCGCCTTCTTTGGCAAAGGTGACGCGGGCACTCCAGCCGTCTTTCCTTCCCTCGCGCCCACCCGTGACTTTCTCTTTGGGTCCTAACACATGCAGTTTTCCGCCGTGAGTAAAGTCGAAATCAGACTCGAATTTCACGTCCTAATTCAGCGTCTACTCGGGGACTGCTGGCAACGGGCATCCCACGACGATCCGTTCGGACCCACTCTTGAAGGGCTCATGCGTGGCACGCAACGCGACTCCGCTTTGCACTCCCACACGTTTGACCACCTCAAGGTGTTTGTGCTTCTCCATGCGCTTGTAACCCTCGCTATTGCGACGCTCAAAGTCCTCAGAAAAGACAAGTCGGTCTGCGGCGAAGCTGTTTCCATCGGCGACCAAGCAACGTATGAGTAGTCTCATGGTTTCGAGGATGCTCCAATCTTATAGAGGCAGGTCTTGGTGCGAAGGAAGAGTGCGCCGTCAGCGACCGCGGCCGAAGCTTGGCTGCCCACTTCCAATTCATTTTCACTCACAATTTGAAGGTCCTTGCCGCTCGCTCTGACCACACGTCCCTGGCCTGTTTCATTGCTGTAGTAAACGAGATCTCCCACGACGATCGGCGTTGCCATGTAAGTCCCAGGCAATCGCCCCGACCATATTTCATCCCCGGTCTTCTGATCGAGGCAGGAAACGATGCCACCTTCAGTCGATTGCACGATGCGATCTCCCACGAGCACATGCCCAGAGAACCGGCTGTTCCGTTTATCCCGATCCCAGACGACATGAGACTTGGTGACGTCCCCTTTCAGCTGATCATCGAGTCGAACCCCTAACAAATGCGCTCGTGATGACCCGGTGTTCACGAAGAGCATCCCATTCCGAGAAACGGGACGAACGGCAGCATTGAAATTGGCGTGCGTGATGGTCCAAAGTTCTTTGCCAGTGCTAGGCTCGTAGCCGAACAGGGCACGCGAGCCTACAGACACTAGATGATCATCACCTCCTGCTATGACAATGCTAGGAGTCCCATAAGCTTTCCGGTTGTCCCCTTCACGTTCTGGCTTCCCATCAGGACCAATGTCTCCATAGTCCGTGGTGCGGTCCGTGCGCCAGACAGTCTTGCCGCTGTCTTTGTCGAGTGCCGTGACGTAATGTTGGTCGATGCCATCCATGGTCAGGATCAGCAGATTCTGATAGAGCACGGGCGAAGAACCAGGCCCGCGGAAATGGCGGCAATTGATATCACGCCGCTCCCAGATCTTTTCCAGCGTCTTGGGATTCACCTTAGCCGTTCCGTAGGTGCCAAAGTGCACATAGAGACCGCTCTCATCCATCACACAGGACGGCGCCGCGTAATTGTTGACGCCGTTTCCTAATTCCTCAGGGGCTTTGTTTTCGAAGATGAGATGATGATGAACCAACTTGCCACTGTTCCGATCGACGGCATCAAGAAATTGCCGGGCGCCATCCTTGCTCGCACTCGTGAACCACAAGGTAGCAGCGTCAATGACAGGGGTCGAATGACCTTCCAACGGCAAGGGGGTCTTCCAAAGCACGTTCTTGCCACTCTCTTCGCCCCACTCGGAGACCAAGCCCTTGGCATGTGCGGCGGGGACATGACCATCTTTCGTGGGGCCACTCTTATCCGGCCAAGGCAGCTCGGCAAAGGCTCCCGTTAGTCCAAGGGCAAGACCCATTGAGATTTGTAAAAGGATAGACATATTGAAAATGAATTTAGTTAGGGAACAAAGCGCTCCAACTCTTCTTGAGATGGAAGTGGACAAGCCTCTTCGTGCTTACCAAACCACCGGTATCGATTGCGAGCAATGAAGTCGTAGACAATATTTCGCAGCGGTCGTGGGATCAGAATAAGCCAAGAGAGAACCCACCAGAATCCTCCAATATCACGCAACGCTAACAATGCGGCTGTGGAGTGGGTGTAGACATGTTGATCGGCCCCTTCACAATCTCGCACATAGATCACCCCAGCAAGACGCTGGCGTTGCTCATCATACAGGGTGCCCGCCAAGAGGCGCTCGGCAGTTTCCCCCTGGAGGGTGGAGAAGGTGAGCATCTTCTTCTTATCGATGCCTAACAGAAACTTGACGAGTCCATGACAGAGCACGCACGTACCATCGACAAAGACCACTTTTCGCCCCTTGGCCGTGGTCAAATCAGCTCTCCGATGGGCTCGTACTCCTGATCAACGAGGTAACGCGGTCGGCCACTCAGGTCATCAACCGTGGCCGTTTTCACATCGATCCCGACATTGTGATAGAGCGTGGAGTGGATCTCCTGGAAATGCACCGGCCGATCCGAAGCTTCACCGCCGAGGCGATCCGTCGCGCCGATGACTTGCCCCGTCTTCATCCCGCCACAGGCGAGCATGGCGCAGGACACACGTGGCCAGTGGTCGCGCCCAGCCTGGGCGTTGATCGTGGGCGTTCTTCCAAATTCGCCCCACACAATCACACTCACATCTTTATCCAAACCACGATCATGCAGATCTTGCACCAACGCTGTGACACCCTGGTCTAACATCGGCATATCTTCGCGACCGCGTTTAAAATTGTTTCCATGCCAGTCCCAGCGACTGAAAGCCAAGGTCACGCACCGCACGCCCGACTCGACCAATCGTCGTGCCATGAGGAATTGCTCCATCATGCGTGGGCCACCATCCGCGACATTCTTTGCGATGCCTTTCCCGTAGGCTTCACGCACTCTCGGATCTTCATTGTCGAGATTCATGGCTTCGACAAGCTTGCTAGAGGTCAAGACGCCGAACGCTTGTTGCGTGAAGGAGTCCAGGCCATCCATGGCACCCGAGGCATCCGTCTCGCGTCGAAACTGATCGAAGCTTGTGAGGAGTTGTTTGCGATCTCCCAATCGGTCTAAAGAAACTCCATTCAGAATCATGTCACTTTTTCCACCACCATTCGGCTGGAAAGGCGCGTGCGCAGGTCCGAGGAAACCAGGCTTACCAGGATCTGCCCAACGCATTTCACCCATCTTCGGCGCGAGTCCCACAAAGGGAGGCACCGCCTCACTAGCAGAACCTTGCTTGGCTGACATCACCGACCCGATCGAAGGCCAACCACCAGGTGGCAAATTACGCTTGGGCGGCCTGCCCGTCATGCATTGGTAGGCATCGTGATCACCCGTCGCGCCGACGACCGAGCGAATGATGGCCAGTTTGTCCATCATCTTGGCCATCCGAGGGAAATGCTCACAGATCTGAATGCCAGGCACATTGGTCGAGATCGGAGAGAACTCGCCACGGATCTCGGAGGGCGCGTCCATCTTGAGATCGAACATGTCCTGATGCGGCGGCCCGCCAGGGAGGAAGATCATGATGATCGCCTTTTCACCCGCTTGCCGGCCCTGAGAAGCTTCCGCGCGGAGAACATCTGGCAAGGCAAAACCCGCGAGCCCTAGCCCGCCAATACGCAGGAAGTTGCGGCGAGAGAAGCCATCACAGAAGGATTCACCAGAGTCTTTTCCAAGGATAGTAAGCATGATTTAGACGGGGGTCAGGTCAATGGACCATAAACCATAAACCCCAGCCGGAAGGCAATGTTTCTGTCGCCTTGAAGCACTAGACCTAAACGACTGCCGAGGCTGGCTGGGACAGATCGACGAAGGAAATGGCTGCCGGTCGACTATCTTCATCATCCGCCTCTTCGGGTGGACGCCCCGTTTCCTCAAGCAAGAGCCGGTAATTCTCTGTCGCAATATCGAAGGGCTCTGGCTCTGAATCCCGATGCAAGGCCAAGATCTTACGCGCTTGCTTGTAGTAGCGCTCCGCTTCCTTCGCGTGAGTCAGGGCATGATGCGCCGCCGCGACATTGCAAAGCGACTGCCCCACATCCACGCTCTCCGCTTCTCCCAGCTGCTTCCGAAGACTCAAGGCTTTGAGATGCATCTCCAAAGCGCGTTCCACATGGCCGGCGGCTTGATAAAGACCGCCCACATTGTTATAGATGGAAGCCGCCTCCAACGACTCTGCACCGTAGGCCGCCTCGAATACTTCTAACGTGATGAGGTAATGTTCTTCCGCCATTTCCAAGCTGCCTCGACTCTTGAAGATCATGGCAAGATTGTTGCGTAACCTCGCCGCCAACAAAGGCTCATTCACACTAGCGCTTTCAAACATCGCGATAGCGTCTTGATAGAGTGGGACAGCCTCATTCGGCTTGTCTTGGACATCGAGCGCCCCTGCGAGCTCGCTCTTAAGAATGCCAATCTGACGGGCTGAAACGAAACGATTTCCACGGGCCAGGCCAAACGCTTCCTGATAAACCAATTCCGCCCCAGGCAAATCCTTCACCGACAATCTCACGGAAGCCAATTCGCGCAAGGCCTCCAGAAACTGCGGCAAGTTCTCATCTCGCCCATCCAAAGCGCGCCGCGCCGAATCCATCGCCGTTTGAGCAATGCTTTCGGCGCGCTCTAGGTCACCCACCTCTAAATAGTGGCGGAGACGCTCGGTGAGCACCTTGAACAAGTTGAATTGCTGGTCTGAGGCCATTGTAAACCCTAACGGAAATGGATGATCAACTTCTCTAAGAAGATTCTCAAATCTGTGAATACCAACCGGTAGAGTATCTATTCTGCGACTTTCTGCAAAAGTTCTTTTCGAATGGACGGAATTGTTCCGTAGACCTCTCCAATGCCCTTCAACCCGCGATCTCCCATGCCCAGCATCTTGCCGATCTCGTCCTCGTAAAAGAAGATCGCTTTTCGAGTTGGAGGCTCTTTGGCCAAGTAGTCCAGCCCACGCTCTAGCAGATCACCAAGCCCCCCAAGCGGCGTCCCTTCCTCCACGACCAATACTAACAATTTCGTGAAATAGGCCGCCGCCAAAGTCTGACCATAACTCCCCCGCAATCCCAGCCTCGGATCTATCATAGCCACTTCTCGCAGAGTATGCAAAGTGGAACGTCGGTTCGGGATGAAATCCATTTCCAGCTTGAAGAACAAATCCAACTTCCCCGCGAAGCCACTCTTCGGACGCCGCGCTCCCTTGGCCACCGTCGAGATGAGCCCATGATCCCGCGTGGACCATTGTACAATCAGGCTTGTTTCCCGAAAGGGATGGAGCTGAATCACCGTGCCAATCGTCTTTTCCACAGAGTGCAAGTGCCACATTCACGGTTGAATCCATGCAAGTAGCACCTAAAGCTTAACCCATCATGAGCGACCAGAAGAAAGGCAATTTCGACGAATTAGAAGGATTCTCTACCGACGCCCTCCAAGACCGCTTGGGGGATCTCCGGAGGTATCTTTGACCTCGCAAGCCTTGACGCTTCCCTGACCAAGATCGAAGAAGAAATGACGGCCCAGGATTTCTGGGGCGACAAAGACAAGGCCCAAGCCAAGGTCGAAGAAGTCGCTCGACTAAAGGGTAAGATCCAGCCCTTCAACAAACTCACAGAACGCGTGGATGATCTCGGCTTACTCTATGAAATGGCGCGCGAAGAAGACGACGCTCAGTCTTTGGAAGAAGTGTGCTCGGAGATCAAAGGAATCGAGCGCGACCTTGGCTCCTTCGAGCTGAAACAGTTCCTCTCTGGCGCTCACGATGCCTGCAACGCCTTCATCACCATCCACGCAGGTGCTGGCGGGACCGAAGCGTGTGACTGGGTTGAGATGCTCATGCGCATGTACCAACGCTGGTCCGAACGCGCTGGTTACAAGGTCACCGTGCTCGACTTGCAAGAAGGCGAAGCTGCTGGGATCCGAGCGGTGACCCTTCAGATCACCGGCGAGTATGCTTACGGCTACCTCAGTTGTGAACGCGGCGTCCATCGTCTCGTGCGCATCTCGCCGTTCGATTCCAACGGCAAACGTCACACCTCATTTGCCTCGCTCGATGTCACCCCCGAGGTTAAAAGTGCCGGGGCGATCGAGATTGATGATAGTGAGATTGAGATCACCACCACCCGCAGTGGTGGCAAGGGCGGCCAGAATGTGAACAAGGTGGAAACAGCCGTCATCCTGCGCCATTTCCCTACCGGAATCATCATCCGATGCACCCAAGAACGATCTCAAGGCCGCAACCGAGATCTTGCCATGGAGATGTTGATGTCCAAACTAGCACAGATCGAGGAAGACAAGCAACGCGATGAAGCCGAGCGCGCCTATGGCGAGAAAGGTGAGATCGCCTGGGGCAACCAGATCCGTTCTTACGTCTTCCAACCCTATCAGATGGTCAAAGACCTCCGCACCGGCGAAGAAACCTCCAACATCGGTGAAGTCATGGACGGCGCGATCGATCCTTTCATTGAAGCGAAACTGCGCAATCAAAAGCGCGGAGAATAGCTAACGCTATTCCTGTTCCGAAAGTCCGACGTCCGCCATCCATTTCACGAAGCTTTCTTTCCACATGGCAGTGGAGGCACCGCTGCTGTCGCCGAGGTCGAAGCCGTGGCCGCCACGGTTGACGATGTGGAGTTCAGTCTTGGCGACTTTGGCGGCAAGGAGCTTGGCGTAGAAATCCAGGCATAGGTGAGCGGGGGTGACCATGTCATCGGCCGCGTTCATGATGAAGAGTGGCGGGATGTTCGCACCGGTCTCAATAGTCCTGGTATAATCGACCTCACGAAACCACGGATAGAATAAGCCGCCGAAGTTGGGGCGCGTTTCGGCTTGCCCACTCTCTCCAAACAAGGCCTGAAGGGCCAAGTTTCCACCGGCAGAGAATCCAGAGATGCCGATCTTGTTCGGATCAATGCCGAGGCTTTCCGCTTGCTCTCGCAGAACACGAATCGCTTGCCAAGCATCAGACGTGACCGCAGGCCCGTAGACGTAATCGGAGTATTTCGTGTTGTTCGTGCGATACTTGAGCACCAGTGACGTGACGCCAAAGGGCGCAAGCCAGAGAGCTAGATCATGGCCTTCACGATCTAGCCAGACATCCCGATAACCACCGCCAGGGCAAATAACGAGCCCGACGCCGTTGGGCTTGTCCGGTTGGTGAATCGCATAGGTGGATTTCGAAACGTGGCTAAAGACACGATTCAAGCCCGAAGGAGAAGTGCTAGAGGCTTGAAGGGCGCGCGACTGCTCGCCGCCTTCGTAGCGGATCACATTTCCAAGCGCGTCCTCCGCCGGCCAAAGCGGTTTCTCTTCGGGCAATGGCACTTTCACCATCGCAGGTTTGGCCAACTCAATGCAGACGAGTTTCTTCGCGTCCCTCACGATCAGTTTTCCACTAGCATACGCAGGGTGACACCAATTCTTGCCACACACCTGCGTCCGATTAATTTCTTGATAGTTGCTCGGATCGGCTTTGAAGAGAATCAGTTCTCCCATCGCATTCAACATCATCACTTTGTCCCCAAGGCCAATGAAAGCGGCAAAGGCTTCGCGGTCGGCGGTGTGCACATTTCCGTCTTGCACCCATGTTTGCTTGCCAGTGTTCGCTTCCACGCACATGACCTGCTTGCTCACGAGCATGTAGAGATGACCGCCGATGCAGACGGGCGTTGAGATGTTCGGCCCCATTTCTTTGCCGTGTTTCCAGGCTTCTTCGATCGTGATCTTACCCTCGTGATTGAGAACACGCGTCGCCACCAGCCCCACTTCATGCGAACCGACGATCACGATATCACCATGGATCACAGGAGCGACGATATGACGCCCAAAGCCAGTCGTCATCGGCACGCGCCATAACAATGCCCCATCCAAGCGACGCAATCCCATGACGCCATTCACCGTGAAACAAATCACTTGCTCCACACCCGCCAGCGTCGCCACCACAGGCGGAGAATAGGCGGCTTGATCGTCCTGGGATTGCCACACGACTGTGCCCGTTTTCTTATCGAGGCAAACCACACCAGCACCCGGCCCACCCGCGAGGGCGATCACATGATCACCGTCCAGACATGGGCTAGCATTGTATCCATGGCGTGACCCGCCTTCTGCAGTGCCTTTCTCACCGAAGTACGGCGCGTCGAAATCCGTCTGGTAGTTCTTTCTCCAGAGGAGCTTGCCAGTCTCCACCTCCAGACAATGCAGCTCACCCTTACAAGATTGCAGAAGCACGATTGTGCCATCACTCACCGGCGCACAACGCGGCCCCGTGCCGAAGCCATCCTTGTGAGGATCATCCAAGACATCCTCCCAAAGCACTTCGGCATCTGACAATCTCAAGGCATGGAACGTCTCTTTGCCTTTCTGAAAGTCTCCATAGATGACACGGTCATTCGCAATGATGGGCGCAGCATAGCCATCGGTCGCCGGCACCTTCCAGACGATGCGCGGATCCTCCGGCAAAGACTCGGGCACCAGGGCATCTGCCGAAACGTTGCCATCAAGCCCAGGACCTCGTTGATGCGGCCATTCATCCGCGACCACGATCACGGCACTGACATAAAGACTGACGAAAACGATCCTAAATGATCCCAAGTGATTCTGCATGGAGAGAACTATGGCCAAAGGTGCCGTTCTCTGTCCACATTTTCACCCAGCAATGTCACAGCCAGGGCCAAACCAAGAGAGGCGACAGTAGACAGACATCCGCGAGGACCCGTTTCCACTCGAGAGATCGAGGCGCGTGTTTCACGAAGATCAAGCCCACGCCAGCAACGGCCATCGCCATGGAAAGTGGCTGACGCAAAGACAATGACAGGATGGCGAGAATAATCAATACCAGGGTGATCCACCGAGAAATACCGGGCCATCGCTGCGGTAAGGCTCCACCGTCCTGCTTCCGATCGATCCCGATCTCTGCGCATGCGATGACCAAGCAATTTCCACTGCAAAGAAATCCGAAGATTAATGATAGAGTCCATGGAAAAGGCTCGATGAAAAGCCCCCCGATCACGCCTACGCTGAACATCCCGCCGCAGAGGAACTCTTTCGGGGCCCAGAAGAGCTTGCGATGCACAAGCAATCCGTAGAGCCCGGTGAAACTGAGCATTACCACGCCAAAGAGGATGAGCCGCTCGTCCGCCATTATGGTGAGCGTGCCAGCGAGGATCAGCGCCAGGGACACCCCTAACTGAAGACTACGCGCGTGCTTGGCGTGAAAAGCATGCCGCGCCGTGACGTCTTCGCCTGCCATGCGCCTCACATCGAGCAAGCGATCCATGACATAGATCATCCAAACGGAGATGACTAGCAATGCCGTTGCGATCACATCGATCGGCACACCAAACGCTCGCGCAAAGGCCGCGTGCCACACGAGTGCCACGCATGGCGCATCCAGGCTGAGAACATTAGGCCAAAGCCACCATCGTTGATCTACCTTCGCAATGGCCCTCTCAGCTTGCGTTGTCCTGATAGAGAAAACCAGTGAGCGGGCTAGTCGCCTCAGCGGTTTGACGTTTTTCAGGAAGACCAAGTTCATAGGCAAGACGCCCTGCGTGGACGGCCCCTTTAAAGGCGTAGCCCATGGCGCTCGGATCGGAAGCAATCGCAATGGCGGTGTTCACGAGCACGGCGTCTGCTCCGAGTTCCAGAGCGGCGGCGGCATGACTGGGCACGCCCAAGCCAGCATCAATGATGACTGGGACAGTGGCTTGCTCGATGATGATCTCGATCTGATGCCGGGCATCCAAACCGCGATTGCTACCGATCGGAGCGGCCAACGGCATGACGGCAGCCGTCCCGCAATCTTGCAAACGCTTGGCCAGCACTGGATCGGCATTGATGTAAGGGAGGACGGTGAAGCCTTCTTTCACGAGGATCTCAGCCGCAGCTAAGGTCTCGATGGGGTCTGGCAAGAGGTAACGTGGGTCAGGATGGATCTCCAATTTCACCCACTTAGGCAGACCCGCGGCTTCGGCGAGTCGAGCAAGCCGCACCGCTTCGTCGGCATTCATGGCACCGCTGGTATTGGGCAGAAGAAGGTATTTATCAGGATCAATGAACTCCAAGATATTGGCATAAGGATCCTTACTTCCTGACAGATCCGCACGACGCAAAGCCACCGTGACAATCTCTGTCCCAGAGGCGACGAGCGCATCCCGCATGCTTTCATTCGACGAGAATTTTCCGGTGCCGAGTAAGAGTCGTGACTGAAACTGCCGCCCACCTAAAAGGAGTGGCTGCGTGGCGTAAGGGGCGTTCAAGTTAATGAAATGCTAGAGCCCTAGACGCTGGAAGAGTTCATCCAGCGGCAATTGAAGCCCAATGTAGAATTCGCCAAACTCACCGTAACGCGCACTCACTTCGTCGAAGCGCATTCGATAGACGATCTCCTTCACATCAATGAGATCATGACCAAAGAGAGTCACGCCCCATTCCGCATCATCGATGCCTGTGGATCCGGTGATAAGCTGCAAGATCTTGCCTGCCCACATGCGCCCGAGCTTAGCGTGACCGCCCATGAGAGCCTTGCGTTGTTCGAATGTGAGACTGTACCAGTTATCTTCCCCAGAGCGGCGCTTGCTCATGGGATAGAAACAGAAGATAGGCCACTCGGGAAGATTGGGATACAAACGGTGATGAAGGTACTTCGTCATCCGCTCATTGAACTCCTGGACCTTCTCTTCCAACTCTTTGGAGTCAGCGGCGAGACCTTCTTCATCAATCAAATTCTGCCGATGCTGCTCATCTGAGGTCGTGTACTCACTCCGCTCGGTCATCGAGAGATAGGAATACACGGGCGAGAGAATTTCTGGTCCTAACGATACACTGAGTTGCTTCTCAAAAGCATTGGCCTGATGCAGATCGGGCGTGAGCAGCATGAACCCAAGATCGGCCTTAGGAGAGACCATGCTGAACATGAGAAGTTGCGTGTCTTCGTGCGCACGGATCTCTTGCACAAGCTGCGTCAGCTCCGTCTTGGCTTGGCGTTGAATGTCACGTCCTAACAGTTCCCAAGTAGCGTATTCCAAATGATAGAAAAGATGCATCACCACCCATCCCTCGCGGGAAATCAGGGTCGCCGGTGCGGTGTCTTCCGCGTTATCGCTCAAGGGTTGATCATGCATAGGTAATGGGATGTTCTTCGTTAGCCTTCGGACTTGTCTCCATCCGCAGTTCCTGAGGGCATCTCGAAACGGGCCAGCGACACCCAATCGTCTATGGTCACATTGTAGTCTCGGCTTTCGAAGACCTCGACCGTCCAAGGCTCGAGACGTCCTGCCTGACATTCTACCAGATTCATCGCGTTCTGGTAACCTTCCGAACAAATAGCCGTGAAAGTCGTTCCGCCATTGGCTGATCCATTGGTGATCTGCTGGACCATGATGTCTCCGCGAATCTTGCCCTGCTCGTCTCGGTAAAGCATTCGAAGAAAGCCACTGCCACCGCTTAACTGTACGCTGACTTCAGGCACCATAAGCACGTCAGGTCTGACGATTTCGCCAGGCTGCGGAGCGCGCCACGTCGCCTTGATGTCGGCAACCGTGAGCAGTTCGCCTTTGGAAGGAAAGTCTAACGAGGCCAAACTCAATTGGCGTACCTCTTCGACCTGCTGCCCTGAGTGCACAAGATTGCGAAAACCAAACAAGCCTATCAGTGCCACGATCAAAAACGCCGCCACGCTGGCCATTTCAATCACATTGAGGCGACCCCAGGCAGCTTTCAGCCCATTGATGAGGTAATGGGCACATCCTGCGACACCAACCCGTGGCGGCATTTGCCCTTCCTCATCGGGCTCAGGATAGTCCACTTTGGTCTTAGACGATTCCCATGCCATCGGTTCGAAATCGGTCGGTCGGACGCTCTTCGGACGCCCACCTTTCCGCCGCAGTTCCTCTTCCTGTTCATTTCCAGACAGAGGTTTCTCAGCAGCAGATTCCTCAGCAGCGGCAGCAACCTCGGCGGCCATGGCGGGACGACGGCTTGGCTCACCCTTCTTCGGAGTGCGCTGGGTTTGCGGCTTGATCGTTTCGCGCAAAGCAGTCCCGTCAGCCTGCCCATCCAAATCCATGTCTTCTAGATTTTTGGCCTGCCGTCTATCTTGAGTCGGAAATGACGGCATGCCTTGCTTCGCGGCGGAGAGATCCGCGACATGGTCTCGATCCGACGGGGCATCTGGGATACCAGCTGAGCGGGGAACCGATTTTGAAGGAAGGTGTTCCAAATCATCCGGGTCCTTCGGAAGGGAATCAGGTGTTGTTGCCATGGTGGATGAGGTTACGCAATTTTATCTAATGAGTCACGCTTATGAAAAGCAACCCTGAACTCATGACAAATCAGCGAGCCCATGGGTTCAATCTTCGCCCGAGATTCCTCCTATGCGTATTTTTCACCATCGCTTTCTGCTTGTGATGGCCTTCGATCTCGCGCAAGCTCGTCCACTTCTATGAAACCCGCCTGGCGTAAGCAGCTCCTCGAAGAATGGCGCGGCGTGCCCGATCCAAGGGTCCCGCGGCACAATGCCAAAGTCGTCGGCGATATCGTTCCTGGATTGATGAAGACGCTAGGTCTATCAGATCGCTATGGAGAGGAGGAGATCGGACGTGCATGGACCCAAATTGTCGGGCATCCGCTCTGTCTACAGACCTTCCCGATGAAACTCAAGTATCGGACCCTGCATGTTCGCATGATCCAGCCCACGGTACACTTCGTTCTCGAAGGCATGCGTGAGGACCTCCTGACACAGCTACAGCAGCGCTTTGGCAAAGAGCGCATTCAAGAGCTGAAATTCGTCGTCAATTAGCCGCGCACGAAATCAGCGCATGGCAAGTCCGACGGCCCATTGGTGGAATTTGCCCACGATGTCCTCAAGATTCATTTCCAAGAAGTCAACTCCCGCGACGGTCTTGATCAAATAGAGCGCCATGAGAAGGCAGAATCCACAGATGAAGAAGCCTAGGGAACCGATGAAATAGAGGCTCATGGCCTTCACCATGAATCTGCCGCCCTCCATGCTGAGCATGCAAAGCCGACGCAAGCCATAGGGCACCGAACGCATTTCCTCCTGCATCGCGTCATGTTCCTCGGCGACTTTCTGATCACTCAGCATCTTCTTACGCTTCTCAAGGCCTGTGCTGATGGCCTCGCAGACCGTGGAGAAATCAGCGGGTTTGGGCAAGTAACGGTGCACATCCCCTTCATTGATCGCTCGAATGGCGAGATCGAGATCCCGGTGTCCTGTCAGGATAATGCGCTGTATATAGGGAAAGTCATGCCGAATCCGACTCAGGAAATCTAGACCCGATTCCCCTGGCAACCCGTGGTCGCAGATGATGACCTCGATATCCAATTCGCGCAGAATCTCCTCAGCTTCCGCGCAGTCTCCGGCTGTGTGCACCTTATAGTCGTTGCTCAGGATACGAATGAGGAGCTCCATGACGGGCTTTTCATCCTCAATGAGGAGGAGAGAAGCTCTTTCGGTATCTTGGGATTCAAAGTTATCAGCGAAGGTAACCATCTCACTATATATATTATTATCATAACAAATCAAACCATTTATTACGGTAAGCATAATTTAGTCCAGCTCACGCGACTTGAAGCAGATCTGATATCCCTCTATTTATAAGTTTAATATTTACCCTAATTACCATACCTGGCGGTCTCTTTCCGACCAGATTGCCGTATCGTCGCCAACCATGAATTGGCGCTTTCATCAGATGTGGTTTGGCCTGAGCCTCTTTCTCGCACTCATCCTTCTCGAGCCGATAGGCGCGAACCCGGGCAACTTCCGCTCCAGCCCCGAAACGCTCGTGAAGCGTGGTCACGATCTGGCTCGACTTGGCATCCCCTACAACTTCGGCGGCGTGACCAATGCTGGGATGGATTGCTCAGCCTCCGTCCAACGCTTCTACAAAGCGCTGGGAGTCACCTTGCCCAGGAACTCAGAAGCTCAAGCCCACCATCTCGCCAAACAAGGGCGGCTCTTCCGGGTCGCTCCCTGGGAAACCGAAGAGGAAGTCTTGGCACGACTTCAGACAGGCGATCTCCTCTTCTGGACCAAAAAAGGTGAGCCCAACCGCATCTCCCACGTCATGGTGTATGTGAATCATCA
Source organism: Verrucomicrobiales bacterium (assembly GCA_047616785.1). Classification (GTDB taxonomy): domain Bacteria; phylum Verrucomicrobiota; class Verrucomicrobiia; order Verrucomicrobiales; family DEV007; genus JAACDM01. The sequence continues at coordinate 25,466 of JBLHHN010000029.1, forward strand.
CGCTAGCACCGTGCGTCTGTGGGGAGCTCGTGGTAAAGGCAAGACAGGCATGAATGGAAGTGGCGTGGATTTCCACAACTATCGCCCCCGCCGATCCGGCAAACTCGTCGCCTACGGCAGTCCCCGTTGACTACTACATTACTCTACGGCTGTCTCGAAAGTAGATAGATCCAACCGTCTCGTCGCGGAACGCCAATCCCAAAGCTCGACCAGCAAGATCTTGGCGCTCCCAGCAGCACCCGTTGCTCGGCATCCCATAAGGCTGGCATCCCAAAGTCGGCCTATTTCCGTGCCATTCGACTGAAAGCTTGAGCTACTTGCTGCTGCTGAGCAGTGGAGACACTCGCACTGTCACGGAGGGTTTCTCGCAGAAGTAGGCTTTCAACACCCGATGGGTATCCTCCAGCGTGATCTTTTCTACTCGGGCGCGGAGGCTCTTACCGTGATCGTGACCGAACTGATAGAGTTCGTCGAGGCCCTCGATCGACGCACGGGCACTGATGCCCTGAGCGTCCATGGCGGCTTTGCCTAACAAGGTCTGCTTGGCGCGAGCCAGCTCTTCTTGGGTGAGTCCATCTGCGGCAAGCTTGGAAACTTCTCCGGCCAGCGCGGCTTGCACGTCATCCAATTTCTCGGGGTCCGTGCCGCAATAGAAGTAGAAGACGCCAGGAGCCAACCCGAACATCTGTGAGGCACTGACGTAATAGGCAAGGCCCATTTCCTCGCGGATCTTCATGAAGAGACGGGAAGACATGTCGCTGCAAGCTTCTTCAATGAGCTCCAAGGCGAGGCGATCTGGGGAGTCGATGGCCATGCTTGGATAACCCGTGACCAGAACTGCTTGCTGTTTGTCCGTGGTGAGGTCGACGACTGTGGATTCAGTGAGAGGCTCTGGAGAAGAGATGGCTTGAAAGGCGCGTTCTCCCGGTGGCAAATGATCGAATTGCTCACGAATCAATGCCTCGACGGCACTGCGATCGATGGCTCCGTAGACGGAAAGCACGCCATTCTTACCGGTGGCGTAGCGCTCATGGAAGGCGTGGACGTCTTGTTCGTCTAACTGATTCACGGAAGCCTCGGTGCCGTTACGCACGTTCGCGTAGGGATGCTCCCCAAAGAGCGCTTGGCGCAATTCACGGACAGCAAGACTGATGAGATGGTCTGACTCACTTTTGATCCCAGCCACTTGAGCGACTTTCTCCCGCTCGACCTCAACCTTGGGAAAGCTTGGACGAAGCAAGACATCACTCACAATGTCCAAAGCCATGGGGAGATCTTGATCAAGGCAACTAGCAGACACGGTGAAGGTGTTATTCCCGGCGCTGGCTCCGATGCCTCCGCCTGCGTTCTCCATCGAGTCGGCGATCTCGGAGGCGGTGCGATTGGCGGTCCCTTTGATGAGGCAGCGAGCCCCCAACTGGGTGAGTCCCGTGTTGGCCTCATCTTCCCCAAGCAACCCCGAGAGGAAACTGGCCCGAATGGTAACCAAGGGCACCCGATGGTCTTCTTGCAAGAGCACGGTGAGGCCATTGCCTAACTGAATTTTATGGGTGACCGTTTCGTTGCTGTCTTTCGACGCCACAGCCGCTGTGGCCAGACTGCCCTTTGGATTGAGGGAAACGGAGCTCAGATTGGCATCGATAAGATAGCATTGCGCGACCGAGCGCACTGCTTCCACCTCGACGTTGTGGATGGAGGTGAGGTAGTCTCGGGTGAAATTAAGATTGCGTGAGAGCATCCAGTTCGTGGCCAGGTCGTTGGCCTGTCCGCGCATGGTGGTGAGGTCGCCAAGCATGTCGACAAGGCAAGATTTCTTCGATTTCTCAAGCTCGTCGGGGCGAATGCCATTGAGTGCGAGTTCGGCGATGAGTTCGTGAACGGCCCCTTCTACAGCGAGGCGTTTGTCAGGATCAACCGTGGCACTGACGGAGAAGATCCCGCCATGAGCTGGTGTGTAGGCGCTCGCTCCGATAGAATGCGCCAATTGCCGCTCCTCACGGATCGCGCGGTAAAGGCGTGAGCTGCGTCCTTGGCCAAGAATGCTGGCAAGGACATCCAATGCAGGCATGTCGGAATGGGCAATGCTAGGAATGTGCCAGGCGAGATGCATCTTTGACAGTTGCGTCTCGAATTCTTGGTGCACATCACGCCTTCCCAACTGCTGGGATTCGGGCGGGATGATCACGGGCGCGTGGACTTGCCGCGGATAGTTCTCGAAATGCGTCGCGATCTGGGCGTGGACTTTCTCGGCATCGACAGCTCCTACGATGACGAAGAGCATGTTGTTAGGCACGTAGTGACGCCTGTAGTAGGCCAGAACATCTTCGCGGGTCAGTTTGTTGAAGATATCTAGATGCCCGATGACGGGGTGTTTGTATGGATGCTGTTGAAAACTTGTGGCGAAGAGGAGCTGAGAGCTCATGCGATCCGGGTCATCGAATCCCATGGCGAACTCACGGCGGATGACCTCTTGCTCTTTGTCATACTCATCTTCCGGAAGCGTGGCCTCGGTCATGACGTCCAGAAGGACATCGAGAGAAAGTTCTGCCCCAGAGCTCGGCGCATCAATCCAATAAACGGTGCGATCAAACGAGGTGTAGGCGTTGATATAGCCGCCGACGTCCTGGACCTGTGTGGCGATCTCGGGACCTTTGCGTTTGCTCGTGCCCTTGAAGAGCATGTGCTCTAAGATGTGTGATAGTCCTGCGCCTAACCATTCATCTTCATGAATGCTACCGGCGCCGCACCAAGCTTGAAGACTGACCACTTCAGCGCTGTGATCCTCTTTGATGATGATGTCGAGCCCGTTGGGCAGACGGGTGTGAGTCGCGGTGGTGTCAGGATAGTGAAAAGAAGAGGACATAGAAATTCAAAGACGCTCACCCATATCCGCGACTCCGAAAGATGCGAACGAAGTTAGCGGAGGGATAAGGTAGATAGAGCAGGGCTAGTAAGCCCAGCGGCCGTTTGGACTGAGTTTCGGCACGCCCTTGTTCAAGGAAATGTCAGAGTAATCCGTCTTGCCGATGGCGCCCCAGAGTTTCGTCCCAGTGGCTTTCCTCCAAGCCGCGCTCATGCTTTCACCAGTATGACATCCCCAACTCTTGGATTGCGCACCTTTGGCAAAGGCGCTGCGCTTGAGTCGGCCGATATCGCGTTGGTGGAGAAAAGCTTTGGAGCCCCCGAGAATATCACTGCTGTAGTCGAACATGAAGCAGTATTTGTTAGAATGTAGATAGAAATCGACACCGCCGACTTTGGTGCGTCGCCGATTCTGACCGCTGTTGATGTAGTTGATGACATCATCACCGCTACTGAACCACACCAGTTTCACGGCAGGGTACTTGCTGATGACGGACTGAATCCATTGGATCAACGGCTTGCCTGATTCACGCTGACGTTTCTCGTAAGAAGGACGGTGCACGAGCCAGGTGATCTTGGAACCCTTGCCATGAATCTTCTGGAGTTGGCCGATGCGACTCCAGGCCACTGGTCGGATGAAATTGAAATGAAATTTATCATGTTGGTCCGCCTTGAAGCGGAGTTTCTCCCACGTCAGGAGGGCAGGTCCTCCACTGACAATGATATGCTCACGTGTGGCCTGTGCCGATGCCACGGAGGCAGTGACGGTCATAAAGATTGCAAGAACAAAGGCTCTCATGGTTTGAAAGCTTAGAACGGACTGGGAGCATCGCAATGGCCTCTTTTCCGTGAAACGGATCTTGCCTAAAGGCGTTGAGTTTCTCACACTGGCAAATGGTTTCACAAGTGAGACTAAACCCCACCACCACCTGACATGAACTTCAAACCTCTTTTGACGAGTCTACTCTTATTCGGCTGCCTTCCTCCCATTCAAGCGCAAGACGCCATCTCTCTAGGAAAATTTTGGGTTTACGCTCCGGAAGGGAAAGGAGTTGCGGGCTTCACGGGCCGAATCGTTCAGGCTCAGAAAAATGCAGGCCTCACCGCGACCGTGGCCCGTGGCAATGCCCAATTGAATGGCCTGCTCGTCGATCCAGAAACCATAGAAGCCTATGAGTCCTTGGTCGTGGATTCAGCCAATCCGGCGGCGACCAAGGCGACTGGCCGGGCGCATTGGCGGTCGATCCAGACGGGTCCTTTACGATTGATGGCGTCATCAATTTCAGTGCTGATGGCGGAGGGATTCCCATTGAAGACGGCAATTTCTCAGAGATCGAAGATGCCCCCGACGCCTACTTTCCCGGTCTGCCCAGGTCTAACGATGCCACATTTGATTTCTTCGGAAACGCGCAGAACTTTTCCATCGAGGTGCTCACATACTTGGAGTTACCTGCAAGAGAGACCATCCTCGGCGTCTACCATGACGATGCGATCGAGCTTGCGATCCATCCTAACGATGCCCGTGACATCTTCCGTCAGCGTCTTGCGGGATTCGATTCCAATGCGGGCAACAGCGATCGCACGGCATTGATCGATGTGCCGAAGGCAGGACTCTACTCCGTCCGTATTCTCATGGCGCATTGGAACGGCAACGCCTCCCTAGAGTTCTATTCTGCCGACCCCACAGATGAATCATCTCTGACATCAATCAATTCCACGAGCGCTGATTCGATCAAAGCATGGCAAAGGCTCAACATTGAGGGGCGGCCTTACCTGACATCGGTGACTCCTAGCATCAATGCGACTGGGGTCGCCAAGGACACGCCGATCCAAGTCACTATGCGCCTTGCCGGAGACACTGAAGCGGTGATGAAAGTGAATGGAGCGGAAGCGACCATCGAGAAATCAGCCGATGGTGACAATACCATCTTCACACACACGCCAACGGTGCCTTTTGAATTGGGCCAGGCAGTGACGGTGGAACTGACTTATGGAGAAGCGACGTCAACCTGGACTTTTGTCACGTTTAGCGGGAGCAAGGCTTTACTCATCACAGATGGTGGGCAATTGAATGGTGCGTCAACGGTGTAGAAAACTTTCCATTTTTTTGGAAGCTCAGCACGTGCCTGCGCGCCGCCGGTTGCGCTGTATGACCTCGGCTGCGGGCAGGTTCGAATCAGTCTCGAAGGAAGCCGCAATGTCAG
>JBLHHN010000030.1:0-30338 GCA_047616785.1 Verrucomicrobiales bacterium
AAAGTATTGCGCGATCACCCGGAGAAGAAATCCATGCGGGCCAAGCGCAAGCTAGCCGCCCTCGATCCCGCGTTCCGATTTTCCCTACTATCAATAATCCCTCTCGTTTCTCATGCGTATGCCCTGCCGCCCTCCTCGCACCTAGGTTTTCAGGATTGTCATTTCGCACAAAACCCGCCACAGATGAGAGAGTCATGGATCATTCCAAAGTTCTCATTATCATCGGCGACGCGAGCGAGACGCTCGATACTCTCTACCCCTACTATCGTCTCCAGGAAGACGGATTCACCCCCGTTGTGGCGGGACCGGAGAAACGACGTTTCCAGATGGTCATGCATGAAGTGAAACCTGGTTGGACGATTACCAAAGAATGGGAAGGCTACACCATCGACGCCGACGTCTCGTTTGATGAGATCAACCCTGAAGAATACGTCGGGATCATGTTCAGCGGCGGGCGCGCGCCTGAATACATTCGCGATCATCCTGATCTGATTCGCATCACGCAGTGGTTCTTTGATAACAACAAGCCGATTGCTAGTGTGTGCCATGGCGTGGAAATTCCCGCCCGCGCGGATCGGGTCAAGGGTCGCAAGATGGCCACAGTGCCAAAGTGTCAGTTCGATCTCGAGATCTGTGGCGGCATCTTTGTCAATGAGGCCTGCGTCATCGACGGCAATCTCATTTCCGGACGCACCTTCCACGACAACGGCCAATACATCAGGCCGTGGATCGAACTTCTCATCGCCGATCGCGCGAAACTTCAGAGCGAGGCATGAATCGTCGCAAAGCTTTCCAAATCTTGGGGCTTGGAACAGCCGCCAGCCTGTTAGACTCTTCTGCCCAAGAAAAGAAGTTTCGTCCTCGTTACTTACTCTCTTCCGCGATGTACGGTGAGATGCCGCTCAAAGACATCCTACCCGAAGTCTCGAAATCAGGGTGCGGAGGGATCGATATCTGGTGTCGATCCCACGGCAATCAGCGCGAACAGATCGACGAGATGGGTCATGAAGCCGCTTTGGCACTCTTTCAGAAACACGAGGTCATCCCGACAGTCTTCACGCGTTATCCGTTAGGCCCCTTCGGCTTGCAAGACGAGATGCCTATCGCAAAGAAATTCGGCGCGAAGATTCTCTTATGCGGCACCACCGGCCCCTCCGAGCCGAGTGGCGAAGACGCCAAGCGAGCGGTGAAGACATTTTTAGAGAAGATGAAACCTCATGTGGCGGCTGCGGAAGAGGCTGGATTGATCATCGCCGTGGAGAATCATGACCGGCAGCTGCTCTATCATCCGGATTCGTTGCGCTACTTCGCTGAGTTCAATCAGTCCAAGCATCTGGGCATCGCCCTGGCATTCCATCATCTCTACCAGTTTGCCGATCAAATCCCGGCGATGATTCGAAGCCTTGGAAATGACCAGATTCCCTTCATCTATTTCCAGGAACATTCCGAGGGGATTCGCAACAAAGTGGCGAAGGACATTGAGATGCAGCAAATGCCAGGCTACGGCGGCGGGCTCGATTACAAGCCGATCATGAGCGCCCTGAAAGCAATCGATTACACGGGCTTCTGCGAGATCTTCATGCACCCGACTCCTCGAGGGATTCCCATCCTACCGACGATCCCCGAGATCACGGCGGCGATCAACAAGTCACGCGCCTATGTGGAGAGCTGTCTCTAGCATTCTGCTTCTCCTCTGTTTGGCATCGCTCCAAGCAGAGCCGTTTGTTGCTGGATTCGCACGTTTTCATCAAGAGCCATTCTCAGATGAGGAATCGGGGCACTTGCTCATCAGTGAGTTGAATTGCGCCCAATGTCACACCCATCCTAGCAGGACATCCAAAGGAGCCCCCATTCTCGACGGCGTCGGAGCACGACTCCAACCGGATTGGTTGCGAGCTTACCTCACCGATCCACAGAAAGCCCATCCAGGCGCCACCATGCCAGACGTCTTGGCAGACAAGACTCAGGTCGATGCCCTCGTGCACTTTCTTGTCTCACAGAAGGATGGCTGGAAGGCTCCTAGATTGGGTAAGTACAGCGCCCCACACACTGGGAAGAAGCTCTTCGCTCGCATTGGCTGCATCACTTGCCATGACTATCCGCCCTTGGAGAATCTCGCCGCCAAGTACAGCTATCACGCCCTGACAGAATTCCTGCAGCACCCCTTGAAACATCGTCCCGGTGGACGCATGCCGGATCTGCACCTCGAACTCCAAGAAGCGGCCGACATCGCCGCCTACTTGTTAGACACACTTGACGAAGCCGACAACACACAGCGTGGTCGTCTCAAGTCTTTCGCGATCGACGAAGGAAAAGCCCAGATCGGTCAGACCATTTTCACCCAAGTCGGCTGCGCTAATTGTCATGCGTTAGGAAATCAACAACCCTCCTCACTGGCGCCTCCTTGGCCGACGTCCGCCACCTGCTCGAAAGCCCATTACGCACTCTCTCCGAGCCAGTCGAAAGCGATCCATGCTGCGGTCTCAAAGCCATTTCCGGAACTGACCATCAAACACACCCTGGCCGCATTGAACTGCTATGCGTGCCATCAACGTGACAAACTGGGAGGGCCCGAAGGTGACATGCTAGCCCATTTCACAGGAAACGAAGCGCTTGGCAATGAAGGCAAGTTTCCCCCAACCCTCACGGGCGTCGGCAGGAAGCTCCATCCGACATGGCTTAAGTCTGTCCTCAATGGCGACGGTAAAATGCGCCCTTACATGCCCACACGGATGCCTTCCTTTGGCCCGAACAATGTTGAGCCTCTCATCCAACAGTTCGCCGATGCGGATCAATCTGATGACTCCTCTCTTTCTGGTGGCGATCTCGAAGCAGGAAGAATTCTACTCGGCACTCAAGGTGGCGTGGGATGCATCACTTGCCATGATCTCGACGGCCGCAAAGGTCTGGCCATGAATGCCATCACTCTCACAGGAGCGACTGCCCGCTACCGACCAGCATGGTTCAGAGAGAACCTCATTCATCCGACAAGATTGCGTCCAGGAACACTCATGCCCAGCTTCTGGCCTAACGGAGTGGCGGGCAATCAAACTATTCTTTCCGGTGATACGGACAATCAAATCGCTGCGATCTGGAGCTATCTGAAAGAGGGCAAAGAACCGCCACCAGGCTATCCGGACTTTGACAAAGGCGCTTTTGAAATCACTCCCACCGATCGTCCTGTGGTCCAACGGACATTCATGGACGATGTCGGCACCCACGCGATCGCCGTCGGTTTTCCTGAAGGCGTTCACTTTGCCTTTGATGCGGACCGCTGCCAACTATCATTGATCTGGAAGGGCCGATTCATCGACGGCTACAAGACATGGTTCTCGCGTGTGGATCCCAGTGCGAAACCACTCGGATCGGAGGTGAGACGTTTCCCTGCGGATGACCAAGAGCGTCACTTTCTCGGCTACACCTTGGACAAAGATGGCGTTCCCACATTTCGCTATCGCGAAGGCGACCAGCAGATCACGGATCGGATCGAACCCGACGAGAATGGCGGATTCCGACGAACCACGACTGGCAAAGGCACGACTAACACTTCTTTCGCGCCGTGAAACGCTTGCTCATCTCACTTCTCTTCATGGGAAACGTTGTTCTTGCCCAAGAGAACCCCTACTACACCGTCGCCGATCTTCTGATCGGCAACAACATGCACAACTCGCGTGACGCCGACTGGGAACCGGGCGATGGGATCGCGCTCGAAGCCACCGGGTTGGCAGCGCTAGACAACGATCGGCTCGCTGTCGCCATTCGCAAAGGTGAGGTCTGGATGCTTGGTGCCGCCTCGGGTGACCCGGATAAGGTCACCTACACGCGCTTTGCTTCAGGTTTGGATGAACCGTTAGGTCTGATGCGCCGAGGAGAGCGCCTTCTTCTCACACAACGCACCGAAGTCACCGAACTTTCGGATACCGATGGCGATGGCCAAGCAGATCAGTATCTCACGGTCGGCAAAGGTTGGCATGTGAGTGGTAACTACCATGGCTATGCCTATGGCCCCGTCAAAGACAAGGACGGCAAACTCTGGGTCACTCTCAATCTCGGGATGGGCCCCAAGACTAACAATGCGCTTCCTTGGCGAGGATGGGGCGTGGTCCTCAATGAGGACGGCACCGTGACACCGATGTGTGCGGGCATGCGATCTCCCTGCGGACTCGGTCGCAATCGCGAAGGCGACGTCTTCTTCACCGATCAGCAAGGCACTTGGATCCCGACGAATAGCCTGCATCATCTTCGCAAAGGCGCTTTCTACGGAAATCCTGAAGGCATGAAGTCTGCGGAACTTCCAGGCTCTCCCGTCCAACCCCTCGCTACTGACATTATCGATGAACCGTATCCTGACGCTCTTCAAAAACTCCCCCAGTTGGTCCCACCCGCCGTCTGGTTTCCGTATAATAAGATGGGACGCAGCCGAACGGGGATCAAGCTCGACAGCACGAACGGCAAATTTGGACCGTATGCGGATCAGCTCTTCATCGGCGAGTTCACTACGAACAAGATCGGCCGCGTCTTTTTAGAGAAGGTCGATGGCGACTACCAAGGCGCTTGTTTCCCATTCATGGAAGGCTTCCCCTCCGCCGTCATGCAAATGGAGTTCGATGAAACGGGAACGATGTTCGTCGGCATGAGCAACCGGGGATGGAGTTCACTAGGGCATGCCGCCTACGGATTGCAACGCGTCCGCTGGACCGGAAAGATCCCTTTCGAAGCGAAAGAGATGCGTGCCACCCCAAATGGATTCGAGTTGGTCTTCACTCAACCTGTCGATCCTAGCACAGCTTCAGATCCAACTTCTTATGCCATGAGTCGCTACACCTATCCCCTTCACGCGACCTATGGAGGCGATGAAATCTTGACGGAAAACGTTGTTATCACAACAGCCAACGTTTCTGAGGATGGCCTGCGCGTTCGATTGGATTGCGAGGGCTTGCGCCCTTTCTTTGTCCACGAACTTCACTATCAAGGCGTCCGCTCGCTAAATGGCGCCCCACTCTGGCATTCGCGCGCCTACTACACGCTCAACAAGATTCCCTCGCTGTGACAAGACGCTACAATTTGTAAGGTTGATTCGTTCCCACTCCTGTCTGAGTCTCTGCGTGATGATCGTCCCCCGCGTGCTCGTTTGTTTGACCGTATCCGCCATGGCCCTTGCCTCAGCGCATGCGAATGAGGCAACGCGTTCCATGAGCCTGAAGGAATGCATCTTCATCGCTCTTCAACAGAGCTTCGATCTGCAGATCGGAAACATCGATCAGACCATTGCCGCCAGTCAGCTGAGCGCGGCTAAGGGCGACTACGATCCGGTATTCACAGCCTCGGCCAGTTTCGGCGATGTCACTTCGCCAGGAGGATTCGACACCCGGACAGGTGACTTCGTCGACTCCCAGACCAACACCACGCGGGCCTCGGTGGGCCTCAGCGGACTCTTGCCTTCTGGCGGAACTTACAGAGTCGGCGCTTCCGCCACCGATTCCGAGGGCACTAGCGGCCCGTTGTCTTTCTCCAATGCCTCCGCCCAAGGTCCCTTTGTCGAGTTTCGCCAACCTTTGTTAGAGAATTTCTCGATCGATAACACTCGACTCAATATCCGAGTCTCGGAGCAGAATCTTCACATCTCGGCCTTGGATCTTCGTCAGGCCATGAACAATTCGGTCAACCGCATTGAAGAAGCCTACTACGATCTCGTCGCCTCCAAAGAGAATGTCAGGGTGCAAGAATCAGCCCTCCAACTAGCAGAAGAACTTTGGAAGGACAATCAGAAACGCGTCGCCCTCGGAGCCATGGCACCGCTCGATGAAGCTGAAGCTCGAGCGCAAGCTGCGACGAGCAAGGCTGCGCTTCTTTCCGTGAAACGTTTCGTCCGGGCTGCCGAGAATGCGCTGAAAGGAGCGATGGTCGACGACTACGCGCAGTGGCGATTGGTCAACATCCTCCCTAGCAATGAGCTCACTCAAACAGCCCCACCCTTTGATTTTAACAATAGTTGGGCCCTGGCGCAACAAGGCCGACCTGACATCCTCACATTGCAAGTGCAATTGGAACAACAGCATCTCATCATGCGACGTCGCGGCAATGAGAAGCTCCCTCAACTCGATCTCACGGCAAGCGCTGGCTTAGCAGGATCCGCTCCAGACTTGAACCGCGTCCAGGACCAGATCCAACGCAAAGACGCCCCCTACTATTCCCTGGGACTCTCCCTCGCCCTACCCTTGGGCAATCGGCGAGAGAAAGAAGCCTACCGCATCGCGGCAGCGCAAGCAGAGCAAGCGCGTTTGCGATTGCGACAGTTTCGCCAAAGCGTGATGATTCAAGTGGATGACGCGATCAGCCAAGCACGAACCAATTTCGAACGCTTGGCCGCGACACGCGAAGCTCGGGAATTCGCCGAGCAAGCTCTAACCAACGAACAAGCCAAGTTGGCCCGCGGCGCCAGCACCAATTTCGTCGTCCTACAATTGCAACGCAATCTCACCGCCGCGCGTTCGGAGGAGATTCAAAGTCTCACAGATTACAATAAGTCCCTCGCTAGCCTTCGTTTCGTAGAGAGCAGCAATCTCGCGGCCTATCAAATCAACCTCATCACGACAGACTGAAATTCATGGCCCCCCCGAAGAAACGTCGTAAGAAGAAACGCTGGATCATTTTCATCCTACTCCTCGTCTTGTTAGGCGTGGGAGGCTATTTCTGGCGGAAGCACAAGCAACAGGAAAAGCCGATCACGGTGCAGACTGAGAAGGTGACCAAGCGGGACATCATAGAGAGCGTCGTCGCCACCGGTCGCATCCATCCAGTGACCAAGGTCGTGATCAATCCCGAAGTCGCCGGAGAAATCGTTCATCTGCCAGTGAAGGAAGGCCAAGCAGTGAAAGCTGGTGAGGTTCTGGTGAAGATCCGCGAAGATGACTACAAGGCTAGTCTCAACTTGGCCGAGGCGAGCCACCAAAGCTCCCTTGCCAATCTCAAACTCAGCCAGGCCAATCTCGACAAAGCCAAGAGGGATTTCGAACGCACCAAAGGCTTGTTCAGCAACGATCTCATCTCCGAAGCCGAGTATTCTGCAGTGAAAACGGCCTTGGAAGTGGGCGAAGCGTCCTTTGAATCCGCCGGGCATGGCGTGTCTCAAGCGAGAGCTTCTCTGGAACGCGCCGAGAAGGAATTGAACAAGACCACGATCATTGCGCCCATCGATGGCACCGTGGTGCTTCTGCGCTCAGAGCAAGGCGAACGCGTGGTAGGCACCTCCCTCATGTCAGGCACCGAGATCATGACGGTGGCTCAGTTAGACCAAATGGAAGCACGCGTCGAAGTTGGCGAGGTGGACGTCGTCTTGATCGAGGTCGGCCAGAAAGTTCGTCTGGAAGCGGATGCGTTTCGTGATGACAAATTCACCGGCGTGGTCACTGAGATCGCCAATGCGTCTAACAACGCGGCCATGTCAAACGCATCAGCATCCATGGGTGCCAGCCAAGAAGCCACGAAGTTTCAAGTGAAGATCCGCGTGAATGAGACCGCTGGTTTCCGACCCGGGATGTCGGTGACCTCTTACATTGAAACGCGTTCGGCCAAGGATGTTCTCGCGGTCCCTCTGCAAAGCGTGACAACACGAGCCGCGGCCAAACCAAAGGCTGACAAAGATGAGGACGAAGGGCCTAAGAAGAAGAAGAAAGAAGACGTCAAGAAAGTCGAAGAAGTGGTCTTTCTTGTGGAAGGTGATCGCGTCAAGAAGCACGGAGTCGAAAGTGGTATCCGTGATGACGACTACGTCGAGATCAAGTCGGGACTGGAAGAGGGACAGACCGTGGTCAGTGGAAGCTATCGTGCGATCAGCCGGGATTTGAAGGATGATGCTCTGATAGATACATCCTCCAATACTGACGAGAAAGAGAAGCCATGAGCTTGATCCGCTTGGAAGACTTGGCGCGCTCTTATGAGATGGGCTCCGAAACAGTCCACGCGCTGCGCGGCATCACCGCCTCCATTGATCGCGGGGAGTATGTGGCCATCATGGGCCCGTCTGGCTCCGGCAAGTCGACGATGATGAACATTCTCGGCTGTCTCGACACCCCATCGCGTGGCACCTACGAACTGAATGGCACCGACGTTTCAAGCCTGGAAGAGAATGCCCTCGCCGACATCCGCAATCGCGAGATCGGCTTCGTTTTCCAGACCTTCCATCTCCTCCCCCGCGTGTCCGCTCTGCGCAATGTCGAGATGCCGCTCGTCTATGCCGGCACGGATCGTGGCACGCGGAGAGAAGAAGCGATGTCCGCGCTAGAACGCGTCGGTCTGGGCGATCGCGTGAATCACAAGCCTAACGAAATGTCCGGCGGTCAACGTCAACGCGTGGCCGTAGCACGGGCGCTGGTCAATCGGCCGAGCATTATCCTAGCAGATGAACCGACCGGAAATCTGGACTCCACGACCGGCACCGAGATCATGGCCCTCTTCGATGAACTCTGGCGCGCCGGCAATACGATCATCGTCGTCACACACGAAGAGGAAGTGGCCCTGCACGCACGACGCATTCTGCGCATTCGTGATGGTTTGTTAGCGAGCGACGAGCGTGTTCCTGAGAAATAGAGCCACGGCAAGATTCTGGCAAACTAGAACTCAGCATGCAGCTTCCATAGGTCACCCAACTTCTAATTACTTGAATTGTGGAAGCTCTGCGCACTGGTTTCACCATGGCAGACGGGACAATTGGAGCAGAACTCCGCAGCCTCATCCGTGCTCTTGATGAAGCTTCTATTCCCTATGCCCTCTGTGGCGGTCTCGCTGTCGCTGTGTTTGGCTACCCACGAGCGACCTAGGACATCGATCTCCTCATTTTAGCGGAAGACCTCGAACAAGCCAAGAAGGCCGCCCACGCCTGCGGGTTTATTTTCGATACCGGAGTGATCCCACTTTGCGTTCAGTCCGGGAAGCGACGAGATCTCTATCGCTTGACCAAGATCATCGAGGAGGACGCCTTTATGGTAGATTTCATGTTAATCGATGACTCGAGCAACGAAATCTGGCAGGATCGACAGCTCATGGATTGGGAAGGAACGCAGCTCTGCGTCGTCTCACGTGAAGGACTCATCAAACTGAAGAAAGAATCAGACCGGCACATTGATCGCGCCGATATCGAGAATCTAGAACGCGATGGAAACTAATAATCTCCCGACACGGCAAGGGATCGACATGTCCTCCAAGGCCATTGATCGACGGCTTCGCGAAGTCACTCGCCTTCTCAAGCTTTGCAGATCTCTAGGGAAGACGAAACCGATAAAGCCAAAGAAGCGTCAGGCACCAATCCATCAATGAGCCTGAGGTCATCTCGATTGGCCAATTTGGCATCTAGCCATGCTACCATTCAAGCCATCCGTGCGTCCGTAGAGTAAGCCTGGGCTTCTAGCCGAACGGCACGAAAATTAGGTTGGAATAGGATCGTGACAGGGCATTTGATTAGCGCAACCTATGGAGTGCTGCAGCCCTCTGCCGCTTTAGGGGTGCACTATCAAAGCGGTAGAGGGCTACCGCACTCCATAAGTCTAGCATCCTATTTCCGCACCATTTCGGCTTCTACCCTGGGCGAATACCATCCAAAGTTTCAGCACTCCACCCTTACCGTCCCCTGCGCAAAGGAGTCGTTGTCGCCCGATAACGTTTCGTCGAGGCGACCGGACGGGGGCGATGATGCCAACTCGGCGTCCTCCGAATCACGTAGCTTCTGGGGTAACTGTACGCATAGCCGTAACCATACCCACGTCTCGATGTGCTAGGCGAACTCGCGTAACGCGACTTGCCCGCTTGATAAACATATTGATAGGCTGGCTTGCCGTTCTCATCACGGCCCATGGCTCTTTTGACAAATTCACCTGCCATGCAGGGCATTGCTAGAGCCAAGAGGATGAGAAACACTTTCATACCACCAGGCTACCTGATTTCACGACTCTTGGCAAGTCGGGCACCAACAAGTGGTTCGTTCACCGATCGTCTCGCGCACCAAAGGAGCGCCACAGGGGCAGGTCCCGCTATCTTGCCAGCGATGGTTGAACAGCCAGGTATCAGGCGGCGTGTTCCAGTCCGTCGCAATGACTTTCATCGCTTGGCGGCAGACCAAGCGGGTTTTCTGCCAAAGCGTGGTGATTTCAGATTCCGTCAGGGTCCCCGCGAGTTTCCGTGGATCGAACAGACAACGCCAAAGCACCTCATCGGCCATCCAATTGCCGACACCTGGAAACATTTCTTGATCAAGAACCACAGCTTTCAATGGGCTACGGGCCCGCCGTTTGAGAAATGCCGCCAAGGCAGCTTTCGTGAAGCCTGAGTTCGTCACTTCAGAGGGCAAGTTTTCCCAGAGGTCTTGCCACGAGGCCACGTCGTATTTCTGCCAGTATCCAAACATCCTTGGATCGGTGAAGACGAGCTGCTGGCCATCCTGACAGAGCACCAGATGATCATGCTTCTCTGGCTTGTAGTCATGGTCCGCCGTCCAAAGCTTGCCTGTCATCCCCAGATGCCCTGACAACCAGATGTCTCCGAAACGAAAGTACATCCGTTTCCCATGCGTGCGGCTTTCTTCATAGCACTTTCCTTGCAAGATGCGTTTCAAAGCCTCCGGCTTGACCATGTCACGGAAGACACGCGCCTGAGGATGCATCTCGACTTTCTCAATGCGCCGTCCCAATCCCGCATCCCATTGCTTGGCGTAGTAGGCGACTTCAGCAAGTTCAGGCATGGGATCCGATGTCTATCAGGAGGCATGCCCAAGTCAACGATCATGTTGGCCTGACCTTGTCACGTCGAACCATTTGAGTCAGAGTGGCGTCATGCGCACGATCACTTTGCTCTTATCTCACCTACTCTTGGCAGCGACTTCCTCTGCCGGGGAATTGAACGTTCACAAAGATACTGAAACCGGTTGGGATGTCTATGTCCTCTCACAGGGCGACACCGTGGCCACCTTCGTGCCTGCAGCTGGAGCCAATGTCCAGTCGGTGGCATTGCGTGGCATCGAGTACTTTCATCAACCCGAGGAACTCTCCAAGCTACCGGGTGTGCGAGCCGGCAACCCCGTTCTCTACCCCACCCCTAACCGAATCAAAGGCGGCAGCTTTGAGTTCGAAGGCAAGACGTTCGTCTTTCGCGAAGGCCCGGGCAATCACATCCACGGCCTGGTCAATAATGCAGAGTTCACCCGCGAATCATCACAAGTGACCGCCGATGCCGTGTCTGTCACCGCCGCCATTCGTTTCGATGATCAGAGTGAACGGGGAAAGTTGTTTCCCTGGGAACACACCTTCCGCATCAAAGTCACCGTGCGTGCAGGCAGCGTGCGCTGGGACTACGAAGTCGACAACGATGCCAGTGGAAAGAACCTCCCCTTCGGCATGGCGCTCCATCCCTACATCAAGTATCAAGGCTCTCGCAAAGACTCCTTTCTACAAGTGCCAGCCAAGTCCTTGATGCACTCGGTTCAGCAACTACCCAGTGGCAAATTGCTCAATCTCGAAGGCCACGCGCTCGACGCGCGCTCGCCCGTTTCGCTGGAAGGCTTCAACTCAGACGACGTCTTCCTCGGGATGGTTCCGGAGAAGCCAGCCAAGATCGAGTTCCGCGACGTCCACCGGAGCATCACTTTCAAAGCCTCCAAAGAGTTCACCCACCTCGTCGTCTGGACACCCGATCGCCCTTTCATGGGAATCGAGAATCAAACGTGCTCGACCGATGCCCACAACTTGGCTGCCCAAGGCTTGAATGAACTCGGTCACCTCCAGATCTGCCCGCCAGGAGAAAAGCGCCGGGGCTGGGTCGAGTATCTCTTTGAATAGATACGCTAGGCAATGGCCATCTCTTCAGGCGGTGCGACGCCCCAGATGAGATGTTTCGATGTCAGTCGAAGGAGTTGACGGCTGTAGATACGGGTGGTCCAGGCTCCGGCGGCCATGCAGGCAATGTGCGTTTGCATGTGACCTTGCATGAATCGAGCGACCGGGTTGGTGCCCATGGCGAGGATGGACTCGCCGGCGGCTTGAAGAGAAAAGACTCGCCCATCGTAGAAGAGCTCGACGAGCTCGGTCCACGCTTCGAGCCAACGATCGAAGCTAGCAATGTAGCCATTCATGGCCCTTTCCGGCGGCCCTTGAGGATACTTGATAAAGACATCGGCAAGGAGCTCCGCAGATTCCATGGCCAGGAAAAGCCCTGGGGACAGCATCGGATCAACGAATCCGTAGGCGTCTCCAAGCTGCGCCCAACCAGGCCCATGCCCGCGCTCGGAAATGAGTTGGTAGTTCTGATAGATCTTGACCGCACTCACTCGGCTGGCTCTCGCGGCGGCCTCCTTCAGATACGGATCACGATCGATGGCAGCAGCCAATCGCGTTTCCGGCGTGTCGCCGAGTGCCTTGGCCGCGTCCCGATCCATGACCACGCCGATCGACATGCGGCCTTCGGCCAACGGAATGCGCCAGCTCCATCCCGTCTCCAGACGTGTGATGATGACTTGTCCTTCGGCCTTCGGATGATGGCAGCCGTCGTAGTGAGCGAAGTAGGCGATGTCTTTGCGTGGGCCTTCTGTCGCCGGGATCTTGAGGGTGCGGGCGAAGTGCCGGTGACGTCCCGTCGCATCGATCACCCAATCAGGTTGCCGACCTTCGAGACTTGGGGCCGCAGCGAGGCTCGTGTCGGTCAATCGCAGCCCTTCCGCGCCGTTGGGCTCGACCAAGGCGCGATGTTTCACGATCTCCACACCTAGTTCCTCAGCACGATTGGCGAGCAATTGGTCAAAGGCTGGCCGCGGAACATTGTAGGCGTAGGTCGGAAGGACGCCTTCAACGGACTCAAACGTGAAGTCCATGTCCTGCTTGGCCTTTGGATGCACAAAAGAGACCCCGGGCTTCAGCTGAGAAATCGCGGCAACCCGGTCTTCAATCCCCAGCCGACGGAGGAGAGGAACAATCGCAGGGATCAGCGACTCACCGACGAGGAGATCCGGGGCTTTCTCGTCGGCAAAGAGAACCGGATGAAGACCATGCTGGGCCAAGAGCGCGGCAAAGGTAGCCCCTGCAGGACCGCCGCCAAGGATAGCAATGGTGGTCGACATGACCTGAAATCAACCGTTTTCCAAGGAAGAATCAAGCGAACTTGAACTTATCGCAGCGAACTTACGGAGCCGCTGGCAGAAAGATCGTCTCTCCCGAAGCATGAAAGTCGTCCACATAGGCGCCGCCGCCGCCGCCTTGAGCTGTATCATCACTCTCGATCAGACGAACTGGAGCTTTGGGCACTTCTTCTTTCGATGGAGAAGTCACCTGTGCGGCCGCTTGACTGGGCTCTTCATTCCCCACCTTGGTGGGAGCAAACGGAAGAGCCCCTCCTGTGAAGAGGCTGAAAAGAGAGAAACAAAGGAAACCGAAGATACCAATGAGGACTGGAGCCAGAATCAGCGGGTTGCGGGAACGGGCTTTTTTCTTAGGCCGGACCGTATCCTCAAGGCGCTGACGGTTGGGCTTGAAATGGGTTTCCGAGTCTGATTTCAACTCGTTGAACTTCGCTAACACTTCAGAAATATTAAGACCTAGGAAAGAACTGTATGTTTTAAGAAAGTTCTTAGCGTAGACGGGACTTTCGAAATTCGAGTAGTCATCCAATTCAAGAGATCGAATTATTCCTAAAGAGATATGGGTTTCCGTTGAAACCTGTTCAACCGTCAGTTCGTTTACTACACGAACTTCACGAAGCTTCTGACCGAGACTTGCCATTTGAGAGGAGGAGGAGGTTAACCAAGCATCCTAATAGTGTGTGTCTTCCTCTATATTGTCCATTAAAATCTCACGTGGCTTTGCACCTTCTCCGGGTCCAACATAGCCACGCTCTTCCAATATATCCATCATGCGTGCAGCGCGGGTATAACCCAATCCCAAACGTCGTTGCATCAACGATGTCGAAGCCCTCTTCTCCTGATGAATGACGTCTAGGCACTTTGCTAGAATCTCTTCGTCCTCGTCTGATACTTGACTATCAGAATGATTCTTACCTTCGAGAGTGTCTTCAACCTCTTGCTCATATACTGGCTCACCTTGCTTACGACAGCATTCAACAAGGTCTCGAATCTCATCATCTGAGATCAGGGCACCTTGGCACCGTACCAACTGTGCTGTACCTGGTGGCAAATAGAGCATGTCTCCTTTCCCTACCAAACGATCGGCTCCCTTCTCATCCAAGATCACTCGACTATCGATTCCTGACGATACCTGGAAGGCAATTCGGCAAGGAATATTGGCTTTGATCTTCCCGGTAACCACCTCAGCTCTAGGCGTTTGCGTGGCCACAATGAGGTGGATGCCCGCCGCCCGGGCCATCTGAGTGATACGCCCAATGGCGAGCTCCACATCGGCAGGAGCAGTCTGCATCAAGTCCGCCAACTCATCAATGATGACGACGATATAGGGCAAAGTGTCTGGGATCTCAGGCTTATCCGGCTTGATCCGACTGGCGAACTCATGGGGAGGCAAATCCTTCTCCTCTTCACTCGTATCATCCTCCAATGCTTCTGGTTCATCGCTCGCCTCAAGCTCATCCTCTTCTTCACATCCTTCATCTGCTACCTCGTCGGCCTCCAAAGGATCGGCCTCCTCATCCGGAAGATCCGAACCTTCGCTAAGGTTCACCTCATGGACAAAGAAGGGAGGACTATCATCATCATCATCATCGGCGACCGTACTAACAGTTGCCGTTTCAAGCACGCCTGACGATTCCTCGCTTGGGGTGTCACTGACACTCGTTTCTTCAATACGAGATGAATCGGCAGGATCTTTCGCAATAGTATCCTCTTCGACCTCTGGGCTATCAACTGGAGCCACTGCGGGACTAGCCTTGGCCTCACGTCTTGAGGGTGCCCGTGTCGGCTTCTTAGGTTCCTTATCACGATCACGCTCATTGAAGGCATCGAAATTTCGCACACCGAAGTCCGCAAAAAGTTTGTAGCGACGCTCCATCTCCTTCACCACCCATCGCAATGCTAAGATCACCTTCTTCGGGTCAGTAACTACCGGAACCACCATGTGCGGCAGATCATTGTAAATCTGCATCTCCACAACTTTGGGATCGACCATAATGAAGCGCAATTGCTCCGGGGAGAACTGGAATAACAGGCTCGCTACGATCGAATTTATACAGACACTCTTCCCGCTACCGGTGGCACCCGCCACAAGGAGATGAGGCATGGACGCGAGGTCCGCGAGAACGACATTCCCATACACGTCCTTTCCAAGAGCCAGTGGGATCTTGTACTCGGTATCGCGGAAAACAGGATCATCCAAAAGTTCCCGCAGCGGGACGGGGACGCGAATCTTGTTCGCTATCTCGATGCCGACCGTGTCTTTTCCAGGGATTGGAGCGATGATATTGATCCGATCCGCCTTAGTAGCGCGAGCGATATCTGGCTCCAAAGCCGCGATCCGGCCCACCCTGAGCCCCTTCGAGGGGTAAATCTCGTAGCGAGAGATGGAAGGGCCCCGCGTGATATCACCAGGATAAACCTCCAATCCAAAGGTACCCAAGGTCTCCACAATGATGTTCTGCGTTCGAATCAAGTGACTCTCATCCGCGGGCACCACGTCCACGTCCTCATCGAAATTCAAGAGATCAAGGGGCGGCAATTGATACCCTTCAAAGCTCACGCCCTGGAAACTCGCCCGAACAAGAGTCGCATCCTCGTCCGAAGTGGCGACACGCTTAGGCCGCCGAGCTGAACCATCAATGATCTTTGGCACTGGCTTCTCTTCTTCCACCTCCTCGAATTCTACTTCTTCCACTTCTTCCTCGGCATCCACCTCATCGACTTTCTTGCCGGACTTCTTCTTACTTTTCCCGTCGAATATCGCTTCTGTAGGCGCCTCATTCTTAGCCACGACAACCCATTCTTCTTCCTCCTCGTCCCATTCCATGGCCTCCTCTTCCGCATCCGCCGGCTCCGGCTTGGCCTTCTTCTTCGCCCGCTTGGTCACGCGAACTGCTTTTTTAGCCTCACGTTCTTCTAAAACCGTCTTTTCCAGTTCATCAGCATTGGCCCAGAAAGCCTCTTTGCGGCGCTCTTGCCAACCTTTCCACCCACTCACAGCATGGCGAAAGAAAGTCACGGGATGGAATCCTGTGACGATGACGAGCCCTATCAAATACGTGGGTGCCAAGATAATCTGCGCGCCAAACCCACCGAGATATTTCCGCAGGGTGCTCCCGATCAGGCCGCCCACTGCACCACCAGGCCCTATATTGTAAGACTCTGCCCAGTGCTGAAAGAAGACGGGTTGCAGGTGAGCGATGCTCGCCCCAGCCAAAACAAACAAGGCCAAGCCGCCCACGGTCCGCTGATTCACCGGGATCTTCGCCACGAAACGGGACAGGCCAAACCAACAGAGCCCGACAGCGATGAGATAACTGCCCGCTCCGAAAAGAAAGTAATGAAACCCCGCGACGATGGCTCCGATCACCCCAATCAAATTGTGTGCTGGGTCATTCGGATGAGAGGTGTGAGAAACAAAGGGAACCCCCGGAGGCACATCATCAGGCGTGTACGACACCAATGCTAGGAACAGGAGAATACCCGCCCAAAGCATACCAAAGGTAACAATAGCACCAATGGGCGTCTCTAGTGGCGGATTGGCGGAACGCGGTCGAACGGAGGCTCTGCGCGCCGTGGCTTTCTTTCTCGGGCTACTTGGCATGTCTAGACTATTTGGCCATCATAAATGTTAGAACCTCCGTTGCAAGACGAATAGCCTCCTATGAATCCTCTGATTATCGTATTCCTCAAATGGCCTGAACCAGGACAGGTGAAGACCCGCCTCGCCAAATCCGTGGGGTCAGAGGCGGCCGCGACCATCTACCGCGCTCTGGTCCGCGAACTAGGCCACATTCTGAGCCAATGCCGGAGCGAAGATCTCGCTGTTTGCTACGCACCGGCCTCAAAAGAGGAGGCTATCCAAAGCTGGCTGAGCGAGGAGGCATTTGCAGACCACAGAATTCAGCACTGGTGGGCCCAACCTGAAACCGACCTCGGCGAACGCCAAGCCTGGGCCGTCGATCAAGCCTTCGCCGCAGGCTACGACCGGGTCGCCTTGCTCGGCACCGACTGCATTAATGTCGACCAGGGCGTCTTTCAGGAAGCCTGGAAACTGTTGGACGAGTCGGATTGGGTCTTTGGACCCGCTGAGGACGGCGGCTACTATCTAGGGGCCACCCGAAAGGACTCCCACACACCACGAGAAATCTTCAACGAGGTCCGATGGAGCACCGAACACACTCTGAGCGACTGTCTGGCAAATCTTGAAGCCCAGCAAGGCAAAGTCAGCATTCTCAAAATTCTTAAAGATATTGATGATTACGAAGACTGGATTTCTATTCAAGATCGAGTAACTCTTTAATCATGGAAAGGACACTCTGGACATCCCCCTTCATCTTTAGCCCCATCTACAAGGAGAAGGTCTGGGGAGGACGAAGCCTCGCCTCGGTCTTCGGTCGCCAGCTTCCCAATGGCACCAATTACGGCGAATCCTGGGAACTCGTCGATCGGGAAGGCGAACAAGTGCCCATTCAAAACGGCCCCTCAGCAGGCAAGACACTTCATGATCTCTGGGCTCACGAACGCTGCTCTGTCTTCGGTGAAGCTTTTGAGAATCATCCTTCCTCGCGGTTTCCCCTCTTGGTGAAGATCCTGGATGCACGCGACGATCTCTCCATCCAAGTTCACCCGCCAGCAGGGGTCGCGCCCTCACTGAATGGCGAACCCAAGACTGAGATGTGGTACATCGCCCACGCCGAGCGTGGCTCGAAACTCTACGTGGGCCTGAGAAATGGCGTCAGCCGCGACGACTTCGAATCCGGCATCACCGGAGGTCTCACACAAGATCAAGTCCACGCCATCACGCCCAAGGCAGGCGATTTTATCTTCATTCCCAGCGGTCGCCTCCACGCCATTGGCGCGGGGCTCCTCATCTACGAGATCCAACAGAATAGCGATACGACTTACCGTGTGTTCGACTGGAATCGCCCAGGAACCGATGGACAACCGCGCGATCTTCACGTGAAAGAGTCCATGAAATGCATCGACTTCAATGACATTGAACCAGTCATGGACACGCCCGCAGGGGAAACGTTAGTCGAATGCGAGCACTTCCACGTCCTCCGCCGAAGCGTCCCTCACGGTCAACCCACCCCTTCGGCACCGGAAGGTGCCGCCGCCATCGTCACCGTGGTCAAGGGCACCGTGATCTCCGGTGATCAGACCTTTCACCCTGGTGATTTCTTTCTCGTTCCCTCACACGCCACAGACAGCGTCAGGAACCTAACGAGTGTCGAAAACGATGCCGAGGTGTTGCTGACTTGGTTGCCGCAGGCAGCCTAAGAGTGTGGCCAAAACGCTATCGCACCGTCGCGGAGAGACCGTTCATGTTAGCCGGGCGTTTCAACGCCCGGACGATCCAGAAACTCGACTCGTCGCGTAGCGACTGCTCAATCCCAGAGATCTTTCCGACACGGTGAATTTGTGGGAGCCAGATCGATCAGTTGACCGGTCCGACTGCGAGGATTGAATAGCTCGTGAAGCGCTTCCTCCATCTGCTACTGACCATCGTAGTGTTAGCTGCTTTCGCTGGCCTTGCCTACCTCTTGGTCGCGCTGCGCAAACCACCGGTCATGGAACCACCGCCGCCGGTGATTCCCAAAGTGAAGGTCGTGACCATGCAGGCCCAGGACATTCCATTGGCGATCTCCGTTCACGGCAGCGTGCGCGCTCGCACGTCCACGCAACTCACCGCCCAAGTCTCCGGCCAGATCATCTCGGTCCATCCGCAATTCCAGGACGGCGGGTTCTTTAATGAGGGAGAAATACTCCTCTCCATCGATCCCGTCCGCTATGAAACGCAAGTGGCCACCGCCAAGGCTCAAGTCGCCACCGCGCAGTTGGCCTTGGACCGCGAGGAAGCGCTCGCCAAACGCAATCGCCGTGAATGGAGGCGATTTCTTCAGCATCGGCGACGTCGCGGCCAGCAAGATCGCCAAGTTTGACCCGCGCACCAATCAATGTAGTTCCTTGTTAGACTTCACTGCAGGTGAAAACGCTTCCGGCCCCGTCTCCGGCGGCGCCTATGCCGTGGCGCGCTCCGGCGACTACGTCTACATCGGTGGATTCCTCTTCAATCACGAAGACCCCGCCATGCGCTTCATTCGACGGTTCAATCTGAAGACCAACAAATGGGGCCCCGTCGGCCAAGGCTTGGATTGGAAAGTCGAAACGTTAGAGGTCGCTGCCAACGGCGACCTCTATGCTGGCGGAGGATTAACTGGCGGACTCGCCAAATGGGATGGCACGTAGTGGACCGAAGTTGGTGGTGGTGTGAGTGGCATCGTCCGTGACATCGCCTTCGCGCCGAACGGCACCCTCTTTGTGGGTGGCCAATTTGATCAAGTCGGCAGTCAGTTGGCCAACAACGTGGCCAGCTGGGACGGCCTCTTCTGGAACACGCTCGAAGGTGGCATCATTGGTGGCGGCGGCGTCAATGGCGTCTTCGGCATGAGCGTCGGTGCCAATGGCAAAGTCTACACATCGGCGGCGACTTCGATCTCGCCGACTCCGACTTGAGCCACCTCAACAAAGCCACCTTCTGGGATGGCTCTGGCAAATGGAAGCCCCTGGGCTCCGGCCTCGGCAACTCTAGCAGTCAGATCCTCAACACCGTCTTCGCCGATGGCAACGACATCTACATGGGAGGCGTCTTCGCCGATCCGCTAGGACCACCCAACCAGAAGAAGAACTTCGCGAGATGGAACGAGTCGCTCGACCTCTCAGGCGTTGTTGAACCCGCCGAACCCGCGAGGACCTCTCCATTCTCTAGCGATATCCTCCTCGACGGCGAACAAGTGCAAGTGCAAGTGCAAGTGCAAGTGCAAGTGCAAGTGCAAGTGAGTTTCCAATCGCGGGATGGCAAGACCTATCGTTTGCAATACAGTCTGGATGCCATGACCTGGACGAATCTCGGAGACACCATCACTGGCAATGGCGGAAGTTGGTTCTGGACCGTCAATATCTTAGAGAACATCGACTTCTTCCGAGTCACTGAGGAGTAGATGATGACAATCTCAGCATAAAGTCGCGGCAGACCTGGAGAGGTAGCCAAGAGAGAAGGTCGATTCCGAAAGGGATCGGCCTTCTTTGTCGGCATGGTTGACCTCGGTCAGTGACATTGCTATCCTGTATCTGGATGCAATGGATGAAATCTTGGACCTTGATAGGAATCTCGGTCGCCCTCTCAACGCTGGCCGGTAACTGGGCGCAACGACTAACCACGCGTGAGGGTGACGTTTCCTCTGCCAGCGTGGAGTCAACAACCGCCGAAACTCAAGCCACAGAAGAGAACCAAAGTTCCGCTCCTCCGCTACCTCGCCCATCCATTGATGCGCTGATCGCCGCTGACGCAGTAGCCCTGCGGAAGCTCTTGGCCAGATTCCTCCCTGCGGCGACGACCGATGAGTTAGAGATACTATCAGAGCACCATGAGTTCGAAGTAGATCTCAATATGGCCCCCGTGATCTGCTGGAGAATGCTCCTCGCCCACTGGGTCGAACTCGATTCCAAACGCGCATTGGCCGTGGAGAAGACTCTCGATGACTGGAGTCTCAAAGGATGGTGTTACAATGTTTGGTCATGGCAGAAGCCACTCGAAGCCTTGGCCGCAGCCGAGGCAGACTCCATTTCAGCTATTCGCTGAAGCCACAGGCATAGGTGTTAAGATGACGCCCACCGTCTTCATCAACGGTCAAAAATATGAGGGGATCGATACGCTTCGCTCCTTTGTTAGCTCCGTTCTCGCTCCGTCCTCGCTCCGCCGAAAGATCCCATGGATCCGGACAAGGACTACACCTTCGACCTTACCAACTCCCCATCTACCGGCCCAACTGACGTTCCCATCAACATCGTGGAATTCTCCGACTTTCGCTGTGGCTTCTGCACGGTGAATTCTCACACCTTGTCAGAAGTCGCGAAGCTCTATCCCGGCAAGATTCGCCGCGTCTTCAAGCACTTTCCCATCCGCATGGATGCCGTCGGCATGCTCCCTCACCGCGCGTCCATGGCCGCCATGGCGCAGGGCAAATTCTGGGAGATGCATGAAGCGCTCATGGCAAGCCAAGCCAACGCGTCCGACGATATTCTCCAACGAGCCGCCGCCATCGGGCTGGACATGGACGCCTTCCGAAACGTCCTCGCCGCATCGGATCCAAACGTCACCATGCAACGAGACCTTGCCGAAGGCGATCAGTTAGGCATTCGCTCGACTCCAACGACCTTCGTCAACGGTCGCTATGTCAGTAGCAGCCAATCCCTTGAGTCCTATCGCAAACTCATCGACGACACCCTTGGACTCGAAACGAAAGAGCGCTCCTCTCCAGAGCTGGTCCTGGGTCCTGCAGACGCTTCGGCCTGGATCGATTTCTACCTCGACTTCAGCGATCCAGTCAGTGTCGAGATGGCCGAGGTCCTGACAGAGTTTCGCGAAGAACGCACCGACACACGCCTCCATCTCAAACCGATCCTATCAAACACCGAAACAGAATTCATACACGAAGCCCTCATGGCTGCCGCCGAGCAAGGCAAGTTCTGGCATCTCTGCCAACTCATCTTCGCCCAAGATTCTCTACCCAATCGCGCCCAGCTTCTAGCATTTGCCAAGTCGTTGGAACTAGACACGGCCCCATTCGCAGCAGCCCTGCAAGACCACCGATTCCTCAAGGCCGTTCGCGCCGAAGCCACCAAAGGCCAAGAACGCGGCCTTGAGGGATCGGCTCTCTTTCTTAATGGCGAGCGCTTCGAGAAGGAACTCACCGCACGTAATCTCCCACGTTCATGAATGAACACACTTGCTGCGGCAAAACCTTGCCCGTGGCCCAGACTCAGTAGAGCAAATAAGTTGATCCCATTTCAGAGGAATCTGATACGCTCTTCTGCATGAACGGATCGACTCTCCCTCGCCGCCAGTTTCTGGCACTCACTTCCGCAGCGGTCGCTAGTACAGCTCTTCGGTCCCAGGCTAGCCCGATGCCGAAGGTCGATCTTGGCGAACGCCCGCAGCAGGACGAGGCTATCACTGTCCTGAATCCTTACGGGCGCGTCCCCGTATCGTTCATCATTGATGACTCGACGTGCTTGGTGAACATGGGCCATTTCTGTCTGCCGCAATTCAAAGAAGCGCATCCGAATCGTCAGGATAAGATCTATGACAAGCCGTGGAAGACGTGGCCGCGCGAGATTCCCGATGCCTTTGTGAGAGAATTCGGCGAGTTCTGTCGAGCGCAAGGCGTGAAAGGAAAGTACTCCATCGTCCCCTACCCCGCCTGTGTCGGTTGGTTAGACCGCAGCTTGCCAGGATGGAGTCGGCAGGAGCTACGCGCCAGTCTCGCATTCGTGCGCGACTTCATGACGAAGGACTGGGACATTCATCCAGAGATGATCAGCCACACGCGCGTCATCGACATCAAGACCGGACGACAGCTCCCACGCAAAGCTGATGGCACCTACTGGATGGAGAATGGCGGTTGGTGTGCGGGTCGCAGCCAGGATGAGATCGCCAACTACATCGCTTACGCCTTGCAGCTCATTCAGAATCTCGACCTTCCCTGTGAAGGTTTCACCACGCCCGGCGGCTTTGGAAATCCCGCCAAGGAATTCCTATCCAAAGGAGGGCTGCAGGCCGTCCGATCTGTGTTAGGAAGTGAGATCCCCCATTATTTCAAATACGTCGTCACCGACATCAACGACAGCACCCAACCCCAAGTCGAAGCCGCCCAAGGCATCGCAGGCGATGAGCCTGAGTGCATCGTGAATATCCCCGCCTGCACGGGCGACTACCTCGGCAGCTGGGACGGCGCCTCGCCGAACCCTACGAAAGCCACCGTGGAGGGCCAAGTCTCCGAAGATTTCAAAACTGGTCGCCTCGTCGAGGTCATCAACAAAGGCGAACCCGCCTGCTTCCTCACACACTGGCCTGGCATGTATGCCAACGGCACCGGCATCGCCTTCGAAACCTTCAAACAAACCGTCCTTCGACTCAACGCGGGCTTTGCCGACCGCATCCGGTGGATGAAACTTACTGAGATCGCCCGCTACTGGGCTGCCAAGGAATTGACCGCGATCACGCGCGCCGAGGATGGCACGATCACGCTGAAGGCCCCCTTTGCGACACCGGGATTCACCTTGGAGATCCCGCGATCCACAGGCACCCTCACAATCCGCCAGAAAGGCAACGAACAGCCATTGGAAGAAGTGACTTCTCAGAAAGAACTCCGCCCTGGCACATGGACGTCTTCAACGGACGGCAATGGCAAGATGGTTTGTTTCGATCTCGTGAAGGGGACGACGACCATCTAGTGCCAGCGGGCGCTGACTTCTTGAAGCCATTGGCGGGCGATGAGTTCATGTCCTTGCGGCAGTGGATGCACGCCGTCCCAGAGCCAATGCTCTGGACTGACTTTCTTGGCGGCGGCGTCAAAGACCTCCTGAGTTTTCACATGAACGGCGTCGAACTCCTTGGCGAGTCTGGCAACGATCGCTCCCATCTGATCGACTTTGCCACGCCAGTCCGTCCATTGCTTCTCATCACGCAGACGCCCGGAGGCGAGAACGAAAGGGTCGAGTAGGACGAGACGCAAGTTAGGATTGGCGTCGCGGCTTTCCGTTAGGAGGAAACGATAGTCCGTTTCGTAGGAATCGATACCGTCACCTTGACTGACATCATTGACTCCTATCAGAATACTCAATAGATCTGGCTCCATCTCGACGGCATCTGTCTGCCATCGAGCTTTAAGATCGCCCACTTTGTTACCACTCTTGCCTCGGTTGTAAATGTCCAAGGCCGCTTCCGGGATCTCGACGCCGAGCCGTGCGGCAATGAGATAGACATAGCTGTGCCCAAGGTAGTGATTGCGATCCTTCTCGTTGCGCCCCCATTTCATGTCGGTGATGGAGTCGCCTAGGAAGATCAACCGGCTGCCCCTCGGAAACGACGGCAATCTGTAGCCATAGCCTGCTGGGCTCTGGGCCTGGGCACCCACGGCTGTTGCCGCGGCGCCCGCAGACACCGCGCCTTGCTTGAGAAATTTTCTTCGATCTAACATCATCATTTCAAGAAAGGCGACGCAGCTTGGTGACGCGACCGGGGGTGACCCATTCGCAGACAAAGATGTTCCCGGCCTGATCGAAACAGGCATCGTGTGGATGATAGAACTTGCCCGGCTTCCAGAGCGACGGATTGCCGCGAAGTTTCTTGCGGGTGTCGGCCAATATTTCCGCCTGATTGTCGCCGAGGATAGCCACACATTTGTTTTCCATGTTCAAGAGCACCACGCGCCCATTGAGATCGGGCACGAGCACAGTTTCACCGTGAATGTCAATGTTAGCAGGAAGACTCATGGAGTCCGAGACCTCCTTCTGGTAGATCCCATTCGGATCGAAGAACTGCAACCGAGAATTGGCGCGATCCGCGACGATGAGAGAAGGCTTCTCTTTCACACGGGTGTCCATCCATAAGCCATGCGGCGTATTCATCTTACCTGGCCAGGTGCCTTTGCCTCCCCAACTGCGGATCCATTGCGCAGTCTGATCGTATTGATGAATGTAGAACGAACCGTAGCCATCGGCGACGTAGAATCCCCCATCCGGAGCAAAGGCGACATTGGTGGGTTTGAAAGGACTTTTCTCTTCATAGAATGGGCAATGCTCCGGTCGCCCCAAGCGCCAAACTTCTTCGCCTTTCAAGGACATCTTCACCACGATGTCCAAGTGCTTGCGATCACAGAGGTAGATATACTCTTCCTTGCCTTCCACTCGGATATCGATGCCATGCCCACCTCCATCGAACTCCTTGCCAAACGACCTGACAAATTTGCCAGCACTATCAAAGACAAAGACCGTGTCCAAGGCCTCGCCTTTCGCGCTGCCATCATGAATGATGAAGACCAGCCCTTCACGACTCACCGCGATGTCTTGCGTGGTCTGCCACTTGAAGGGCTCAGGCAATTTCGCCCAATCATGAATCATCTCGTATCGGTGCTCCCCTTCGCCCGTGATCGATAAGGCGTTGCTTGATTTCTGCGCGGTGATGATCTGCGGCGCAGCAATCGCCGCCGCTGCAGTGGTCAGGAAGCGACGGCGCGTGGTGAGACGGGAAATGGATGATTTCATGGCTCGATGATGACGGATGCGGGCGGGCGATGACAGCCCTTTCCTCATCTTCCTCCAAGAAACGTGGGAGCACCGCAGTCTTGCCGAACGCAGCGAATCTGCCACTATGAAGATCTATGACCAAAGCCCTTTCCCTCGTTCTTACTGCGCTTTTCTTGGGGGTAATCCTGTCTGCTCATGCCTTGGCGACGCCTCAGTTGCGCGTGTTGTTTCTTGGTGACAATGATATCCACAAGCCCGCAGAGCGCTTCAAGATCTTGGAGCCTGTCCTCAAGAAAGAACGCATCGAGGTCGTCTACACGGATGACATGCGCGACATCAATGCGGCGAAATTGGCAGGGTTCGATGCACTAGCCATCTATGCAAACATCACGGAGATTGCGCCTGCTGCAGAAGCGGCTTTATTAGACTTCGTGGAAGGTGGCGGTGGTCTGGTGGTGATCCACTGCGCGAGCTACTGCTTTCACAATTCACCCGAGTACATTGAACTGGTGGGCGCGCAGTTTCAGGGCCATGGGCAAGGTGTTTTCAAAGAGACGATCCTGAAGGCAGAGCATCCAGTGATGAAGGGCCTGACCTCGATCGAAAGTTGGGACGAGAGCTACGTCCACACGAAACACAACGAAGATCGGACCGTGCTTGCGGAGCGTCGTGACGACAAAGGCAACGAGCCTTGGACATGGGTTCGGGAGTTTGGGAAAGGACGCGTCTTCTACACCGCATGGGGGCATGATGAACGGACGTGGTCTCAGGCAGGCTTTCAGGCGTTGCTCGAGAACGGAGTTCGTTGGGCGTCCGAACATTCGCCTAACAAACTGAAAGCCCCCACCGGGCTGAAAGCCTTCGAATACGCCGAAGCCGCTGGCGCCATGCCGAATTACACGCCAGGCGAGAAATGGGGCACGGAAGGTGAGCACATCAAGACGATGCAGAAACCGCTGAACGCGGAGGAATCAGCGAAGCATTTCGTGACCATGTCAGGCTTCGAACATCATCTCTTTGCCTCGGAGCCTGACATCTATAAACCAATCTGGCTCGCCTTTGATGAACGCGGTCGCTTGTGGATCGCGGAAACGAAGGATTATCCCAATGAAATGAAGCCTGAGAACATGGGCCGCGACCGTTTAAAGATCGTGGAAGACACCAATGGCGACGGCAAGGCGGACAAGTTCACTGTCTTCGTAGACAAACTCAGTGTGCCTACCAGCTTCGTTTTCTCCAATGGTGGCGTCATCGTCATCCACTCTGGGCGTACCGAGTTCTTCAAGGACACCAATGGCGATGATCGTTCGGACGAATCGAAGATCCTCTTCACAGGCTGGGGCACACGCGACACGCACGCCGCAGCCAGCAATCTGCGCTACGGTTTCGACAACTGGATCTGGGGCACGGTCGGCTACTCGGGATTCGAAGGAACGGTCGGAGGCAAGGAGCACCGCTTTGGCCAAGGCATCTATCGATTCAAACCAGACGGCTCAGCCATGGAGTTCATGCGCTCTAGCAATAACAACACCTGGGGCCTCGCATTCACCGAGGACAATCTGGTCATCGGCTCCACCGCCAATGGCAATGCTAGCATGTATCTTCCCATTCCTAACCGCTATTACGAAGCTGTGAATGGCTGGTCCGCGGCGCGCTTGGAATCCATTGCCGATAGCCAGAATTTCTACCCAATCACGGACAAGATCCGGCAGGTCGATTGGCACGAGAAATACACGGCGGGATCGGGGAGCGCTCTCTACACCGCCCGCAGTTTCCCCAAGCCATTCTGGAATCGCGCACAGTTCGTCGCGGAACCCACCGGGCATCTGCTAGGCTTGTTCTATCTGGAACGACGCGGCGCAGATTTCGTGGCGCACAATGCGCGTAACTTTGCAGCGAGTGACGATGAATGGTCTTCACCGATCTATGGCGAGGTTGGTCCTGACGGCGCGCTTTGGATGGTGGATTGGTACAATTACATCATTCAACACAACCCCACGCCTGTCGGATTCGAGAACGGCAAAGGCAATGCCTACAAAACCCCTCTCCGCGACAAGGTCCATGGTCGCATCTACCGGATCTCACACAAAGAAGGAAAGCCGTCCACAGTACCCGTGCTGTCCAAGAATAATCCGCAAGCGCTAGTCACTTCGTTACAGAATGACAACATGTTCTGGCGCATCCACGCGCAGCGCATGCTGGTCGAGCGTGCCAATCAAGACGTCGTGCCTGCGTTGACCAAGCTTGCAGAAGAAACTCAAGTCGATGAACTCGGCTTGAGTCCAGGGGCTATTCATGCATTATGGACACTTCAAGGACTCGGTGCGATCGATGACAAGATTGCTCAAGGCGCTTTGAAACATCCCTCTCCGAGCGTTCGACGCGCCGGCGTGAACGTCTTGCCTCGCAAGGAATCGTCGGAATCAGGTCTCTTGGGATTACTACAAGATCCTGACGCCCAGGTGCGCTTGGCCGCGTTGTTAGCACTATCAGAAATGCCACCGAGCGCTGATGCTGGCAAGGCTGTCATGAACATGTTACAAACGCCCGAGTCTTCTATTGATCGCTGGATCCGCGATGCCGCGGTCGCCGCAGCCTCAAAGAATGCTGAATCCTTCCTGGCGGCAACCTTGAGCAGCGAGTCTTCCGAAGAGTTGATCGATGTGGTAGGATTGGTAGCGACGCACTACGCACAAGGAGCCCCTTCGAAGGTTCTTCAGATCCTCCATCTCATGGATGGCGCACCGACGAATCTATCACTGGCACTACTGGACAGCTTCATCTCAAGCTGGCCAGACGATCGGGCCCCCAAGTTCAGCAACGAAGAGAAAGCGTCCCTCAGCAAGCTCATGGATGCCTTTCCCGAGGCTACGGGTGATCGCTTTCTCAGTCTTGTCATGCACTGGGGCTTGAAGGATCAATTTGCAGAACGCTATGTCACTGTGACCGGTTCCTTGAAGAAGCAAGTCGCGGATGCCGCGCTCGAAGACACACAACGCGCCAGTGCGGCACAGCGTTGGGTCGCGCTCCAAGACGAACCAGGAACGATCAACGCTATCTTACAACATGTCACTCTGTTAGCAACGCCGAGCCTAGCCAACGGCATGCTCAACGGACTCTCGCAAAGCAAGTCGGCAGACGTCGGCACCAAGATTGTCAAACAATGGGAGACCTTCACCCCATCGGTGAAACGCAGCGCCATCAATGTCATCATGCGCCGCTCTGCATGGGCAGGCGCTCTGTTAGGAGCCATTGAGAAGCAGGAAATCGCCAAGGCTGATCTGGCTCCTGAGCATTGGGCGCAATTGAAATCCAATCCTAGCAGACGCATCTCTGGCCTGGCCAATCGGCTCGCCGAGACCTCCGCTACCAGCTCAGAAGAACGCCAGCAGATCCTCGACAGGTTCCTGCCATTGTCCCAAGAAAAAGGCGATGCCGCTCGCGGCAAAGAGGTCTTCATGGCCAGTTGTGCCGTTTGCCATGCTATCGGGGGAGAAGGCGGCAAGATCGGTCCCGAACTCACCGGCATCGGAGCGCGCGACCGGGCAGAGATTCTGCAAGAGATCCTCGATCCTAACCGATCCGTCGAAGACAACTACCGTCTCTGGACAGTCACCACCAACGATGACGCCGTCTTCGCTGGCAGGATGGAAGCGGAAACCCAGACCACAGTCGAGATCCTTGATCTCGTCTCACAGAAACACGTCATTCAACGTCGCAACATCAAATCTCTGAGAGCTTCGCGACTCTCCCTCATGCCCGTCGGATTCGAAGCCCTGCCCGCGGATGACTTTAAAGGCTTGTTAGAGTTTCTCTCAGAAAGCAAAGGATAATTCCTTCATTGGAGGGCTTCAGCAACTGCTAGTTGCCACCCATCACCAGCGTCGCTATCCACGCCTATTTCTGTACACGAGTTAGTTCCCCGGCTTCTGGTCAGCGCCTCGGCGGTGGCGTTGATCACCGCAACGGCCGTGATGGTAGCGCGGCTGGTGGCTTCGATGTCTTTGAGATTCTGTTTGGCGATGATCTGCGAGGGGACATCGGTGAGGGCTGAGTAATATTGTTTCTCCTTGTGCTTGGTGATCTCGACCTTCTCCACACGGCCAACGCAAACCGTGATGGCAACATCGACTGAGCCTTCATACCCAATGGCAGATCCCGCATAGACACCATCAGCGAGTTTGGAGAAATCGAGCAACTCGAACTTCCTGATGGTCTCAATGCTAGCATTAGCGCGTGCGTGATAGCGCTTCTCATACTCATCGTTGCGTGCTGCGGGGGCGGACAATACTTTCTCATACCATTTGATGGCCTCTTTGAACTGGCCATCGAGACGACACATGTCACCCGCAGTAAGGTACAATTCATGAGGCTGCGACGTACGGACACTGTTTGCCAGCTTGAGCGCATCGCTTACATTGCCCATGTCGCCCATCAACTTGATCTTGGCCACCGACGCAGGCAGTTTCTTCAGCGCGACATCGGCTATCTGAACACTGCCAAGCCGGAAGTAGCATTCTGCTATACTCACGCCCAATACAGCATCCTCCTTCTCTTTGGTAGACTCCCACCAGTAAGCTGCTCGTGCATAGTCTTGGAAGAAGCGGAAATACATCGATGCCATCGAGTCTTGGACACGGGCCGTGAGCTTAGAGTCGCCCTTATGTTTCTCTAGCAAATGAACCATCAACTTGACGCCACTCTGCCACTTCGAGTTGTTCGGATTGATGCGATCCCAGATGTATTGGCCCACGTTCTTGTTGCTATTCCATCCCTTGGGAGCCGGTTTCGGCCAATCGAGATCGAGCGTCTTAGGGTACTCGAGCGGGGTCCCTACGAGCCAATCGGGAGGGGAACTACCGACATCGGCGATCAACGTCTTAACCTCTGCAGGCGTGCGCTTGACCGGCTTAGCTCGAATGGCACCAGTTTAAGGCCATGCATCGGTAAAAGAATCCTTGCCGCAGCCAATACTAAACACAACCCTATCGTATATCTGAAAATAGAAATGTTAGGTTTTCAATAAACACTAACATAACCGCTTTAGTGATCATAGTCCAATCCCAATATCTCCAAACAATTCGTTAGAATTTTCGAATTAGGTAATGCAAGAAACTCGGTCTTGGGC
>JBLHHN010000031.1:0-30044 GCA_047616785.1 Verrucomicrobiales bacterium
AATCAGGGAGAACGTGGGCCCGACGCTTGATGCCGAACAAGTAGAGAGCCTTTGCGGACGTCTTGCCAATCTCCCAGAGGATCTCGCTCTCGCGTTTCATAGCTTTTCTGATGGAAAACGAGATGAAGCGCTTGAACTTTTTTCCGAATTCATTTCAACGGCAAAGATTGAATCTAAGGTCGAGGCGTTGCTACTCCAAGCGAACATCTTTCGCTCGGATGGCGACGTAGACAAGGAAATCGCCGACTACTCCGCCGTCATCGAGCTGCACGACGCGCCGCCCGAGCTGGTCGCCATCGCTCTGAGCTACCGCGGTGTCACCTACGGGGAACAGGGCGACGTGGACAAGGCAATCGCCGACTACTCCGCCGTCATCGAGCTGGACGACGCGCCGCCCGAGCAGGTCGCCATCGCGTTGTTCTACCGCGGTGTCACATTCTTCAAGCAGCGTGAACTCGACATATCGACGGGTGATTTTAAAGCTATTCTCAATATGGAAAGCCAGTCCAGCGACAAGATCCGTGTGGATGCGCATTTGGCGATCGCCGAGATCCACTTTAATCAAGGACAATGGGAGGAGGGGTTTACTTCCCTTGAGAACGGACTAACTGCCGGTGCCAAAGCGGATCCGATCCATTTCGGCGAAATCGAAAGCCTCATCTCTTTGGCGTTCAGTGCGGGGTTTGGTCGAGACGAACTTCTTAAAAAGGCAAACACTTTCGTCAAACTCGCGGCTTCGAGTTCTGCGCTCGCCGCTCTTGGCGAGGCGCTCGTCCAGCATCTCGGCTCGCTTCACCAAGCGGACGACCGTCCTGGGACGGATCAACTCGAGCGTTGGCAATCCGCCTGGCAGTCCGCCACCGAAGGCATCGCTGAAATGGCAATCCCCATGCGATTGTTCCGAACGGGCATTCGTTTCTTGGAATCGAAGGATCTCGACAAAGCGATTCTGCTAGATCTCAAGTCCGATGATCGTGAGCTTCTCCGGCAAGCACTGGGCCTCGCCGAGTAGGCGAGACAGCAACAGCGGACCACCCAAGATCCGTTTTCAATACATCCGCTGACTAAACTAACGCAACCATTTCGTCACCCGTGCTTCGTCAGAAAGTTCGCTAGTCTCCTGATCGGAACGGCGATGGAATCACTGTGAGATTCGGAATGAACGAGAAATGTTTGTCCGCCGTGAGCACCGCCGCGCCCGTGCGGAACGCTGAGACCGCGATGATGAGATCTTGTGCAGGCAAGGTGTAACCAATCCGACCTAACGCATGTGCGAGATCGATGGCATCATCCCAAACGTCATTGTCCGTAGGAACAAATTGCTGCACCTCAAAGAATGAAGACAGCTTTCGGAAGGATTTCCGGTGGTTGACGGCCCGAAGCACTTCAAGCTTGACCATCCCACAAGTGACGAGATCGAGTTCGCCATAACGATGCACCAACTCCTTCGCCGGATCGAGCCCAGCACGCAGCAAGTCGATGTAGACGTTCGAATCAGCTAGAACTGGAATCGTCCCTTCGGCCATGTCCATATTCTGTGCGGGGTTCAGCCACGCGCATGGCCATCACGTCGTAATCAGGGTCCACTGCGCCTATCAATTCGTCCATGGTCAAGCCCAAGCCGGTCTCGCCCATCTCCCGCAACTTCCGATGACGGACCATCTCACGCAAAGCCGTATTCACGGCGTCAGTCTTGGACTCAAAGCCGTAGGCCTCCATCACCTCGTTCAAGACGGCTTCGTCGATATGCATCGTCATCTTCATGCCATACCCTATATGGCATTCTTCTAATCGCAAGAATTTTTGCCATACCGCGTATGGCAACTGCCAAATCTAGCCTCAAAATCTCATTCTTGAAACACAAACGACGAATAACCCCTTTAAGTTTGATGGTTATGGTTTTTATATCATAGTAAAGAATCATCTCAACAAGATCTCGCACCTATGAAAATCTCTAAAGTCTCAAACAACCGCGGATTCGGCCTCAACCAACTGCTCGTGGCCATCGTCGCCATCGGCATTCTCTCAAACGTCTTTGAATCGGAAATCGCGAACATCAAGAACAAGATAAAGTCCGGCGTGACCAACGTTTCGAACGACGCTCATTCTTTCTTCAAACCCGTGTTTCTCCCATCGAAAGACTAAGGTCTCCTCACGAAAGACTAAGGTCTCCTCACGAAAGACTAAGGTCTCCTCACGGAGGAAATCCAAAGCTCAGTTTCACTGCGGCGTACTCGGGATGAATGGAGCCATCCTCACGCCGGATGATCAAAGGCGGTTCATACCAAGTTTCACCATGCATGGAGTCAGGCAAATCCTCCTGACGCATCATAACAAAAACACCAAGTAAGTGCAGCTCGCCTTCTCGAAGCACGATGGGCCGCTGACGCACAATCGTTAGATTTGCAGCACCAGCGGCGGCGACCACGCGCTCGGCTTGTTCGACGGGCGTGACTGGAAAGACGCAGGCAAAGATGCCCCCTGTCTGCAAATGCGCCGCAGCGGCCTGGCAATAATCTGCAATGGTCCCGCGCACTTCGAAGCGGCACGCCACTTTCTGCGGATGATCCCCTTCCACTCCCGAACCGAGTGGAAAGTAAGGCGGACTTCCCAGAACCAGATCGAACCGTTCCTCACGGCGAAGAACAGAGGCCTCTCGCAAATCACCCTCACGGATATCGAATCGATCTTCGAGCCCATTCCATCGCACTGATTTCCGCGCCAAAGCCAGACTCTCTGACTGCGCCTCCACCGTCACGACTTGAGCCGCAGGCAATCGCCAAGCAGCCACCATCGCCACCGTGCCGAGGCCACTTCCGAGATCGAGAATGGTACGTGCGCTAGGACACCACGACGTGCCATACCAAGCAGTCAAGATGTCGTCGGTCGAATAGCGATGCCCTTTACGGAGTTGGAAGATCCGGAAATGACCGCACAACACATCCAGGGTCTCTCCCTCGGCGATCGCAAGCATCGGATCGTCCGGCCAACCCGGTACCGTAGGTCCAGGAATGGCATACCCACGAAAGTGCGTCTTGGGTGAAATGTCCTTCGCCATAATGGTCTCTGCGTTTACCGCCACATTCCCATCAAAGCCAACACCAATCTCCGGTTGCGGGAAATGGGAGTCGCCGCTAGGAACCCAGACGTAACCCTTTCCAATGAGTTCCAAGATCAAGCTCTACAATCCAGGTCCGATCAATGTGTCGGACAAGACCTACGAAGCCATGGCGGAGCCTATGATAGGGCACCGTGGCAAAGAATTTCAGGCGCTCTACGCTGATTGCCAGCCACTGCTTCAGTCCTTCTTTGAAACGAAGAATCCTGTGTTTCTCAGCACCTCTTCAGCATGGGGAGTCATGGAGGGAGCCATTCGCAATCTCGTGGGGAAGAAAGTTCTCAATTGCTGCTGTGGCGCATTCTCTGACAAATGGGTCGATGTGTCCCAGCGCTGTGGCAAGGAAGCGGAAGCGCTTCAGTCTGAGTGGGGACAGCCCATCGATCCCGCTGCGCTTGATGCGAAGTTGGCCACCGGTGAGTTCGATACCGTGACTCTTGTTCATAGTGAGACCTCGACAGGCGTTCTTTCTAACCTAACAGAAATCGCAGCCGTGCTAAAGAAGTATCCAGATGTGTGCAGTGTCGTCGATACCGTCTCTTCTTTCACCACGGTTCCTACACCCGTAGATGAGCTTGGCATTGATGTCATGCTCACCGGTTCTCAAAAAGCTCTAGCATTGCCCCCAGGCCTGGCCCTTTTCACCTGTTCCGAGCGTGCCTTTGCGAGAGCTGCAGAACAACACGATCGCGGTTACTATTTCGACTTCCTTGAGTTCAAGAAGAACCACGAGAAAGACATGACTCCGAGCACCCCTTGCATTTCTCTCATCTACGGTCTGCGTGCCAAGCTGCACGAAATCGAGGCTGAAGGCATCGGAAATCGCTACGATCGACACGCACGTTTGAATGCCAAAGTGCATGCCTGGGTAGAGAAACACGGTTACGAATTCTTCGCGCCGGAAGGATACCGCTCCAAGGCGCTTACCTGTGTGAGCAACAACAAGGAGACGGACATCCCTGCGCTCATCAAGCTGCTCCGCGAGAATCATTCATTGATCATCGATGGCGGCTACGGGAAAGTGAAAGGCAAGACCTTCCGCATTTCCAACATGGGTGATGAGACAGACGAGACAATGGACATCGTTCTCAACGCCCTCGACGACAGTCTGGTCAAGCTAGGTTAAGGTTCCGGCTCGACGCCGCTTCCTCAAAGGGTGAGAATCTCACGCATGCGTGGGATCACCTTTTCTATCCTCGCCGTCTTGGCATGCTTTGCGAGTGGCAGCCAAGCGGCAGACCGGCCTAATATCCTTTTCATTCAGACGGATGATCAAGCTCCGTGGGCGCTCGGCACCGAGCATCCGCATGCATTGACTCCGAACTTGGATCGCTTGTTCGCTGAGGGCATGAAGCTCACGCATTGCTTCACTGTGACGCCCGTTTGCAGCCCCTCGCGCGCCAGCCTCATGACCAGTCGCTATGGGTCAGAACTCGGCATCACCGATTGGATCAATCGCAGAGTCGAGCCCAAGTTAGGGCTCGATCCGAATCTGCCAAACTGGCCACGACTTCTACGCAGCTCTGGGTATCGAACGGCGCTAATCGGGAAATGGCATCTCGGGACAGAAGACACGTTTCATCCTCTCGCCCTCGGGTTCGATCACTTCATGGGACATCGTGAGGGTGGCTGGGCGACCAAGGATCCTGTCTTGGAGAGAAACGGAGTCGATGTGACATTGCCAGGCCTCACGACCGACATCCTCGCCGACCATGTCATCGAGTATCTGAAAGAACGCGATGAATCGCATCCTTTCATGCTTTGTTGGCACACCCGCGCACCCCACACCCGCTGGTTGCCCGTGGCGGACGAAGACTGGGCTCCTTTTGAGAATCTCGATCCCGAGATCCCCAATCCTGATTTCCCCAAGCTCGACACAGAGCGAGTGAAGAAGTCCACCCTCGAGTATCTCGCCAGCGTGCATGGGGTGGACCGGAATGTGGGCCGGGTGTTAGAAGCTCTTGATCAGTTAGGCTTACGTGACAACACCGTGGTGATCTTCACCTCCGATCATGGCTACAGCATGGGTCACAACGGCATCTGGCACAAAGGCAACGGTCATTGGATTCTCACAGAACCGCCAGCGGCCACGCCAAACATTCCCAAAGGCCAGCGGCCTAATCTTTACGATCACTCCCTCCGCGTTCCCACGGCCATTCGCTGGCCCGGCGTGATCGAGCCAGGCAGTCGCTACGATGAGATGGTCAGCAATCTCGATTGGTTTCCCACCATCCTCGAAATGGCAGGCGTTCCCTTGCCTCAGGAGATCGCCATTCGCGGCCAGAAGATCCCCTATCGTCCAGGGACCGAGTCGAACCCTCGAAAAGCATTCTTCGCACAATACTCTACTCATCATCAGACCAAGACGCACATGCGCGCCATCCGCACGAAATCCTGGAAGCTCATTCGCGATTTCCTCACTCCCGATCGTGACGAACTCTATCATTTAGAAAAGGATCCAGATGAAAGAACGAACCTCATCGACTCGACGGATCCCGCCGTCGTGAAACAGAAAGCCGCGTTGCATGCCAACCTGCTTCAGGAAATGGCGGCGATCAGTGATCCCACAACACCGGACATCAACGAGATCACATCGGTGTCAGGCAACGGAAAGCCTGGCAACACCGGCGACGGCGCCCCTGCAGCTCAAGCCCAGCTCAACAATCCTTTCGGACTCGTCAGGGGCCCTGACGGTTGCCTCTACCTTTGTGACACTGGCAATCACACCATTCGAAAGATCGATGAAGAGGGCATCATCACCACAGTGGCCGGCAATGGAACCCAAGGCTATTCCGGTGACGGCGCGCCTGCCACCAGCGCACAACTTTTCGAGCCATACGAAGTCCGTTTCGACAAATCCGGCGATCTCTACTTCGTAGAAATGCAGAACCATCTCATTCGGAAAGTCACGATGAAGACAGGCATCATCTCGACCGTGGCTGGCTCGGGTGAACAAGGCTTTTCTGGAGACGGCGGCGCCGCTGTGCATGCGAAGTTCTCCCGTCCTCACAGTATCCAATTCGGCCCCGAAGGAGACCTCTATGTCTGCGACATTGGCAATCATCGCCTTCGCAAGGTCTCCATGAAGACAGGGATCATCACAACGATCTCTGGTACGAGCGAGAAACGTCTCCCAGAAGACGGCCAGTCTTTCGAGGGCGCTCCCCTACTCGGCCCACGCGCCATCGATTTCGACCATGAAGGCAATCTCTGGCTGGCCTTGCGCGAAGGCAATCGACTCTATCAGTTACGCATGAAAGAGGGCACTCTGCACTGGATGGCCGGCACCGGCGAGAAGGGGTTCACGGGACACAATGGCCCCGGAAAATCCGCCACCTTGTCAGGACCAAAAGGGGTGAGCATCGGTCCCGATGGACGTGTTTACATGGCAGACACCGAAAGCCACAGTATTCGAATCTACGATCCAAAGAATAAGGTTCTATCATTACTCGCAGGAGATGGATCCAAAGGAGACGGCCCAAATGGCAATCCACGCCAGTGCCAGATGGCTCGCCCTCACGGTGTCTTCGTCGACTCCCAAGGAACTGTTTACATCGGAGACAGCGAAGCCCACCGCGTCCGCGTCATTCAATCTAGGAAGTAACACTCTCATGACCCGTTTGATTCAATTTCTCATCCTAACCCTGATCTACGCATCCGCGCAGGACCGCCCTAACATTCTCTGGATCACGGCTGAAGACATGAGCGCGAATCTCGGCTGTTGGGGAGATGCCTACGCGCACACGCCTCATCTCGATCGCTTTGCCAGTGAAAGCGTCAATTACACCCAAGTCTTCGCCACCGCTCCCGTGTGCTCCCCCTCGCGGTCCTGTCTCATCACCGGCGTCTACGCACAAACGTTAGGCACGCACCAGATGCGTAGTGATTTCGAGATTCCAGAATCCATCAAAGCATGGCCCTCGGCGCTCCGGAAGATCGGCTATCACACAACGAACAACGTCAAGACGGACTACAACACCGGTTCAGAGAAACGGCTCATCGCAGAAGCATGGGATGAAAGCAGCGCTCAAGCCCATTGGAGAAATCGACCCGATCCCAAGCAGCCGTTCTTCGCCATCTTCAACGACATGACCACCCATCAATCACGCAGCATGGTCTGGTCCTACGAGAAGTTTCAGCGTGAAGTGCAGTCCAAGCTCGCCAAAGAGCACATCCACAATCCTAGCAAAGCACGCGTGCCGCCCTATTACCCAGACACGCCGATCATTCGAAAGACCCTCGCGCGGTATTACGATTGCATTTCTGTCATGGACCAGAATACGGGGGCCATCTTGAAACAGCTCGATGACGACGGATTGGCAGAAGACACCATCGTCTTCTTCTACTCCGATCACGGCGCGGGCC
Source organism: Verrucomicrobiales bacterium (assembly GCA_047616785.1). Classification (GTDB taxonomy): domain Bacteria; phylum Verrucomicrobiota; class Verrucomicrobiia; order Verrucomicrobiales; family DEV007; genus JAACDM01. The sequence goes on from JBLHHN010000031.1 coordinate 7,484, forward strand.
TTCCCCGCCATAAACGCGTCCTACACGATTCCGGGATGCATGTCCCCCTGCTCATCCGTTTCCCGAAGAAGTACCAGCACCTCGCACCCGCCGAACCCGGCTCCGCCATTGATGATCTCATCAGCTTTGTCGATTTCCCTCCCACCGTTCTCAGCATGTTAGAACTGGAGATTCCCGCTTACATGCAAGGCCTGCCATTTCTGGGAAAAACCAAGTCTTCCACGCCAAGGGAAGTCGTTTACGGGGCGCGCGATCGGATCGATGAAGTCTTCGATTTTTCGCGGTCCGTCCGAACCAAGGAGTTCCTCTACATTCGGAATCACATGCCTCATTTCGGATGGAATCAACGAAGTGTTTATTCCGATCAGAGCGAGATTCGTCACGAATTCTACGCCAGAGCGTCGACCATGACGATGCCTGCGCAACTCGCCTACGCGGGTCCGACAAGACCACGCGAAGAACTCTACTCTCTACAGAAAGATCCGCACCAAATCGTCAACTTGGCATCAACCTCGCTCTACAAGAGCACGCTCGAGAAGATGCGGGAACTTCAGAAACAAATAGCCCTTCAGATTAGGGACCTAGGCTACTTTTCCGAACTGGATCAAGTGAACATCACAACACAACGAAGCAGCTACGCAGTCGGCCAAGATCCTGACATCTATCCACTCGGCAAGCTCATCGAAACCGCCGAGGCCAACTTCGCGCCAGAAGACAAGCCAGAGGATATCCTGGTGCAACAGCTCGCCGATGAGCATCCGCTCATCGTATTGAAAGCCGCCCGCGATCTTGAGCTGCGCGAGAAGCTCCTTCCCCAGTCTCGAAAGAGTGTCCGCATCACCTTAGATCGCTGGAAAGATCGCAAAGACACACCTCTAGCACTCTTCATTCGCTTCTCCTGTGAAGCCATTCTCGACATCAGATCCGAGTTTTAGAGCCGAGCTGGCTCACCGTCAAAGCCATCGGACGCCACACTATCATCAAAGTCAAAGGAGCGTAGAGCCGCCCAAAGGCGCCTCACAAGACCAACAGACTTCGAAGTTTCCAGGGTTGATCTCGCCACATCCTGTGCAGGTAACCTCCAACTCGACTCCTACCGCGTTGACTGCCGCTTGCTCTCCCATCAGCTTCAAGGTCGGCTTGTAGTCCTCGTCTCTCATCACGCACAATACTGGGAAGAACTCGGGAATGGGAACCTCGGTTAGCCCAGCCCCCACCAGATGCTCATTCCGAATCATTGTCGGGATTCCCACCGCTTCCAATAAGGTGCGATAATAATAGACTCTGGTGATATCCACTTCGCGAAAGAGTTCCTTCATATCTTGTCTGGGAAAGGCATGCGTAAGAATAAACGTTAGCGCGGCATCCGATCGCCTGTCAAGCAGGGCGAGGCTCTCCGCCGAACATCCAGACTTGATCTTGTGGCCAGTCGAGGTGCACCCTCCGGCATGCGCTTCTTGCTCACGATTCTTACACTCGCTCTCACCTCGCTCGTTCACGCAAAGCCTAACATCGTCCTAATCCTGGTCGATGACCTCGGCTATGGCGACCTCGCCTGTTATGGTGCGAAAGACATGCGCACACCGCACCTGGATCGCTTGATGTCTCAGGGCATGCGTTTCGATCAGTTCTATGCGAATTGCACGGTGTGCTCGCCGACGCGTGCTTCCCTCATGACAGGGCGGTATCCGGACATGTCAGGAGTTCCTGGAGTGATCCGTCAGTGGGACTCTGATAGTTGGGGTTACCTCGATCCCAAAGCCCCCACCTTGCCCGGCTACCTGAAGAAAGCAGGCTATCACACAGGCATGGTTGGGAAATGGCATCTTGGATTCAAGTCGCCTAACATGCCCAACGATCGTGGGTTTGACTTTTTCCACGGATTCCTGGGCGACATGATGGACGACTACGTCACCCATCTGCGAAACGGAGAGAATTGGATGCGGAAGAACAACGAAATCATCACACCCTCAGGCCATGCCACGGATCTCTTTTCACAATGGTCTGTCGACTACATCACGGCAGAGGCCAAACATGAAGCGCCATTCTTCCTCTACCTCGCTTACAATGCGCCTCATTTCCCCATCCAACCTCCGCAAGAATGGTTAGACAAGGTGAAGGCTCGCGAACCACAGCTTGAAGAGAAACGCGCCAAGAACGTGGCCTTTATCGAACACCTAGACGACTCCATTGGCCATGTTCTCGCATCGATCCAGGAAGCAGGCATCGAGAAAGATACCCTCATCATCTTCTCATCAGACAACGGCGGATCTCTACCACATGCCCAAAGCAACGGGAACCTGCGAGGGGGCAAGCAAGATCACTGGGAAGGCGGCATTCGCGTGCCAACGTGTGTCGTCTGGCCAGGCACTATTCCTAGCAAACGCTCCAATGCTCTGGGCATGACCATGGATTTCCTACCGACGCTTTGCGAGATTGCAGAAGCCAAAGTCGATGCTCCCATCGACGGGCAAAGCCTGACAGACATCTGGCTGCGCGATGACGCAGGTGATCCCGAGCGCTCCATGATTTGGGTCCGCCGCGAGGGCAACAATCACTATCAAGGACGTGCCTACTACGCCATTCGCCAAGGGAAATGGAAGCTTGAGCAAAGCTCGCCTTTCGAGCCTATGCAATTGGTCGACTTGGAATCGGATCCCCTGGAAGCCAATCCTCAGCCCGCGAAAGGCAAGATCGCCGACAAACTTCGTCGCGATCTCATGGATCATTTACAACGGGCTGGACGGATCCCGTGGCAGCCGTAAGTTTGTAGAAATGCGCGTCCTCCTGATCCTTCTTCTCGCTCTTCATTCCTTTTCCTATGGCGAATTACACCCTGGGGCCTTGGCTTCCATGGACGCCACCATTCGGTTAGGGATTCACGAGAAACACTTTCCCGGGGGCGTGCTCTGGTTTCAGCATGAAGATGAAGTCTATCATCGCGCCTACGGAAATCGCACGACTGATCCTGACATTTCCGCAAATAGCAAAGACACGATCTACGACGCCGCATCCCTGACCAAGGTCCTTGCCACGACACCGTCTGTCATGCTCTTGGTCGAGCAGGGCAAGGTCGACCTGGAGAAGACCGTCGCCACCTACTTGCCGGAGTTCACCGGAGACGGGAAGGAACGCATTCTTGTGCGTCAACTGATGACGCACACCTCCGGACTTCGCCCTGGCATCCCTCGCAAGCCAGAATGGAAAGGGTACACCGAAGGATTCGAACGTATCTGGGCCGATCAGCCCATCAATGAACCCGACACCAAATTTGTTTACAGCGACATTAATTTCATCTTGTTAGGCGAACTTGTTCGCCGGGTGAGTGGCCTGCCGTTCGATCAGTTCTGCCAGAAACATATCTTTGGACCTCTCAAGATGAAAGACACCGGCTTCCTTCCGTCAGCCGAGAAACGGGATCGGATCGCCCCCTCCACACGGGAAGGCGACACCGTGGTGCACGGCATAGTCCACGACCCCACTTCGCGCAGTATGGGAGGGGTCACCGGGCACGCAGGCCTCTTCATCACCGCACCAGACGTCGGACGCTATGCTAAAATGCTAATCAATGGCGGCGAACTCGATGGTCTCCGAATCTTCAAGCCAGAAACCATCGCTCAGATGACGCGGCCGAACCAACCACCAAGCATCTCAGCCGCCCGTGGGCTAGGCTGGGACATCAATTCCCCCTATGCCTCGCTCCGAGGCGAACATTTCGGCCCCACATCCTTTGGGCACACCGGTTGGACGGGAACGTCCATTTGGATAGATCCACCTTCACAGTCTTTCATCATCTTTCTCAGCAACCGCAACCACCCCTCAGAAGAAGGACGGACCAAGGACACACGCGCGCAATTGGCGAATCTCGCAGCCGAAGCTCTTCCTGGAGAACGACACACCATCGCCCTTCCTCGCAAAGTCCTCAATGGCGTCGACGTGCTCGCGGCCCGGCGTTTCCGAGATCTAAAGGGAATGACCATCGGACTCATCACAAATCACACCGGCCTCACCCGCTCTGGCACAACCACCATTGATCTCCTCCACAAATCCCCTCAAGTGAAACTGGCCGCTCTCTTCGGACCGGAACACGGCATTCGCGGAGAACTCGACACCGAGAAGATCGAGGACGGCAAAGACAGTGGGACAGGACTTCCCGTCTACAGCCTCTACTCTGGGGATTCTCGACGACCGAAAGCAGAACATCTTGAAGGACTGAACGCGCTTGTGTTTGACATACAAGACATCGGCTGCCGCTTCTACACTTACATTTCCACCATGCACGGCGCCATGGAAACAGCCGCAGAGCACAAACTAAAGTTCATCGTCCTTGATCGATTCAATCCCATCAACGGCAATGCTATCGACGGCCCCGTTCGCGATGGCGAGGCCTCGTTCACGGCTACCTATCCGATCCCTGTTCGCCACGGCATGACGACAGGCGAGATTGCATGGATGATCGCTCAAGAAGAGAATCTCGATCTCGATCTACACGTCATCCCCGTGTCTGGTTGGAGACGAGACCTCTATCAAGATCAAACAGACATCACCTGGGTCAATCCCTCTCCCAACATGCGGAGTTTGACCGAAGCGATCCTCTATCCTGGCATTGGTCTACTGGAGTTCATGAATCTCTCCGTTGGTCGCGGCACGGACACCCCTTTTGAAGTGATGGGTGCACCATATCTGGATGCCAAAGCATTAAAGACCCACCTGAAAACTTATCAGCTACCCGGCATCACCTTCGAAGTGATCGATTTCACTCCCACAGCCTCGAAGTTCAAGGACTCTCTCTGTCACGGACTCCGCTTCAAGCTCACGGACCGTACGTCCTACCAAAGCATCGATACGGGTCTCGCCATTGCGATTTATCTGGCGAAGAACCATGCAGAAGAAGCGAAGTTCGATCTCTTTCAAAAGCTTCTCGTTCACCCCAAGACCTACGCCCTGGTGAAATCTGGAGCCACCCTATCAGAAATTCATCTCTCTTGGAAAGAAGCCTTAGATGAATTCAAAACTCGCCGGAAGGCCTTCTTGCTCTACTAACACCACCCTTAGCCTAATTTCACCGGGGTCCCTGTTCGGATCGATTTGTAGATCGCTTCCACCACTCGCAAGTCTTTCAAGCCTTCTTCTCCAGGAACGCGTGACTCTCGATCTTCGATGATGCATCGAGAGAAGTCGTCCATTTCGGCGGCAAACTGATCGATCTCATCCAACGCGATGGGCCCTTTGCTAGATGATCCTTTGATCCCTTTGTAACTGTAGCCAGGCTCCAAGCCAAAGTACCCTTTCGAAGCCAGCGCCTTAAAACGATTGATGCCATTGAAGTTGTAGGTTGTGTTGCAATTCGCGACCACCCCACTTGGAAACGTCATGGACCAAACAATCGTCTCGTCGACTTCTTTAAACTTCACGGGATCCGTCTTCGTTTCCGTCGCCGAAATAATCGAGGGCTCTTCCCCAGTGAGATAGCGGCACGCTTGCAACGCATAAATGCCCACATCCATCAACCCACCGCCGCCAGCGAGAGCGTGTTTCAATCGCCATTGGTCCGGGTTGCCAATACGAAAACCAAATCCAGCATCGATCATCTTGAGATCACCAAAGGTCTTCTCTTGAGCCAACCGCATGCACTCCTGGTGATTCGGCTCAAATTGGCACCGGTATCCGATGGCCAACTTCCGCTTGGCTTCCCCGCATGCGGCAATCATCACTTCACAATCCGCCGCACTGGTCGCCATGGGCTTCTCACACAGGACATGCTTCCCAGCTTTCGCAGCGCGCACCGTGAATTCTTTATGCATGGAATTCGGCAACACGATGTATATCACATCAATGTCAGGATTGTCCGCAATCGAATCGAAATTCTCGTAATTGTAAATGTTCTTCTTGGGTATGTTGTATTTCTCCGCCCAAATCTTCTCTTTCTCAGGCGTACCAGTGACGATACCCGCCAAGCGGCTATGCTTCGTCGCCAACAGGCCAGGCGCGATCTGATTGGTGCTCAACCCACCAAGGCCAACCAGCGCGTAGCCAAGTTTCTTGCCCTCGTGATGATCGCCAAACGCAGACGGCAAAGAAACGCCCGCAGCGAACCCTGCACCCGCTTTGAGAAACTGACGACGATTGGAGAAAGACGATGGAGACATGCTTCACTTTATCTGCAATGCCGCCGGGGAAGTCACCTAATAACTTGCCGTATCCATGACCATTCAGGTAACCTCTCTGGGCTATGCCAAAGATCTCAGTTCAACGGTCCATAGACGTCGCATCACCACTAACCAAAGTCTACGCCGTCATCCATGACTTTCGCCAGTGGCCTCATTGGTCACCTTGGCTGGTCACCGAGCCCGAGTGCAAAGTCACCTTTGCGGACGATGGACGTCAGTATGCGTGGGACGGCAAAGTGGTGGGCTCTGGAAACATGGCCATCTCCAGCGAAGACAAGCCGCAAGCCATCCACCACGACCTAACATTCATCCATCCATGGAAATCTCAGGTAAAGGTCACCTTCGCTCTGGAGGAGAAAGACGGCGGCACTCACGTGACCTGGGCCATGGACAGCAAACTGCCATTCTTTCAGTTCTTTTTAAAAGGCATGATGACCTTGCTCATCGGGATGGACTACGAGCGGGGACTTCGCATGCTCAAGGACTATGTAGAAACGGGCAGTGTCCCGTCCACCCTTGAATTCCCAGGTATCCAGGAGATCAAAGGGACATCTTTCGTAGGTGTTCGCACTGAATGCGCCATCGCCGATATAGGCCCAGCGATGAAACACGATATCGCCAAAGTGAAGGCGTGGATAGACGATTCCAACGCTGCCACTTCTGGTCCTCCGTTCTCCATCTACCATCATTGGAATGTGATCAAAGGAACGACGGACTACACGTTTGCCATTCCGTTAGAGACCATTCCCACGTTCCTTCCTTCTGGTTTTATCTCAGGCGAAAGGGCCAGCTGCCAAGCCTTCCCCATCAAGCACACGGGCTCCTACAAGCATCTTGGAAATGCTTGGTCTGCTGGCATTTTCCGAGGACGGAACAAGATCTTCCTACAAAGTAAGACGATCCCACCGTTCGAAGTTTACAACAGTGATCCTGAAACCGTTTCTGACAACGATCATACCACCACCGTCTATTTCCCTGTGAGATAAGAACCATACGCCCTGGCATAAGAACCATAACACATTGACTTATCGCGCCCGTCAATCCAACAAACAAGTCGATCACAGACACGAACGTAGGCCGTGAAATTACACATTGAGGATCCAATCTGCATTGTAAATCAATTTAGTTAGTCTTCCTATTAAGACCTAGCCAGCACGCTTGACCTGTGCCCACAATGGACTCATGCTTCAAGGTTCATGAGCACAACAAGTTACAGAGTCGTGGTTCTTGGATTGCACCATGACCATGTGTGGTCGCACCTTCAGGACGTTCGCCGCTCGTCGCATGCAGAACTTGTCGGCGTTGCAGACCCTCATTTGCCACTTCTCAGTCAAGCGCGTCAACGATTTCAATGTGCGACCTACGCCGATTATGACGAATTGTTAGAGACTGTAGAGGCTGACATCGCCTACATCTTTGCAAACAATCGAGTGAGCGCGTTTCTCGCCGTCATGGCCGCCAAACGCGGCCTCCATGTCATGATCGAGAAGCCGTTAGGCGCTGACCTCGAGGGCGCCGAAGAAGCCCATCGCGTCACCAAGGAGCAGGGCGTCCGCCTGATGGTGAATTGGCCATTCGCCTGGTCCCCCCCTCTCCTCAAGGCGATGGCAATGATCGATGCGGGAGATATCGGACACGTCTGGCAAGTCAAGTATAGAGCAGCCCATGCAGGCCCTCGAGAAATGGGCTGCAGTGAGTATTTCTGTGATTGGCTCTTTAACGAAAGACTCAACGGCGGCGGAGCTCTGATCGATTACGCCTGCTACGGTTGTGTGCTTGCCAGAACGATCTTGGGCATGCCGACGGGAGTCCAGGCCAGGTCTGGAAATGACATCAAAGTCGACCTGAGAGTAGACGATAACGCCGTGGTCCTCATGAACTATCCTAGAGCATCTGCGTTGGCGGAAGCTTCGTGGATCCAACAAGGTGATCTAACATCCTATCAATCCATCTTCTATGGCGAGAAAGGCACGTTGATCGCAGACACGATAGAAGATGGAACGCTCACGCTTGCTGACAGCACCAACCCCAAGGGGAAAGCGATTCTCGATCTAGAAATTCCCAGACACCAACGGCATGCCACAGCCCATCTGACATGGGCATTGGATAACGACATGCCTCTGATGCCTCTCGTGTCCGCTGACGTCGGAAGGGATGCCCAAGCCATCCTATCCGCAGCCAAATCGGCAGCCTCTATGCCCGGCACGCCGGTCAAACAATTCTAGCCTCGAGCTCGTAGGCTCCTGCTACGATCCCTGGTGGGAATTCATCTGCATCTCCACTCGGGACATCGTTTCAACGTTCATCAGGCGCTCTTCCAATTCCGCGAGACGCTTGTTCAGAGCCTTCTCCGGCTTTGAGCCTCCGAACATCCAGACACACATCGTGGACAGAGCTGCTAGGACAACGACGAAGACTGGCAATAGAATAAGTTTGGCCAAGAACACAAAAGGGATGCTCGCGACCAACATCACGACGCCATGTTTCCAAATGGTCTCGGTTGCTTCCAATCGGCGGTCTTTGTCATTCATAAGCATTTGTTTCACATGATTGTTAGAAGTTAGGCACTGACGAAGGCACCGAGGGGGCTACGGATGGGGTCGGGTTCATCGTCTTGAGATATTTGAAGAGATCACTCTCAGTCGAAAGAATGACCGTGGTATCTTGCCCTAGAATTTCTGAGTAGGTCTCCATCGTCTTGGTGAACTCATAGAACTCCGCTGCCGCGGGGCTGGAATTGTAGGCCTGCGCGTATATCTCGACAGCCCTAGCATCCGCTTCACCACGGATCGCCTGCACCTTCTTATACGCCTCCGACTGGATCTTCTTCATTTCCAGTTCCTTGCTACCTTCGATCCGTGCGGCCTGAGCTGCACCTTCAGAACGGAAGAGCTCAGCGATCTGTTCACGCTCACTGATCATGCGCTCATAGATCTGATTACGGACATCGTTGTTGTAGTTGATACGTTTGAAACGCACGTCCAACAAATCGATACCAAACTCGGCCAACTTACCTTTCGCATTCTCCTGAATATCCGACTCTATCACACTGCGACCTTTGGAAATGGGCTCCAACTCACTGATCCCCTTCCCTCGCGCCGCTTCGAATCCCTCAATCTTCTCTGGCTGTTGGACCTCACGATCTTTCGTGGTACGTATCATCTCGATGAGATCGTGTTTGGCCACAGCGTTGCGCGTTTCACTCCCTAGGATGTCATCAAGGCGCGATAGGGCACTACGTTCATCTCGCAAGCGGAGGAAGAACTGCAAAGGATCACTGATCTGCCAGCGCGCGAAGGTGTCGACCATGATGTAGAGCTTGTCCTTCGTCGGCATCTCACTCGGACGGCCATCCCACTCTAACACCCGCCTATCAATGCGATTGACGTCCTGAATGAACGGGACCTTGAACTTAAGACCCGACTCAACGATGGGATCGCCCTTGGGCTTCCCGAATTCTGTGATGATGACCTGATCTTTCTCATGCACTCGATACATAGATCCTGAGACCACCAAGACGATGGCGACGAAGACGACGGCGAAGATAACAAAAGCGGCTTGTTTCATATCAATGATTGATTAAGTTTTCGTTAGTCTAGGATTAATTCTTCTGATTGGAGAGTTGGAGCAGCGGCAAGACCTGTTTCGCGTCCTCGTCCATGATGATCTTGCTTCCAAGCTTTGGTACCACTTCAGCGAGGGTCTCCAGATACATCCGCCGTTTCGTCACCTCCGGGGCCTTCTGAAATGCCTCGAAAACGGCGATGAACTTTCCAGCATCACCCTCAGCCTCATTCACACGCTCAGCAGCGTAACCTTCCGCTTGGCTGATCTCCTGGTCTGCCAATCCTTTGGCCCTTGGCACCTCTTTGTTGTTCTCTTTCCAAGCCTCATTGATAGATTGCTCTTTCTCCTGCTGGGCCTTGTTCACTTCGTTGAATGATTGCTGCACTTTAGGCGGTGGATTCACATTCTTCAACTGGACCTGGTCGATGCGAAGCCCAAGCTTATAGCGATTTGCTAGAGTTTGCATCTTCTCGAGGGCTGCGGTCTCGATCTGCTGTCGTCCCACAGTCAGCACTTCGTCGACCGTGCGATCTCCCACCACTTCACGCATGACCGACTCTGACACATCTCTCAAAGTAGCGTCAGGATTACGCACGCGGAAGAGGTAATCGTCAGGACGATCGATGCGATACTGGATGACCCACTCCACTGTCGCCTCGTTTCTATCCCCCGTGATCATGCTCTTCTCGTCATTCTGCGCACCCGCGCCCAGTGAATACTGATACTGATTCGTCGCTCCACTTGTGCCGAAGCCGAACTCCTGTTTCTGCTGACGTTTCACGGAAACGAGATCGACCTCATCGATTCCAAACGGCATTTTGAAATGAAGACCGGGCTGAGAGTACTCCGGGTTCATCTTCCCAAACCGGGTGACGACACCCACGGCCTCGGCCGGAACGGTGTAAAAGGCGGTGGACAAACACGCCAGGACGAGAAATCCGATGATGGCGGCGATGATAATCTTAGGGTTCAAACTTTGCATTGGGAGACCTTAGGCCTCAGCACGAGCAAATGCGATTACAAATAAGCCTCCGGTTTATCACAGGCCATTCGCTATCTGCCAAACCGAAATCAGGTGATGAAAGGTTGCCATGCGGCAAAGGGATTGCTACGAAACGACACCAGCCTCCTTTCGCTCCCATGAAATCATCGAAGAGTCTCTTTCTCGCCCTCATCATCTCCCTCTTCGCCTGCATGGCGGGTGGAAATCTCGCATTAGGGCAGGAAGAAGCCGCTCCTCCGAAGGAGGCGCTCTCGATCGATGAGCAGATCAACGACATCATGGCAGAACCAACCAAGTTGGTCACCGATGTTGTCTTCTTCGCCGTCCCCGTGGGAGACATCAAAGTGCCACTTGTTCTCGTCTGGCTGGCTTTCGCGGCCATCTTCTTCACGTTCTACTTCAAATTCGTCAATCTCAGTTCGTTCCGCTTGGCCTTTCAAACGATCAAGGGCCGCTATAGCAAGCCAACCGATCCTGGCGAGATCACCCATTTCCAAGCGCTGACCGCTGCTTTGTCAGGAACGGTCGGTCTTGGCAACATCGCAGGTGTCGCGATCGCTGTTCAGCAAGGTGGCCCAGGAGCCACCTTTTGGATGATCCTGATGGGACTCTTCGGCATGACCTCCAAGTTCGTCGAGTGCACCTTGGGTGTGAAATATCGTGACATCGATGAGAACGGCAAAGTCATGGGCGGTCCCATGCGCTACCTCTCGAAGGGATTCAAAGAACGTGGGCAAGGTCAGCTTGGATTGATCCTCGCCATGTTCTTCGCAGTGATGTGTATCGGCGGTTCCTTTGGCGGAGGCAACATCTTCCAGATCAACAGCGCCACGAACCAATTCATCGATGCCTTCGCCGGAGATGATTCATTCCTCGCCAGTCAGAAATGGATCTTTGGTCTCGTCATTGCCGTCATTGTTGGTGCCGTGATCATTGGAGGCATCAAGAGCATCGCCAATGTGACATCTAAGTTAGTGCCCCTGATGTGCGGCATCTACATCCTCGCGACTCTCACCGTCATCTTCTTGCACATTGACAAACTGCCAGCCGCTATCACCAGCATCTTTACCGAAGCCTTCAATCCCAAAGCTGTCGGCGGCGGATTGATTGGTTGCATGTTGTTAGGCATCAAACGCGCGGCCTTCTCCAATGAAGCCGGCGTCGGCTCCGCCGCCATTGCCCACTCCGCGGTGAAAACGACCAAGCCAGCCAGCGAGGGCCTCGTCGCATTGTTCGAGCCTTTCGTAGACACCGTCGTGGTCTGCACGATGACCGCGCTCGCCATCATCGTGACTGGCACCTACACCATGCAAGGAGCAGATGGATTACCCATCGAAGGGGTCGCCATCACCTCAGCAGCCTTTGAAACGGTCGTGCCTTGGTTCAAGATGCTGCTCTCCGTCACGGTCATTCTCTTCGCCTTCTCGACCATGATTTCGTGGTCCTACTACGGCATGCAGGCCTGGGCCTTCCTCTTCGGCAAGAGCAAGTTCATGGATCTCGCTTACAAGTTCATCTTCTGCGTTTTCATTGTCATCGGTTCTGCCATGAGCCTTGGAAACGTCGTCAATTTCTCAGACGCCATGATCTTTGCCATGTCCGTGCCGAATATCATCGGGCTCTACTTCCTCTTGCCCGTTGTCCGAGGAGAACTCGCAGATTACAAATCGCACGTCGCAGAGATCGATTCGAAATCTTAGATGGCTCGCAGTTACACGATCAAGGGAGCGCCGAGAAATCCGTCGGCGGATACGATCGATTTCCCCTCGCTGCTCAATGAACAGCAGTTGGCGGCAGTCGTCTCAGAGCCGGGTGCTTCGCTCGTCATTGCGGGTGCCGGTAGCGGCAAGACTCGGACGCTCACTTATAGGGTGGCCTATTTATTAGAGAAAGGTTACGAGCCTCATCACATCCTTCTGCTCACCTTCACAAATAAAGCCGCAGGCGAGATGCTCACGCGCGTCGGTCAGATAGTTCCCAATGATGTGCATGGCATCTGGGGAGGCACGTTTCACTCGGTGGGCAATCGCATCCTCCGCAGGTATGGTGAACTGCTAGGCTACACCAAAGGATTCTCCATCATGGATCGGGAGGACCAGAACAGTCTCCTCTCTCAAGTGCGCAAGGAATCGGGTCTCGCCAAGACAGGCAAAGACACCGACAAGCGCTTTCCCAAGGCCTCTGTCCTTGGCGATATCTTCAGCATCACACAGAATCTGGATCGCCCCATCGATGACGTGCTGCACGAGCGTTACCTGCAAGTGGAAGAATATTTCGAGGACATCAAGAAGCTGCAGAAAGCTTATGAAAAGAAGAAGATGGACACCAACTCCGTCGACTTCGATGACCTTCTCTGCAAGACGCTGAAGCTCTTAGAGAATCACCAGGAAGTGCGCGAACGCTACCAAGACAAGTTCCGCGCGGTCCTCGTCGATGAGTATCAGGATACCAATCCCGTGCAGTCGCGCATGATCGATCTCTTTGCCGCGAAACATCGTCACCTCATGGTGGTCGGTGATGACGCGCAATCGATCTACTCCTGGCGTGGCGCCGATTTCCGCAACATCATGGGCTTTGGTCAGCGCTACCCTGGCAGTGTGATCCACAAGATCGAGACGAACTACCGCAGTGTGCCAGAGGTGCTTCAGTTAGCCAATGAGTCGATCAGTGCCAACGTCCATCAGTTCGAGAAGACGCTCGTTCCCGCTCGCGAATCCAAGAACTTTCTCCCCGCACAGATTCAGGTTTCGGATCCTAACCAACAGGCCGCATTCATCGGCTCCAGGATCGAGGAGATCGTCGATGAGTTAGACATCGCCTACAGTGATGTGGCCGTGCTATACCGGGCGCACTACCATTCCATGGAGCTGCAAATGGAACTCACGCAGCGTTCCTTGCCGTTCAAGCTCACCAGTGGCCCACGTTTCTTCGAGCAAGCACATGTCAAAGACGTCAGCTCTTTCATGCGTTTCATCACCAATCGTCGAGACGAAGTGGCCTTCAAGCGCATGCTCAAACTGGTCACCGGCATCGGCGATGTCACGGCAGACAAACTCTGGCGAACCTGGTTAGGCTGTGAAGCTTCCTCTAACGAGGAGCCCCTGCCAGAGAGCTTTTCCAAGCTCTTGTTAGGATTCAAAGTCCCACCTCGCTCCGAGAAAGACTGGGAACAACTCGCCTACACCCTGGATGAACTGGTCGAGGATCACGAGCCCGTCTCTCCTGCCAAGATGATCAAATCGATCTTGGGTGGCATGTATGACGACTTTGCCAAAGTCGAGTTCCCCAACTATGAACAGCGGATGCAGGACATCGACCAAGTCCAACGCTACAGCGAGCAGTTCGCCACTCTGGATGAGTTTCTAACAAAGCTCTCTTTGGAGACCAATTCGGAACACGATCAAGACAAGGACGATGACAAGATCGTGCTCTCAAGTGTGCATCAAGCCAAGGGATTGGAATGGCCTGTCGTCTTCATCATCTGGCTCACCCAAGGGATGTTTCCCAGCCAGCGGGCGCTGGAAGTGGAAGATTTCAATGCGGACTCATTTGAAGAAGAGCGTCGCCTGTTCTATGTGGCAGTCACCCGTGCTTGCGATCAACTTTACCTCCTTCATCCGATGTTCCGCCCCGGCGGTCGCGGACGGTCGGACGACTACTATCAACGGCCCTCGGATTTCCTCACCGAGTTGCCCAGTGAACTCATGGAGGAATGGGACGTCGGCTCCGTTTGGTAGCCATTTGAAATAGAATCATGTCAGGAGACTCCAAGTCTAACAAGAAGGAAGGCACCTCACTCATGCGCGGCGCGTGGGAACTGTTCAGTTGCCTCACGCCTTACAATCGGTACTTCATCCCCGCGCTGATCGCCCTTTGCGCGACGACGTTCCTCATCTTGCTCTTTCCCAGACTCATGGGCGAGCTCGTCGGCGGCTCCATGATGAACAGCGGCGATACCAAAGCCGTCGATGTGAATGAAGTCTTAGGACGACGCGACAAGATCGCCTTCACGCTGGCCATCGTTCTCTGCATTCAAGCGGTCGTCGCCTACTTCAGGATCAACTGGTTCGCTAAAGCGGGTGAAAGCGCGCTGGCAGATCTTCGCAAGCGCGTCTACGCACGACTCGTCCGCCTGCCCATGAGTTTCTATGGCGAACACCGCGTCGGTGAACTCTCTAGCCGTCTCACCGCGGATCTCAGCCTCATTCGCGACACGCTCGTCACGACGACACCACAGATGCTTCGTCAGATCATGACCTTGTTAGGTTGCATGATCATGATCTTCATCACGTCGTTGAAACTGAGCATGTTCATGCTCGCTTGTCTGCCCGTGGTCATCATTGCCACCGCTCTCGTGGGCCGACGTATCCGTGGACAATCCAAGCTCGCCCAGGACCAGATGGCCGAGAGTAATGTGATTGTCGAAGAGACTCTTCAGAGCATCACAGAAGTGAAAGCGTTTCACAACGAAGACTACGAGATCAATCGTTACCAGAGCACTATCGGGAAATTTCTCGAGACCGCTCTACGCACAGCACGCTACAAGGCCAGTTTCGTTTCCTTCATCATCTTCGTCATGTTCGGAGTCGTGACTCTCGTCGTTTGGTACGGCGCCGGTTTGTTAGCCTTGCCCGTCGATCAGGGAGGCCTTTCCTCGGAGCAGTTCTTCGCGTTCATCCTCTACACGGTCTTCTTAAGTGGTGCGTTAGGTTCTTTGCCTGAAGCCATCAGTCAGGTCCAGAAAGCAGTGGGCGCCACCGAGCGCGTACGCGAAATCCTCGGCGAGAAACCAGAACCTGTCTCCATGCCCAGCGACATTCCAGAAGGGAAACTTCGGGGCGAGGTCGCCATGGACAATGTCCATTTCGCCTACCCGAGTCGTGCCGACCATCCTGTCTTGAAAGGACTCTCGTTTCAATGTCAGGCCGGCCAACGTGTCGCCATCGTCGGTCCCAGCGGTGCTGGCAAGTCGACTGTCATTGCGCTTCTCCTCAAGCTCTATGATCCAGTCTCGGGAAACATCCGCTTTGATGGCAAGGACGCGAGCGCTTACCCTCTCGTCTACTTACGCAGTCAGATGGCCATGGTGCCTCAGGAAGTCCTGCTCTTCGGCGGAACGATCAAAGAGAACATCGCTTACGGGCGTGTCGGTGCCAATTCCCGCGAGATCATGGACGCCGCGAAGAAAGCCAACGCGCATGATTTCATCGAGCAATTCCCCGACGGCTACGACACCCTGGTCGGCGATCGCGGTGTGAAACTGTCAGGTGGTCAGCGCCAACGCGTCGCCATCGCTCGCGCCATCCTTGCTGATCCTGCCATTCTCATCCTCGACGAAGCCACCAGTTCGTTAGATTCCGAAAGCGAACATCAAGTGCAGCAAGCGCTCGAAGAACTGATGAAGAATCGAACCTCAATCATCATCGCTCATCGTCTGGCCACCGTCCGCCAAGCCGATCAGATCCTCGTCGTCAAGAATGGCGAAGTCATCGAAACCGGCACCCACGAATCTCTGACAGAACAAGCAGGCGGCGTCTATGCCATGCTCTCGAAGCTGCAATTCACGTAGTCATGGCCAAGGCAAAGCCCAGCGCCGGCATTCGCTTTCTTCGGATAGCTGGCATTCTGCTCGGGCTGGGAATGCTGGGACTGGTCGTTGGCAAACTTCTCGAAGACGCTCGCGGCAAGAAGGCCTGGGACAACTACCTCGCCGAACAACAAGCACGCGGGGCCAAGGTGCTTTGGAAAGACCTCATCCCACCAGAGATTCCAGATGAAGAGAACATGGCGAAGTATCCAGGTTTCGACTTGGTCAGGATGGACGAGCTAGAACTCCCCAACAGCGGGTTCAGATCATTCGGATGGCGGGCTGCACAGCTTTGGGATTTGTCAGTAGGTTTCGAGAAAGCAGAACGATCAGCGAATGATGCGTTTCCAACATCTTTGATAGAATTCTACCAAGAGAAGGAAGAACTCTTGAAGATCATCGCCGAGGCCGCCAAGCGCCCTCGCTGCCGATTCGATCTCGAGTACGCGAAGGGCTTCGAGATGTCGGTCCCACAGCTCGTCCTTCGTAAAGTGGCACTATCATTCACCCTTCGAGGACTCGCCCATATTCCTGATCAGCCAGACCGATCAGCGGCCGATCTTCTCACATCGCTTCGACTCACACGTCACCTTGAAGCCGCTCCGACGCTGCTTGTGGCTATGACACAACTCAACATGACTGAGCGAAACCTACAACTTTTGTGGGAGGGCTTGCAAACCCATGCCTGGTCCGAAGCCCAACTTCAAGACATTCAAAAAGAGCTCAACCTTTGGAACCCCGCCGAAAGCTATCGCCAACACCTATATGAAGATCGCGCTGCCATGCTCAGCTTCCTGGAAAAGCTTGCGAACGGCAGCACTGCCATTCCACCTGGTTCTGGCATGCCTATAAGCGCCAGATACATTCCCAGTGGTTGGATCTACCAGAACATGGTCACCTACGCGCGAATGCTCGACGACTTCTGCTTCTACCCAGACGGCGAACTCGCGACGACCATTTCCTACCAGAAGTCAAATGAACTCAGTGATGAGCTGAGTCGACGACAGACACGCTATTTCAAGACGCTCCCCCATCCCTACGATTTCTTCGCTGTCGTCGGCATGCCCATAGTGTCCAGAGCAACCGTCTCTTCCTTTCACTCACAGGCTTCCCTCAAACTCGCGAACTTGGCGATCACGCTAGAGCAGACATACATCGTCACCGGCCAATATCCTGTCTCATTCACCACTCCAGCCGACGTCATTTACAAACTCAAGGAAGACAAAACCCCTGTCCTCTATTCGATCGGCGTGAATGAAGTGGACGACGGAGGCATTCCAATGAAAGATCGTGAGAAAGGCGATTGGGTCTGGCAGTATACCTATCCGGAGTTTGATCTAGAAACCTACTCCGAACGGGCCACACCTTAACCGGCCGCCAGTTTACCCCAATAAGCCGCGGCTTCCGGCAAGGTCGCCGTGAGAATCTCATAGATCGCTTTCTTCTCTCCTGCAGGCAAGTAGCCGAAGCCTTCGACATCGCCAGTCAGGATAGCATGCAGGCGATGATAAACTTCCTCTTTCAAAGGCACCGGCAACGCCGCGAAGGCCTTGGAATAGATCATGTAACTGCAACGATACTGAAAGATGTGATTCTGCAATCTCAAGTCTTTGAGCGACCTGCTCTGCGCATCCTGCTTACGATTGCTTAGGAAATCCTTGCGATAGTCCCCCAAATCTTTCCACGCCTCATCGCCTAACGAAGCCTCATCGGCGAAAAGCAAATAGCGCATCAAGCGATTCACGCATTTCTGTAGATCCGCATGGTCATCATCAGCCGGCAATTTCTGGAGATCCTCGCGCGTCTTGCCTTCGATCTTGGCATCGTAAAACTCTTGCCGCACGCGGTGATGCGCTTCCATCATCCAATGATGCATGCTGATCTGATGATCATGAAGGAGCATGGCCAAGACATCACTGTCAGGACGCAAATGCACATCCGCGTCAAAGAAATCGTCTAACGATTCCCTATTCGCGTTCCTATCCGCAAGCAAGACGGGATGAGATCTTCCACCTGTGGCAAGTGCGTTTCCAAGATGACGGGCCTTTCCATGATGCCCGGTCACGTACCACCCACCCCAACGTTGATCGAAGGGCACTTGATGCCCGACCCTCTCAAACGTCCTGATACTCTTCAAACTATTCCCGGACTCGTCAGGAAAGACAGATCGCGCTAGCAGCCCTGGCAAGAAACTCGTCGCCGACCCCGCATGACATCCGAGGCACGATTCCTCGCGACGAAAGAGCGGTCGGTTCGGTTCATCGAGCGGTCGTTGAAAATAGAAGATCCCGCCAACATCTGGGTCCATGCTCGTGATCTCGATTCGCCCATTCGGCATCCACCCCGCATAGACATCTTCATTGAAATAGATCGCGCGCGGGTTCTGCGGATTCACGACGCGACGCTGCAAACTCGTCTTGGTAAACACGAGCACCTGAGACGAAACAGGTACTTTGAGATCCTCAAGCATGCGTTGCAGCAGGGGCTTGCCATTCTCTTCCTTGACCTCGATCTCTGACTTCTGCAAACGCGCAAGCCAGGTCGACATAGGATCCTTCAGATCAGCCGTATAATAATTGTGCGGCTCCAGATCAAAGTCATTGTAAGCCTGCCCCAGCACGGACGTGGCCGTCATTAAAAAGAAGATCGCTCGCTTCATCCGCGTAGTTTAGGGCAGGCATCCACAAGGGCGAGGAGATTTCTATCACACGAAGGCATTGATCTTTTCGCCAGCATCCGGCCTCATCACAACACGCCCCTATGAAACACATCCACCCCCTCAGAAAGCAAGCCCTCCCCCTCATTCTCTCTGGGTACCTGCTTCTCGCTCGGGTCACCACGTTCGCCGAAGGAGAGAACTCCCTGAGCTACAAATTTCAGATCTACAGCGAAGACGACGGTCGCATGGAGATCCCTTCCCATGCCGTTTCGTTGGAAACGAGCCTACCCTATGACATCACCTTCTCCGGCGAGATCCTTACCAACATCATGACCGGAGCAAGCCCCACCGGCTTGATGGATCCAAACAACCCTGGCGAGATCCAGTTGTCCGAAGTCGAAGACCAACGGTGGGCCTACATCTTCTCGGCCACCAAAGGTCTGGGAGAGAATCATTCCGTGACCTTCGAATACGCCTACAGTGAAGAGGACGACTACATCTCCGACGGATTCGCACTGCGCAGCGAGCACCAATTCAATGCTCAGAACACGACCCTTCAGATAGGCCTCGCCTACAACGATGATGACAATACCGCGATCCCACTTCAAGGCGCTCGCCAGAAGGAGAACATCGATCTCGGACTAGGTCTCACTCAACTGCTCACGCCCAAGACCATCCTCCAAGCGAATTTCACATTCGGATACTCACGAGGCTATCTCGGCGACCCTTACAAAAGCATCAGCCAGCGCGAAACGTTCAACATCCCCGGCTTCCCACCCTTCAGTGAAGACATCCCCTACTTCGAGAATCGGCCCGATGAACGCGTCCGTCTCGTCTTCCGCTTGGGGCTCTTACAATACGTCGAACCTCTCAATGGGAGCATCAACACGTCCTACCGGCTCTTCCAAGATGATGCTGGCATCCGCGCCCACACGTTGGCAGTCGAGTGGAATCAGAAGATGGGGGACACTCTCGTCCTCTCCCCCTACTACCGTTTCTACCATCAAGGACAGGCCGACTACTACTACACGAATCTCGATGACGTCGCGATCACGCCCAATGACGATCGCACTGGCCGTGCGCCGTTCTACTCTGCCGACTACCGCGTCTCTGGATTCGATGCCCACACCTACGGGCTCAAACTCGTCTACCGTCCGACCGATTGGCTCTCCATGGATGTCGGCTATGAGCGCTATGTGATGCAAGGCAATGACAGCGTCACCCCAGGAGCCGCTTACCCCAAGGCCCACGTCCTTAACTTGGGCCTCTCCGCACACTTCTAGCGCGCTCAACCTAGCATCCATGCGGATTCGAATCGCGATTGTTTGGATCTTGGCGCTGATCGTGACAATCCTTGTCTTCGCTTTCGTCCAGTTTTTGATGCCTGTGCCCACCCGAATCGATCCGCTGAGCAAAGAGGCCGGTGAAATCATCACTGCACTAATCATGTATTCCGGAGAGACCGGTGGACAATACCCAGATGCCGAGATCGATTCGAACGCTGCTCTGCAAATGATCTTTCCTGATCCCTACGAACTCGAAGGCAGCTGGTCTTATGTGAGCGGACTAACGGATTCTGCTCCCGGCAGCACGCCAATTATCATGGAAGGCCCTTACAACACATCGACCACACGTGACCAAGCCCTTATCGGGTTTCTCGATGGATGCATTATCATGGTGAAGCAGCCTCAGAACGTCAAACCGGGCGAGCCGTGGTCACTCAGATCCATTAACATAGGCAATCACACCATCTCAGAACTGATCGCAAGAGTCCCAGGAGCCAAAGTGCTCGACCCCCTTCCAAAGCCATGACCCCTGACGAGATCCTCACAGAACTCGAATCGATGGGCCGCGACAGCATCAAGAAGATGCTGATGAAGAATCACGGCATTCAGGAACCGCGTTTCGGGGTGAAGGTGGGCGACATGAAGAAGATCCAGAAACGGATCAAGGTGGATTAGTTCGGTGTCCACTTTTGTTAGGAAGATGGGCACGAGGATCTCTTCTGAATGCCTGTGGCGTACTTGGTGAGGTTGACGAATGACGAGGGGGTGCCCAGTAGCCGAGGTTCTGGCGGCTGCTTATCGGGAGAGTGCTGGTCCTGGAGTTGTGGTGATATCAGTCTGGATCGCGGTGCATATTGATCACGTTGGGCTGTGGCCGCTTCTCGTCTTCCGTGTGCGCTCTCATTAGCCTCTTAGGCGTTGCAAAGAAATAAACTACCGAATTTAATTAGAAATAGTTAAATAAGTTGCTACAGTGAAAGTGTGGCAAGTGAACAACTAGTCCAGAGAATTTGTGAGAAGTATCGTTTGATGCTCCCTGAGTTGGATGAGCGAGGAAGGCGTCGGTGGGCCGCTATAGAGGCGCGTTCTATAGGATGGGAAGGCGTGTCCGCAGTCTCGATTGCCACTGGTCTATCTGATAGAACAATTCGTAATGGCGTTGCGGAACTTGCGGCACCAGAGGACTTGGAACCAGGACGCCAAAGAAAGCCGGGCGGTGGCCGTTTATCTCTTGAAGATAAGCTACCAGAACTTTCCGAAGCTCTGGATGCATTGCTTGAACCTACCGTTCGAGGGGATCCAATGTCACCACTGCGCTGGACGTGCAAGAGCACACGGTCATTGGCGGACGAACTTCGCATGCAGGGATTCTCTGTCAGTAGCACGACGGTAGGAGGTCTTTTGAAGTCTAAAGGATACAGCCTCCAGTCGAATCGGAAGACCGTAGAGGGGAAGCAGCAACCAGATCGAAACGCGCAGTTCGAGTTCATTGCTCGCCGCGTCAATATAAGGCGCCGATGCGGAGAGCCAGCCATCTCTGTGGATACGAAGAAGAAGGAAACCCTTGGAAACATGAAGAATCCTGGAAAAACCTACAGACGCAAAGGGGATCCGATCAAAGTGAAAACCCATGACTTTCCTGACAAAGAACTCGGGAAAGCGGTTCCCTATGGAGTCTATGATATCCAATCCAACGAAGCTGGTGTTACTGTTGGAATCGGTCAAGACACCGCTGAATTCGCAGTAGGTGCGATCCAACAATGGTGGAACAGAATGGGCCGAAAACGATATCGAACACCGAAATGAGTATTGGTCACCGCAGACTGTGGTGGGAGCAATAGTCCAAGAACGCGGCTATGGCTATGGGAGCTACAAAAGCTCGCCAATCGGACTGGAATAATTCTGACTCTGCCGGAATTCGGGTACAATGCTAATAGAAAACGTTAATTTAATAGCGCTCACAAAACTTATAAGTTGCGACCGATGCCATTGTTAGTATTCAGTAAAGCTAACAATGAAGTCTCCAATTCCCCATAACAAGCCAGCAGAATCGCACTCCTACACGGCAACAGTCGCTCTCAAAAGATCTATCATTATTCCCGTTTCCCTTTCAGACTATCAGGCCGTTGTAGATGATTTCCCTAAATTTCGTGCGATGCTCAAGGACGTTTATGCTTCGCATCCGGAGCTGTTCCCACCTGAATTCGAAGACGGTTTTCAGTCCAAGGATAAACGCTTGTCTCTTAAGCTTCAGATTACTCTCCGCCGCATCACCGTAGGGTTTGGTGA